>JAAHGS010000040.1 GCA_010692645.1 Symploca sp. SIO2E9
CTTTTGCTGAATCTCTGTTAGCCAAAGCTGCTAACTGGCGTGAGGCTGTTCCTACTAACCCCTAGCATCAGGGACTTCCAAATGAAAAAATATCCAATTGAGCACAGGGAGAGGGGGAGATGGGGGGAGGGGGAGATGGGGAGAGGGGGAGATGAATTTTCTGCCTTCTGCCTCCTGCCTTTGGTGGGGAGATGGGGAGATCAATCTTTACGTCGTGTTTCTAAGTCAATTGGATAATTTATTTCTTGGAGTTCCCTAAAGCAAAGTAATAATCAAAAACACATGACCAATATAGAGAGGAAACCAGAGATATGCCATCTGCCAATCGCCGTGGATATAATCAAGAACTCTATAATACCAACGCTATTAGTAATGCTTCCGGAGAATACCAGAACCTAGAGGAACAAACACCCTCGCCTGCTGGTTCGTTGGCAACAACTAAGGGTAGTTTTTCGGCATTTCTGGCTCCCCTAACCCAGGATACTTTTAAACAAGTTGTCACAGATGTTGAACACCGACTTAGATTGGTTAATCAGACTCTGTCGATGTTGCTAAACAGCCACGGTTTTGAGACAATTCTCCAAGAGATGCTGAATGCTATCACTCTTAAAACTGCAGAACTACTTGGTGCAGACCGAACCACAATCTTTATTCTCGATGAAGACAAAAACCAACTTTGGTCAATTGTGGCTGAGGGCGAGAAGGGCAAAAGCATAGAACTGCGAATTCCGGCGGATCGGGGGATTGCTGGGGAAGTGGCAACATCCAAGAAAGTTGTTTATAATCCCTATGATTTCTTCAACGATACCCGCTCTGAAGAGTCCAAAAAGCTATATAAGAAAACTGGATATCGGGCCTATACCCAGCTGACTTTGCCCTTATTGACGGAGAACCAAGATTTGGTTGCTGTTGTTCAGTTAATTAATAAGTTAAAAACCAATCACCCTCCTGAAGCTCCTCTAGCAGATAAAATTGAAAAACCAGGATTTACAGAGGCAGACGAAAAACTATTTTATGAGTTTGCGCCTTCGATTCGCTTGATTCTGGAGTCCTCTAGGTCATTTTACACGGCGGCTCAACAGCAGCGAGCAGCGATCGCGCTGATGAAAGCAACTGAATCCCTTAGCAGAAGCAGTTTAGACCTCGAAGCTACTCTCCAGAAGGTTATGGACGAAGCTAAGCAACTAATGAATGCTGATCGTTCTACACTATGGCTAATTGACCACGAACGCAATGATTTGTGGACTAAAATTCCCATTGGTGACACTTTAAAAGAATTCCGCGTACCTATGGGAGAGGGTTACGTTGGTAGAGTTGCCCAATCCGGTAAGCCTTTAAATATCGGGTTTGACCTTTACGAGGATAGCGGCTCTGAAACTTCTAAAGCAACTGATAGGAAGACTGGCTATCGTTCCTGTAGTTTATTGTGCATGCCAGTTTTTAACGCTGATCAAGATTTGATTGGTATTACTCAATTACTCAACAAGAAAAAACAAGGCGAATTCCCTCAATATAATCCCGCTGACTGGCCTGAGGCTCCTGAGTGTTGGAAAGCAAGTTTTAATCGTACTGACCAAGAGTTTATGGCAGCATTTAATGTGCAAGCCGGTGTTGCCATCCAAAATGCTAAGTTATTCGCTACTGTTAAGCAACAAGAACAAACTCAACGCGATATCCTACGCAGCCTTTCGGATGGGGTAATTTCCACTGATCAAGAATGCCGAATTATCGCAGCCAATGAGAGTGCAAAAAAATTATTAGGCCTAGATCCAAAAACGCGCCTAGAAGGAAAACTAATTACTGAGGCAATCAGCATTGATGACCAACAACATGATGCTACAAAATTTGCTAAATGGTTTAAACAGGCTTTAGATGGAAAAAACTACAAAGAACGCAATCAATACTACCCTGATCAAACTTTAATTTCTAAAGGAAAAGAAAAGCAGCGCAGTGTTAATCTTTCGATTAACACCATTGCCGATGCTAGCAACGAATCCCAAGTCAGGGGCGCATTGGTGGTGATGGAAGATATCAGTGATGAAAAACGCCTCAAGAGTACTATGTATCGCTACATGACTCAGGAGTTGGCAGAGAAATTGCTCAAACTGGGTGATACTAAATTAGGAGGCGATCGCAAAGACGTTTCTATCCTCTTCTCTGACATTCGCAGCTACACCACCTTAACTGAAAGGCTCACTGCCGAAGAAGTAGTCAGTATGCTCAATGAATATTTTGAGTCGATGGTGGATGCAGTTTTTCAACATAAAGGCACTCTTGATAAATACATCGGTGATGCGATCATGGCAGTATTTGGTTCGCCTTTACCCCAACAAGATCATGCCTGGAGGGCTGTACAAACTGCCCTAGATATGCGTCAAAGGCTGGAACAATTCAATGCCCGTCGCCTTGATCAAGATAAGGAAATCATTAAAATTGGTATTGGTATTCACTCTGATAGCGTCATCAGCGGTAATATTGGCTCCAGTAAAAGGATGGAGTTTACTGCCATTGGTGACGGTGTCAACTTGGGAGCTCGCTTGGAAGGGGCTACCAAACAATATGGCTGCGACATTTTGATCAGCGAAAATACTTATCAGCCCTGTGCTGAGCAAGTAGAAGTGCGGGAACTCGACAAAATTGTCGTCAAGGGCAAAACGAAGCCTGTATCAATTTATGAACTTGTGGGACTCACAGGAACCCCAATTTCAGAGCAGAAGGCACAAATAATCAAACACTATCAAAAAGGTCGAGAGTATTACCTACAGCGAAAGTTTACCCGTGCTATGGGTGAGTTCGGCATTATTTTAGAAGAATTTGACAAAAACGATAAAGCTGCTGACTTACATTTGAATCGATGCCACCATTTCCTGCAAAACCCGCCGCCAGATGACTGGAATGGTGCTTGGACGCTTACAGAGAAGTAGATTCTAATCAATGTAACACCAAAAAAGAACTCTTGGCTAGGAGATTTGTTTCTTTGCCATCTCCAAATTATTTATTTTTAAATCGTAGTTCACAAGAGAAATCCGACAGGTTGAATTCATTCGCCGTGTCATAATATGAATAGCTTGCGGCTGTGAAGTCGGAGTTACTTGTTTGTAATTCATTTGGTAACAATTTTTTCAAGGTACGCTAGGACTAGGCGGAACCCAGACAGTTAAATCTGTTTGAAACGCCCAGCACTGAATTAACAGTGGCTAAAAGGAGATAACCCGACGCCCATAAGGGCAATCCTCGGGTGCGGTGGTAACCCAATAAAACGGGATATATGGCATGAAAGTTCCATAGGCTCTCCCTTTTTCTAAAAGGGGGAGTGTCAAAAGTACTCAGAGTTTAACCTCAATCGTGAGAAGTCCTACACCTACCACGAAGTGGAGGTTTTAGGATGAATCACGAACCAGATTTCGTGTGTTATCATAAGTAGTGTAGGTGTAATCCAATTAAATGCAGAAATGCAGCCTACAAATACAGAAAAATTTCTGATCATAAGTCCCTAGGGCGTAGGGCTTCAAAGCTCAGTCAATGTCTTCAAAGAAGAGTCGCTGAGAAGCCTACACCGTAATCTCTGATTCGGTGTAGGTACGTCACAAACAGCTTCGAGTACAGAGACAGGTTGCATCGCTTCTTGAAGCTTAATGAGTGGTCAGCTTGTGAAACTAACAAGTCAGAAGTCACCTCGAAACTCAAAACTTAAAAAGCACAGCAAGTCTCAAGACTTGGCACAGACAAGACTATCTAAAGTTTTGTCACGACTTAAAAGCATCGGTGTCTCTGTGCTAACATCTCCAGCATTAGTAGCAAGTGTCACCGTCACCGGCTTGCTGCTGCTAGGAGGTAGGCAGCTAAATCTCTGGGAGTCTTGGGAACTTAGTGCCTTTGACAAAATGATACAGCTGAGACCACCTCTGCCCCCAGATCCGCGCCTACTGGTGGTAGAAGTCACAGAAGCTGATATTCAGTCCCTAAAGCAGTGGCCGATGACTGATGCCGTGATGAATCAGGTTCTCAAGAATCTCGCACAACATGAACCTGCAGTCATTGGTTTAGATATCTTTAGGGATTTTTCCCAGCCACCGGGTGAGCAAGAATTGTCAGAAACCATGGCAAATAATGATAGCATCATCCCAGTATGCAAAATTGAGAGTGGTAATGACCCTGGGGTACCACCACCGCCTTATGTCCCTGAGGAGCGCGTAGGCTTTGCTGACATTAGTCCTGATGCTGATGGCGTTATTCGTAGGGGACTACTGTTCCAAGGTCCAGAACCTATTTACCCCTGCACTACGATTTTTTCCTTAAGCTTTCAGCTAGCGGCTGGCTACCTAGCACAACAAGAGGGCATAGAGCCTCAACCGACTGACCAAGGTTTCTTGAAATTGGGCAAAGTCGTTTTCAAACCCCTTTCACCTACCTCCGGTAGCTATCAAAGAGGAGACACCGGAGGTTACCAAATCTTACTCAATTACCGCTCCGCTGACTCACTCGCCAGTAGCATTACCTTAACTGACGTTCTCAACAATCAAATTGAACCGGACTGGGTAAAAGACCACATTGTTCTGATTGGTGCCAAAGCCAGTTCTCTCAAAGATAGTTTCCTCACTCCTTTTAGCGCTAGTGAGGGAGGTACGAGAATGCCAGGAGTTGAGGTGCATGGTCAGCTGATCAGTCAAATTCTAAGTGCTGTATTAGATGGAAGAAAACTATTTTGGTTTTGGCCAGATTGGGTAGAAGGACTATGGATTTGGGGTTGGTCGCTCACTGGCGGTATCGTCGTGCTAATTTTTCGCCATCCTGCCAAGCAATTGCTTGCTGGAATTGTTACTCTAGGTCTGTTGTTAGGCATATCGGGGGTAGTGTTTCTCAACTCTGGATGGATACCTGTCGCTACACCAGCTCTGGGGTTATTGGCGGCAGGCGCAGGTGTGGTTACTTACAGTGCCTACAAGTCTGAGATTGAGCGCCGAGAGGCAGAGCAAGAGCGTCTCTTGGCTGAGGAAAAACGCCAATACATTGAGGAAAAGGTCAGGGAACAGGCAGATGACATCATGCAATTGCAGGCTCTGCTTAAGGAGCAAACAAATGAGACACTCCTAGCTGAAACCCAACCCTTGCCCAACGGGACAACAGAACTAGCACCTGATGCTCCAACCGAAGTTGTCCCTGCTAATTATCAAAAAGCCCCTGAGCAAATTATAGATTCCAAAACAGACCCTAATCTCTTAGGAGGACGCTATAAACTTAAACGTGCCTTGGGTGCTGGTGGCTTTGGTCTGACTCATCTGGCAGAAGATAATCAACTACCACATTCGCCTCAGTGTGTAGTCAAGCAACTGCTACCAGCTCGTAACGATGAAAAATTCTTAAAAGTTGCTAGACGTCTGTTCCAAACGGAGGCAGAAATCTTACAGCAGTTGGGCAAGCACGATCAGATTCCCCAACTCATGGCTTATTTTGAAGAAAATCAACAGTTCTACTTAGTCCAAGAATATATCCAAGGTCATCCCCTAAGCGACGAACTCACCCTTGATAAGCGAATGCCCCAAGCACAAGTTTTCGAGATGCTTACAGGAGTTTTAGAAATTCTAGTTTTTGTCCACAAGCACAGTGTGATTCACCGAGATATCAAGCCCGGTAATATCATGCGTCGCGAAAAAGACAGAAAATTTGTCCTCATCGACTTTGGAGCAGTCAAACAAATCCGCCCTCTGGAGGAGGCTCAGCAGAGAGAGACGATTGCCATTGGCTCTCGTGGCTACGCACCGCCAGAACAATATGATGGGCGACCAAGTTTTGCTAGTGATATTTATGCGCTGGGAATGATTGGCATTCAAGCCCTGACTGGCATCGTTCCCTATCATTTGTCCCGTACAGAAGAAGAAGAAATTAGCTGGCGTGACCTGGCAAAGGTCAGCGACGAATTTGCCGAAATTATAGACAAAATGGTACGCTTCAGAGCTTTTGAAAGATACAAGTCAGCCGAGGAAGTGATGGAGCATTTGCAGAAAATCACAATTTGAAGAGCCAAGAAGTTCAGATAAAAATAGCATGAAGGCTTTAAAGTTCAAGCTATACGCTCACAAGCGCAATCGATATCTTAAGCAGTCTCTCCATGCAGCTGGAGTGATATACAATCATTAAAAGGGTTGGGAGTTCAACCCTAGGCCTAGGAGATGTCAGACAGGCTGTGCCTGCAATCTCACCCTTGATGCCTGAATCCCACGAATTCAATTCGTGGGAGTGGATCAATCTAGAACTTCCTCAGTACCCAGGAACTCTGGGGACTAAAAAACGCCTATGCAACCGGTTTGCCGGGGGAAGAGAGTGTGTAGGAAAAGGGGGAACAGAAGGAAAGCACGGGGGAGTTTTGTATACAAAAATCCTCCCATACTCCCGAAAACCCCCACACTGCCCCATCTCTGTTCCTAGATTCAGAGGCGAAACCAGCGCTGTACCTATAGAGTAAGCGCCGGGGAGATGTCAATTAATACTCCGGGAAATACCACTATGACCACCCTCAAGATTGTTGTATACATTGTTGTTAGTATCTTCATCGCCTTGTTTGTGTTTGGCTTTTTGTCAAATGATCCGGCTCGTAACCCCAAGCGACGGGATTTAGATTAATATAGTGATTTATTGCTAATTCACTATATATAAGGGGGCGAAATACGCCTCGCTCCCTCAACGTGAGTGCGTGGTTATCTAGTGAATTCTGGTTTACCGCGCTTCTATAGTATCTAGAGGATGAGTTGAGAGCGTACTTAATTTCAAAAAATTGGAGATTTTAGAGATATATATAGAGCATTAATATTTCCCTATGATGGAGCTGACTCGCTCCTCTATAAATTATGCGAGTTGGAAGTGAAACTGCACAGCTATTTTGTTCGTCTCTGTGTCTTATAAGCA
Source organism: Symploca sp. SIO2E9 (assembly GCA_010692645.1). Classification (GTDB taxonomy): domain Bacteria; phylum Cyanobacteriota; class Cyanobacteriia; order Cyanobacteriales; family Coleofasciculaceae; genus SIO3C6. The sequence goes on from JAAHGS010000040.1 coordinate 6,904, forward strand.
GCTCCCAGGATGTTTTCAATGTCTAATCATTCCCAATTTACAAGTTTTGAGACCGGCATTATTCCCAAGCTGGTATCCAAGCTAGCATTCAAAATTTAACATAGGGAATCCTGTCGGGGAATTTTACCAAGATGCTCCAACCAGTTCAGCCGCCTGAAGTCCCTCAAATTGTTCAATTTGTCAATCCTGAAGATCGTGCTAGCGAAGATAAATTCTTGCCGGAAGCACTGTTTTCGCTAAAGACTAGAAATGTTGCCACACAGGAAAAGCCTGTACCAAATCCGCCAGAAAACTTGGTACTAGAGTCTTCTTTATCGAAAATTGAGACTCAAAGTTATGTAAGCCTTGATAGTTCACAACAGCAACAGGAGCAAGGTAAGCAGGTATCATCGAAGTCGTCGCCAGAAATAAAAGTTTCTCCACCCACTCGAGAGGGAGAAGGCAGGAGGCAGGAGGAACAACTCAGGAGTAACAACTTACAAGGGGATTTGACCCCTTCTACTGTTGTTGATCACAGTGCTGTCAACCTCGGTCCGGCATTGAGTATCAATGATCCTCAACAAAAAGAAGTACCTGTAACAATTGTTAAACGTCTTCTAGTTCAAGAGCGGGGGGGAGAAGTTAGAGAATTTGAGTTTAGTGTACCCTCCTCTGATACTCCCTACCCTTCAGCTCAAGGTAATCAACAATCCCAATCGCCCCAGGGGCAAGATTCAAACAATAGGGAAACTAATATTCCCATTGAAGCTGGTAGTGTTATTGAATTGAGTGCGGACAGACAAGAATATGACGCGCAGCGGCAGATAATTACAGCTGAAGGTAATGTTATACTGCGTTTTCAAGACGCTCTACTAGATGCAGACCGCTTGCAAGTTAACCTACCCAATCGCATTATTGTTGCCGAGGGCAATGTTGCTCTTACCCGCAGAGGGCAAGTACTGCGGGGTGAGAGATTTGAGTATTACTTTGTCTCCGATAGCGGCTTAATTTTAAATGCTAGTGGTGAACTCCAGACTGAGAGCCGTACCCAGGCAACTGCAGGACCATCTAGTGATCGTCTTGTCAGAGAGCAACCGCTTCAAGGAGTAACCTCTCTTGGTGGCTATTCCTTTGAAGTAGGAGCTTCTTTCGCTTCTGAAGATGATCAAAGCACTTTGCCGAGTATACAAAGTCCGGAAACTGAAGGGACTCTTAATCGATTTCGCTATCAAGCTGAACGTATTGAATTTGAAGGAGCAGAGGCGGTTGCCACCAATGTCAGAATTACTAACGATCCTTTTTCACCACCAGAATTAGAGTTACGGGCAAATTCAGCTCGGTTTCGGAGGATTTCGCCGGAGGTTGATGAAGTAGTTGCCTCTAAGCCTCGCCTAGTTTTTGATCAGGGTTTTTCTTTGCCAATTTTGCGTAACCGCGTCATCATTGATCGTCGCCAAAGACAACCAGCTCTATTCAACTTAGGGTTTGATAATGATGAGCGCGGGGGCTTGTTTGTGGAGCGCACTTTTGGAGTAATTAATACTCCGAAGTTAGAATTGAGCATTACACCTCAGTATTTTGTGCAGAGAGCAATCTTCGGTGATGACGATAATGAAGGAGGCATTGTTAATCCTTCTGCCTTTGGTGGCAAAGCTCAACTGGAAGCTACCTTTAATCCGCGCACCAATCTAGTGGGGAGAGCTAATCTCACTAGCTTAGAACCAGATGATTTCGATGATGAACTACGGGCAAGTTTACGACTGCGCCATGTCATTGGTAATCGCTTACCTCATACTCTCAATCTAGAATATAGCTACCGCGATCGCCTTTTCAATGGCTCCCTTGGTTTCCAGACTGTTCAGAGTAGCATCGGTAGTGTAATTACATCGTCACCAACTCCTTTAGGTAAAACTGGCATCTCTTTAAGATATCAGGCAGGGGTTCAGAATATTAATGCTAGGACAGATAGAGATGAATTACTTGAAGTAGATCGTGACAATGACCGCATTTCCTTAACGCGGTATCAAGCCAGTGCTTCTTTGAATCGTGGTTTTTTACTCTGGCGGGGTAAAACTTTGCCAGCTACTCCCACAGAAGGGTTGCGATATACCTCTAGACCAATACTTCCCAATCTGAGACTTAGTACCAGCCTCACAGGTGTTGCTAGTGCCTACAGTAATGGTGATAATCAACAATCCCTTAGCGGCACGATTAGGTTAACAGGACAACTGGGTCATTTTTCCCGACCTTTTTTGGACTACACTGGTTTTAACCTCAGTTATACTCAGGTTACACGTGGTAGCGAGTCACCTTTCCGCTTTGACCGAATTGCAGACCGAAGCATTCTCTCTGGCGGTATTACCCAGCAAGTTTATGGTCCATTTCGTATGGGTTTTCAGACTGCCTTTAATTTAGATAGTGGCGAAGAAATAAGTACCGACTACTTCATAGAATACAGCCGTCGCACTTATAACATTCTCCTGCGTTACAATCCAGTCCAGGATCGCGGTTCTATTGGCTTTAGGATCAACGATTTTAACTGGAGAGGTAATCCAGGACTATTTGATGGTTCTGGGGTTCGTCCTGTTGTGCAGGGAGTTACTCGGTGACGCACCCACACTTCTCTAGCGAGTAAGTGTCGGTTTCTCAGCGACTCGTCTTTGACGACATTGACTGAGCTTTGAAGCCCTACGCCCTAGGGACTTATTGTTAGAGATTTCTTTTGTATTCGTAGGCTGCATTTCTGCATTTAATTGGGTTACACCTACGCCACTTATGATAGCACATGAAATCTAATAATATGCCAGATCCGGTTCGTGATTGATCCTGACACCTCCACTTCGTGGTAGGAGTAGGACTTCTCACGATTGAAGGTTAAATTCGTAACAGCTTAGTATAGCAGTTGCCACAACTGTTAGGAAACTTCCCTGTTACCTGTTATTCTTTGTTGCCTTTTAAGAGTTCCCTGTTCCCTTTGAATCAAAATACTATGTCCTAACCGAGATGTCGGTTGCTATCTGATCAACTTTAAATTTAAGATTTTATTCATTACGAAGATTGGCAAAATATGGTAAAGATACAGGCTTGCGTGGCCATTTTTTATGAATAAAACGAATCAGAAAAGGTGCCGAGCAAGCGATAAAAACTAATCCCATCCACAAATAATAATCGGTATTAATAGTTTCAGCCTCAAGATTACTATTTGATAAAATTTGCGGCAAAATAGCCAGTAAATTATTCAGCACATGAGCAATTATGGGAACAATCAGTGTGCCTGTTCTGAGATAAAGTAATGCCATCACTATCCCAAACACTGATAAACCAATAGGATTCACATGCAAAAAGCCAAAAACAATTGAAGAGACCCATATTCCTGTTGTAGTTCCCCACTTGCTTGCCCATCTTTGTAGAATAATTCCTCGGAATATAAATTCTTCAGTGATGGGGGCTACTACTAAGAAAGAAAGCACTTCTAGTATGGTGTAAAAAACTGGCAGAGAAGATGATTCTACTCTCTCAGCAGCAAGAACTCCTAGAAATGACTCAACTGATGCAGGTGCAATCAGGGATAAGCAGTAAACTAAAAGCAAAGCCGTGCCAATCGAAAACATTACTATGGCAGCGACAAGAACAAAAACTGGTAGCCATTGATAGCCACTTGGTAAGTTTCCTACCACATACCTAGGGTTAACTTCGAGCTGATGAAACCGTTGCAATACCCAAAGGCATAGTAAACCAAAGCTTAGACAGTAAAATATGTAGGTCATAATTGGATCATTAAGATCTAAGTCGATAAATCTCACAATTAGACCAAAAAACAAGCCATTTGCTAGGCTAATGAGCAGAAACCAGAGCAATAGGCTGCGAGCTTTGAGCTGGAGAAAGGGGTTGTCTTCTTTAAGTTCCAAGATTACTTTCCTTAAGTTTTGAGCAGACTTTAGCTCATCAAGAATTTAAGTATGCATCTTATACTGTTTCACTTTTAAGTTGATACATTTAGGCAAGTTAATTTTCTTGAGTTGAATTGGACTAAAAGCATCTTTAATTTTTAATTTTGATTCTATTAACTCTCTATCTGACTGAAGATGATGATTGGGCATCTATAGAGTAATATTTGACCTTATACTTGACAAATATTATTTTTTGTGCGACAATTTAAAGTGTATTGATGTAAATTACAAGAAAAAGTGAATACAAGTCAAATTACCATATTATAACCCTAGATCGCAAAAATCAAACCATAGTATCACTAATAAAATTTAGATAGGAGGACGAAGCAGACTGATGATGCTTGGAAAAAAGACCAAATACTATGTGTTACTGCATGACTCCAATACAAAATCAATCACTTTCCCCATAAAAGCTCCAAAGAATGAGTTTGATCATAAAGAGCAATTTGCAGGCGGCTATCCTGCCATTTTTGGTGGTACAGATATTGGAGGTCTCGCCAAAACACTTCAGAAAGAGGTAACAGAGGAAAGCCGCCGTACACTAAAAGTTTACGATAAAGCAGAATACTTCAAGCAATTTTATAATGGCGAAACAGCAAAAGATCGTCTATTCTTCTATGAAACTGACAACTGGCAACAGACTGGGACAGAATGGGGTAGACCTAAGAATAGGGATGAAGGTGAAATGATGGAGATTGTTACTCTACAACTAGATCTTTTCAATCCAAAGGATACGAAAAATAAAATTTTGGAAGATATTATCAACTTGAGTGGCGCGCCCGGCGGTTCAACATCCCAACAAAAAGAGTTTTTTGAATCGGAAACAGCAGAGGCTTTTTTCAAATTTATTAGTGGGACTTAAACGAATTCTTCGGCTAAAATCGCCTGTAATTCTGTCTAAGTCCCGTTAGATTGCCTATTTGAGGGATTTGAGGGAGATTAAGTCGGGGAAGACTTTGCATCTTCCCCAACTCTTTAAGCGTGCAGTTTTCTTAAGCAGTTATGAAGATTTTCAGTCGGTGCCTCATTAAGGATCAAGTGATCGCATCTTCTTGAGTGATAGCGCCTTATTGGCAAACTACCTCTTACATAGATTTTACAAGATGCGTTTATTTATACCTACCTATTTGTTACCTAGAAGCTAAAGGTAGTTCGGATCGTACCAATTACCAAATCATCATTGTCATCCTCGTTATTGGGAGCTGTAATCCAGATTAATCCAGGCGTAATCGCGATATTATCCGTCAACTGATATTGATAGAAGGCCTCGACGTGAAAAGAAATATCGTTATCTTCACCAATGGGTAAGTCATTTTCAGTGAGGCCAGCGGCATTTAAGCTAGGTAATGCCGAGGGATTAACCTGGTTGACACTTGAGTCAACTACGTAAGGCTCCACCCCGACGATGATACCTCCTAGATTACCTTCCTTACCAAGATCAGGGAAGCCTAAGGTGAGAGCAAAGTTTAAAGTTTCAATCGTACCGCGATTAATTAGTCCATTACCGGTGGATAGGGTATCAGAGAAGGTGTAACCACCCCAACCACCGATCACAAGTTGATCAGATAGTCGCCAGGATAACTCAATGCCGTAGGAATTGCTGATTACGGGGATATCGGTGCTAAATCCTAAACCAGTGAGGGACTCTCCTACTGTTTGACCATCAACACCTCTATCAAAAAACTCCTCTAGGGTATTCTGGAAGTTAGCTAGTCTACTGCCAGTGCCAGTGTCATTTTGCCTATAGGAATGAACGTAGGTTAAACCAATACTCAGACTATCGCTTGGTTTAAATACTAACTGACCTAAGGCACTATAGGGACCGTTAAACAAACCACTACCATTTGAGGGGTTACTGACTTCATCATTATTGGCTAAGTAGCCGCCACTTAATTCAAAAGTGTTACTTAGTGCAGTTTTAAATCCTAAGCCTGCACCTTCAACTGGGAAATAAATCGGATTACGTGTTCCAAAAGCTGAGACTGCACCGCTACCACCGTCTCCATCCAGGATATTAAGGGTATCGGCAAAGTCGTCAGCAGCGCCTCCAGTAGCAAATATTGAGACTTCAGTGTTATCGCCAAAGGGAAACTGATAATACAAAACTTCGACGGCGACATTATTACCATCCGGCTGGGCAAAAGCAATTTCCCCCTCGAAGGTACCTGTTACTCCGGCAAATTCAGGGAAGTTGCCTGTTGCTAGTCGCGTAAATAGTAAATCCTGGCCAGTGAAACTGGTATTAAATTCTAAGCGTACTCGGTCACCGAAAACAGGTACTTGATCAACATCATTGCCATTAAAATCTTCTCCGGTGATCACACTGGCGAGACCAAAGATAACTTCTCCCTCTAGCTTGGTGGTAGTGGAAAATTGATTATCTTCCAAGAAAGCTACGCGCCCTTCCAAGCCATCAACTCTTGTTCCTAAGGTTGCTAGCTCTGCCTCAAATTCCTGCATCAGTCGCTGTAACCTTTCCAAGTCCTCACGCCAATTATCGTTAGAGGTAAGTAAACGCTCAATTTGGTTTAAACAGGCATTCAAACCAGCGGCAAATTCATAGCGAGTTAATGGTCGATTGCCCCGGAAGGTACCATCAGGATATCCTGCAATACAACCATAGCGTTCTACGAGCGATCGCAAGGCTTCAAATGCCCAGTCTCCAGGAGAAACATCCCGTAACTGAGAGACATTGGTAACTTGATTGAGGCTTCTTTTGCGATTTTCTCTACTGTAGCGCCTGATTTGTTCTAGGATATGGTTCTGGCTATGATCAACTATTTGAGGCTGATTAGAGACATTTGCCTGGGCAATATCTATTTCTACTGAGTTGCTTTCCTGGGCAATTGCTGTCGTTGCCAACAGTGTCGTCCCTAGAATCGCAGGGCTGAGCAGCCAAGATTTACACAAAGTTTTAAACATTGCCATTTCCTCACACCAGTTAATTAGGTTAGATGCTTCTCAATTGCATAACCTAGTTAATGAAATATACTACCATTCCCCATGCATAGGTGAAATACTGCTTTGACCAAGAACCGATCGGCTCTGGCTTTTGAATTCAGGGAGTTAAGCATTAATTATGATAATGATTATCACTATTTTAACTAATAATTGCCATTATCTAAAGATAATTAACCTTATCATAGATTTCGATGTAAATTATTTTAAACTTATTGAGAAAAATTCTTGACATTAATGATTAAGGAAAACTTAAATTTACCTGTCCCTTGTATAGCAGTACGTATTAAGGTTAGGACAAGCTAAATCGCTAAAACTTTGTCACAGTCAACTTCTGCCTTCTGCCTTCTGCCTTGCGCGTAGCGCTATAACTGGCTCTCAACATCTCTATGGCAGTGAGCAGTTACGGGATGATTTCCACTTGAGTGCCTTGCTGGACAACTTGATAAAGCTCATCGATATCTTGATTTTTGAGGGAAATGCATCCCCATGTCCAATTAGAGCGCTGATCGACTAAAGCATCTGCACCAGTGGGAACACCATGGATACCAATCTCACTACCAATAGGGTCTAACTTACCAATCTTACCTTCTGTTTTGGCTTGAAAGTGTTTTCTCCAAGAATCTGGGGTAGGGTAGTCAATCCAGAGGAACTTTGACCAAGCCGAGTGGGGATAAAGGTCTCGAATTTTAAAAATACCTTCAGGAGTACTTAGATCACCTTCTTTGAATTTATCACTTACTGGATTTTTGCCAAAAACCACAGGATAAGATTTGATTGGTTCTTGAGCATGATATACGGTGAGTCTATACTTTGATTTCTCAATCAGAATTGAAGTTTTGGTTTTGTCTATAGTTGATAAGCCGGTAATCTCTGTAATTTTTTGGTTGTAGTTTAATAGCTGTTTTCCTGCTAGAGGTTGATGTAGATTACTCTCAGCTGTACAGTTATGCAGACAAACAATATCTAACAATTGAAATAAGGCGGGAATATATCCTAGCCTATTGAGTTGAAAGTAGAGATAAGAACTAGTAATTAGCGAAAAGAAGATTACTAGAAAATTTCTTGGGACTTTCTTTAGTGCTTGCATTGATATCCAGATTATTTGAACTGTTAAGCTGTTAAGCATTTAAATCATATATTTAGTTGATATTACTTAATGGCTGAAACTATTGTGCCTTCTGCCTCCTGCCTCCTGCCTCCTGCTTTGCTGTTGTGCATTTTTAATGCACAACAGCTTAGCCCCAGCCTATCGCTCAGGAACTGAAATTATCATAGGTCTCATCACTGTAGACTTAGTATATTTGTAAACTTTTTTCTCAAAATAGTTGTGCTAATAAAGCTGATGTAGTAAATTAATATTGTTACAAATGTAACCCAGAAAAAAGCCAGCCTGTGAGAATGAACGCCTACAGGCTGGCTCTGGATCCCCTCTATGCAAGGAGACAATTAAATTATGTCCTATCGAGACAGGCTCAAGCCGTGGGCAATCGCTCGCCTATTGCACAACAAGCTGCAATGGTCGATTATCGATCGCTATCGCACCAAATCAGATGCAGAAGGACATCTTCAATGGTGGCGTCAAAATGTCCCCGATGCCAAATTTGAAGTTATCTGGGATTTACCGAATCGGGAGGAGAAGTAATAAGTAATAAGTAATAAGTAATAAGTAATAAGTGAAGATAAGAACATTTATTGCTTATTACTTGTTGATTCTATCTTCTCCTTCCTCATGTCTCGGTGTTTCTGTGTCTCCCCCTCCCCCCATCTCCCCATCCCCCCTATGACTACTCTATTTAATCGCCTCCAACCCTCTCAAAATTTCTGCATTAGTGTTAGTGAAATCGCCAAATTCCTCAACATTCCCCAACAGTTAATTGTGCGCATCGAATGTTGGCAATATGTTTTATTTGTACATCGCCGCGATGTGGGCGGACAATTCATCAGTTATCGGAAGTTACAACAGTGGCTCCTTGCTACTGCCCGTCAAATTCAAAAATGCTCTAATTTACTACAATTACTAGATTTATTAGTGGAAATTAGGGAAGACTACCAAAAACATGAAAAGCAATACAGCCTCAAGCATCACCAATTTTTAAGCTACATTTGGTTTCAACGCTGGGAAAGCCTTGGCTATGAGCAACACCCATTAAATAATGTTTGTAGAGATTGACTGGGATAGGGGTAATTTATTGAAGTTTTTTTATCCGCCCCGAAATCAATTTCAGGGCTAATAACCAAAGTCCATTAAAATGGACTGAAATATATGTATAGCAAGCGTTAAGTCTTCTTTGAGAGGACTTAAGCTATAAGGCTAGGGTTTGAACCCCAGGCGGGTGAATAGATTGTCCTACTGTTGATTAACTTCTGCCACAATTGTGCGATGGCGAGGACTATTGAGAGTAACAGTAGGCAACTTAAAACCAGCCTCTACGATCGCTTGTTCAATATCAAAAGCGAAATATTCGTCAAGATAAGGCTCAGTACTCTTAAATAATGTGAACACATAGGGAGGCATCTTAGCATGAAATTCAGCGTGGGGATTGCCATCCATTATGGCTAGATAGCCACCGGGACGTAGTAGACGCCTTGCCTCGCGCAAAATTTCCCTTGACGCCTGTTGGGGAAGTTCATGGAACATTGAGAAGACAGATACTAAATCAAAGCTGGCATCCGGCAAGCCAGTGGCTTCAGCAGCAGCGTGTTTCCAACTTATCTTGGTATGGCGTTGCTCTCCATAGTATTGTGCCACCGCTAAAAAGTAAGGAGACAAGTCTAAGCCAGTAATGCTTGCTTGGGGATAAACCTCTTGTAGAGCAAAACTACTGAGCCCAACACTGCAACCTAAATCTAAAATATCTTGAGGCTCAATGCTCAGTTGCTCTTTAACAATATCGTGATAACTCTGGCGCAGTCTAGAATCTCCTTGAATTCCAGCACCAGGCCAAACCCTAGCATGAACTGCGTAGGCAGCGCATTCTAACTCCCAAGCAGCATCCCAGTTCATATTACCGTTTTCGTAAGCATGGAACGAACATAAGTAATAATCAGGATAGGTCACCTCAGGGTTTTGTACCTGGCTCAAGCGAGAATCCCACTCCAGAGAGCGCAACTCCTGGACTCGTTTTCTCCAGGGCACTCCTATTTTCTCAGCCCGCTTAATCATCATCTGGCGAGCTTGTCGCTTGGCTAAGTTCGCTAAGGGCTTAATGGAGAGGAATCCATTCGCGAGTCGAGAGGTTAATCTAGGGGAGTTATTGACAGAAGATGTCATAAGAAAAATTATGCAAACAATCAGGGTAGGCATTGCTCATTATAGTGATCAAGATACCTTGATTAGTAATGATCTAACCTTTATAATCCACTTTTTAAGGCACCCACTTCACTTATGTTGAATTCCTATTTCGATTCTGAAAATAACGGTCACAAACCTTTTGAATTGCCAGGTGCTAGACCCCACTATAATCCTGATCGTCCTGGACAAGTCGAGCATATTTTCCTGGATTTGGCGCTAGACCTTGCTAACCAAAGCTTTGGCGGTACTTGCACAATTACGATTACTCCCATACGCAGCGGCATTGGGCAGCTATCACTAGATGCAGTCAACCTCAACATTAGCTCAGTGCAGGTTGATAAAATTCAACAACCTTTTGACTACGACGGCGAAAAATTATACATCCAGCTACTCAAACCTACCGAAGCAGGCAAAGAAATTAAAATTGCGATCGCCTACAGTGTAGAGAAACCCCAGCGTGGTCTTTACTTCGTTAGCCCGGATCAACATTACCCTAACAAACCCACCCAAGTCTGGACTCAGGGCGAAGACGAAGATTCTCGCTTCTGGTTCCCCTGTTTCGATTATCCTGGTCAACTATCAACCTCGGAAATTCGTATCAAAGTTCCCAAGCCATTAATTGCTATTTCCAATGGAGAACTAATTGCTGCAGAAACAGAAGGTGATCTCAAAAGTTACCATTGGTTACAGCAACAAGTTCACCCCACCTATCTGATGACCTTAGCTGTGGGAGACTTTGCTGAAATTCTCGATCAATGGCAAGGTAAGCCCGTCACCTATTATGTAGAAAAAGGCAGAGAGGATGATGCTCGTCGCAGTATGGGTAAGACGCCTCAGATGATGGAATTCCTCAGCAATAAGTTTGGCTATCCCTATCCTTATCCCAAGTACGCACAAGTCTGCGTCGATGACTTCATCTTTGGTGGTATGGAAAATACTTCCACTACCTTATTAACTGACCGTTGTTTACTCGATGAGAGGGCATCTCTCGATAATGAACGCACAGAAAGTTTGGTAGTTCATGAACTTGCTCACCAGTGGTTTGGCGATTTAGTAGTAATCAAGCATTGGTCTCATGCCTGGATTAAGGAGGGAATGGCTTCCTATTCAGAAGTATTTTGGACAGCAAAGGAGTATGGAAAAGATGAAGGAGCCTATTACCTGTTAGGGGAAGCCCGCAGCTATTTGCATGAGGATAGTTCCCGCTATCGTCGTCCAATTGTTACTCACATTTACCGAGAAGCAATTGAACTCTATGACCGCCACCTCTACGAGAAAGGCGCTTGTGTTTATCACATGATTCGGGCAGAATTGGGCGATGAGTTGTTTTGGAAGGCGATTGAAACCTTTGTACAGGACAATGCTCATAAAACTGTAGAAACTGTTGATTTACTGCGGGCAATTGATAAGGCTACTGGTCGTAATCTGCTATTTTTATTTGATCAGTATGTTTATCGAGGCGGTCATCCTGATTATAAAGTTGCCTACTCCTGGGATGCTGACAGTCAGTTGGCTAAAATTACCGTTACCCAGATTCAAGCTCAAGCAAATAATAATGGTAGCCAAAGCAAGTTATTTGATTTGAAAATTCCGATTGCCTTTGGTTTCGTTGAACAGGATAATCAAAATTCTATATCTCTAAAAACCTTCACGGTGCGCATTCATGAGCGAGAACAAAGTTTTTATTTTCCTTTAGATAAAAAACCACAATTTATCAGTTTTGACTCTGGGAATAATTACCTAAAAACCGTCTCTCTGGAATACCCAACTCCAGAACTAAAAGCACAACTAAAATTTGACTCTGATCCAATCTCCCGCATTTATGCAGCTCAGGCATTGACTAAGAAAGGAGGCTTGGAGGCAATTAAAGCCCTCTCTGAAGCCCTTACTAGTGACTCCTTCTGGGGAGTGCGTCTGGAAGTAGCTAAGCAATTGGCAGAGGTCAAACTCGATCAAGCGACTGTTGCTTTAATTGTTGGTTTGAAGGATAAAGATCATCGTGTGCGCAAATCAGTAGTGGAAGCTTTAGGTAAAACTAAAATGCCAGAAAGCTACCAAGCCCTTAAGCAGTTTGTAGAAACTGGTGATCCTAGCTACTATACTGAAGCTGCTGCTGCCAGAGTACTAGGAGGAATGGTCTCAGGTAGCCTTAAAGAAAAGGAGGAGCAAATCCTTGAGTTACTTCATAGCATCCTTAAAGAAAGGGCTGGCTGGAATGAAGTTGTACGCGGGGGAGCTATTGGTGGTTTGAGCCAAATGAAATCATCAGCTACAGCCTTGGATTTAATTCTCGAATACACTAATCCCGGTGTTCCCCAACCCCTGCGTTTAAGTGCGATTCGGGCGCTAGGAACAATTTCTACAGGTCAGACTACTAATCATGTTGAGCGGATTATAGAGCAATTAGAAGCACTTTCTAGAGAAACTTTTTTCCTCACACAAGTAGCAGTAGTCTCAGCACTAGGGCAGATGGAGACAACCAAGGCAATGGGCGTTTTGCGATCGCTCCGTGATCAAACTGCCGATGGCAGGGTCCGTCGCTTTGCTGAGGAATCAATTCAGAAGGTGCAAAAAAAGGTTGGTTCTGATCAAGCCGTTAAACAATTGCGCGAAGAACTCGATCAACTAAAACAAGAAAACCAGGAACTCAAAAGTCGCCTGGAAAATTTAGAAGCTAAGTCTAAGTCCTGACCGAGAGCGTACGCTCTCGACATAATTAACCCCGTCACTCCCTTACCCCGTAACTTCTATGCTGGTGTCAGGGCGCACGTCGGTGCGCCCCTACCGTCCCCTCTACTCCTTACTCCTCTCAAGCTTGATATTTTCCGGATTACAAATCAGAGTACTTGTGTGTAGCAAAAGGTAGTCGAATTGTTCAGAAAATGTGACCGCTATTCTCATAGCTTAAAACGATTGCGACCGCTATTCTTATTTTCTGAGCTTTTTTGATAAGTGGAATGTGGGTTTATTAACCTACAAATCTCACCTAATTCTAAAGAGTTACCTCTCCTGAATTTTAGGTAAGCCAATTTTGCAGTTTATTTAATCCTCATTCCAGTTGAGTCATGACTCCTGACTCCTATAGCAACGGACATATCAGTTAGGACATTCTATTTTGATTCAAAGGGAGCTCTTAGCAGGGAGTAGGGAGTAGGGAACAAGGAAGTGTCCTAATCATAGTGGCGACGGCTATAATTCCTCACCAAAAAACTTTTTCAGCAAGCCCTAAATAGCGCAAGATGTTATTTATATAAGATTTTAACCCTGAAGTCAAGTGACCGTTTCAATTTTTTACACAACTTTATGTAAATACATGCGTCGAAGCTGTGAATAATTCCTAGAGTAACAGGCCAATATTAGTAATAAAGACACGGAGTAACCAGTGTTTGAGGAGATGAATATTTTTTTGAGGTTAGAAGAGGCCTCCGATTATCAATCTTACTATAAGAGTTCAAACCGCGCAATCTCGTAGAATATTCTCAACAAATTGGCGTTGTAAAGTTAAGTAACGAAGCGCCAAACGATTGAAAATTATAAACTAATTAGAAGATAATCATCATTTAAACTTATATAGTGCTTCTCTATCTGGTAAAGTACTTTCATCATCGGGATTAGGGAGTGGGGGCAAGAAAATTAGATATATAGGGTTTCTCACATTGATGAGGTACAGTCGTCTGGGTTTTAGGGAACAGGGAATAGGGTGAGCGAAAAAAAGAGTGGGGAAATAATTAAGCAGACGCTCCAGACGCTCCAGACGCTCCAGACGCTCCAGACGCGGAGAAATCAAATCCCACGCAAAATTTCGTTCACCCCAGGGAATAGGGAATAAGTAAGAAAATGAAGTGTATTTCACTAAGAAAGAGAATTGCTATATCTCACTTAAACGGAAATTACTATATTGCTCAAATTTCTACAGTAAAAACAGAACCTCGAGGTTGATTATCTTCCACAAAAATCCTGCCGCCGTGGGCTTCAACTGCTATTTTACAGAAGGCTAAACCCAGACCAAATTGGGAAACTCCAGCCATTAAATTACCCACTTCGTACTTGTCAAAGATACGCTTTCGTAATTGTTGATGAACTCCTGGACCAGCATCAGCTATACGAATTCTAGCTTGGGTTTTAGTATCAACTGGATAGTCAAGTTGTAAGGTGATTTGACTATCTGAGGGTGAAAACTTGATTGCATTCGAGACCAAGTTATCAAAGACGCGACGAAATAAATTGAGATCGAGTGTGATCGTATTTCCCAATTCTGGAAGATGACTAACCAACTCAATATTTTTCTGTTGGGCAATACTCCGGAAATCTGAGACTACTTCTTGTTCGAGTTCATTGAGATTCACCAAATCTCGCTTGATGTTTATTTTGCCAGATTCCAGCTTTGCCATCATTAACAAGTCATCAGCCAGCGATTGCAGCCGCTGTGCCGATTTCAAGATCTGGTCAGCTTTTCGCAGTTGCTTGTCTTGAAGTTGGGTTTGCTGGAGAATCTCACAAGACATGATGATACTTGCTAAAGGATTGCGCAGATCGTGTACGATCATATGAGACATATCTTCCCTGAGCTTGAGAGTAGCTTGCAGAGAATCATGTTGTCTTTTGATTCGCAACATGGAGCGAACTCTAGCTCTGAGTTCAAGACCAGTAATTGGTTTGCCGATAAAATCATCTGCTCCAGCATTAAGACATTGAGCAAGATCTTCCTTAGAGTTGAGTGCTGTCACCATAATAATGGGAATATGACACCAGCTCTGGTTAGACTTAATCCGAATACAAGTATCGATGCCGTCGAAATCGGGCATCATCACATCCAGTAAGATGACATCAGGTTTAACCTGATCTAAACTGTTCAATGCTTCTAAGCCACTAGAGGCGTAGCTAAAATTGTACCCTTCCCGGAATAGCAGAGCCTCAATCACTTCAAACCCGTTTGGTTCATCATCGACAACCAATACAGAACTTTTACTATCCATCAGTGTGACAGTCTTTATTCTATTGCTTGCTTTATAATCATGGAATAGAGATGTATGCGATCGCGTTTACGCAATATTCAAATTATGTATATTTTGCTAAGGTATTTGATGGTGTGGGAGGACAGCTCTCAAAAAAACTCAAATAATTTATTCCTGAAAAAGTATTCTCTTAATAGTATTTGCCAGATTTTTCAGACTAACTGGCTTAGTCATGTAATCATTTGCTCCTGCTGCTAGGCATTTATCTCTGTCTCCAGGCATAGCGAGAGCCGTCAGGGCAATTATCGGAATAGCTGCCGTTTCTCGATCAGCTCGAATCCTAACCATAGCCTCTAATCCATCCATTTCTGGCATCTGAAGATCCATCAAAATCAGTCGTGGCTGTTGTTGTTTGGCTTTAATGATAGCTTCTCGACCATTTTGGGCTAAACTAAGTCGGTATCCGATTGTAGGTAAATAGTGGCACAAGGTATAAATATTCGTTTCATTATCTTCTGCCACCAGAATTAAAGGCGGCTGCTGTTGTTTTGGGATGCCGACTGAGATAGTTGCTTGAACTTCCACCTCAGGCCAAATTTTACCTAGAGCCGAGTGTAACTTTTCACGAGAGAGCGGTTTGACGAGATATTCAGCTGCACCCATTGCTAATGCTCGCAATTTTTCATCCACTACCGAGACAACTAATACTGGGATTTCTTTAGTGTAGGATTGGGCCTTAAGCTGAGACAAAACCTGCCAACCAGAGTGTTCTGGCAGTTGCAAATCTAGGATAATCACATCTGGATTTAACCGCAGTGCCTCTTCAATTGCACCCTTACCACGAGTATAAACAGAAGATTGTACTCCTATTTCCTCTAAGTAGCGAGTTACCTGCTCAGCGGCAACCGTCGAATCTTCAATTACTAAAACTTGAGGGTCTAAAATTGGTAATGGGGAACTTTCGTGAACTCCTGCACCCTGCAACTGGCAGGCATCATCACTCATTTTTACTGATTCTCTAGAAATCTCCTGTTGCCAAGGGAGCATGACACTAAACCGACTGCCCTTACCAACTTCGCTCTCCACCTTAACACTACCCCCGTGCATTTCAGCAATCCCTCGTGCCAATGCTAAACCCAAACCTGTGCCAGCATATCGGCGGGAGAGACTGCTGTCAATCTGAACAAAAGATTGAAACAGCTTATCTAGGTTTTCTGGAGCAATACCAATACCAGTGTCAATGACAGTGAAACTGAGGATATTTTGGTCTGAATCTCCCTCAATTTTTAAGGTGACACTACCACCAGAGGGAGTGAATTTCACCGCATTGCTCAGTAAGTTGAGCAGCACTTGTCGCATGCGTCGCTCATCGACTTTTATTTCCCCTAGGCTCTCGTTAAGTTCACAGCTGAGTTCAATGTTTTTGTTATAAGCTTGCTGTCTAACTAAGTTCAAGCTGGAATCACATAGTCTTTGCACTCCAACAGAAGCAATTTGCAGTTCCATTTTCCCCGCTTCAATTTTGGCGAGGTCAAGAATATCATTGATTAAAGCCAGCAGATGATTGCCACTTTGCTCAATAGTTTTTAAAGAGCGCTGCTGTCTATCTGTCAGAGAACCGTAGACTTCCTCTTGCAAAGCTTCAGATAAACCGAGAATCGAGTTAAGCGGTGTTCGTAATTCGTGGCTCATGCTGGCGAGGAACTCATCTTTGAGGCTGGTGGCACGAGCTAAATTGGCGTTAGTGAGTGCTAGCTCTTCGTTAGTTTGGCGCAGCGCCGCTGTGCGCTGTTCAACTCTGTGTTCTAACTCCTGATTTAGTCTTTTTAGAGCTTGTGTCGCCCTCTTGCGCTCTAATTCCGCTTGCTTTTGCTCAGTGATGTCAGTAATTGTCCCAATGTAACCAATAATCGAGCCGTTAGCTTCCTTCTCCGCAACTGCTTGACCAAATACCCAGGTAATTGTGCCGTTAGGACGCACAAAGCGATACTCTGAGCGAAATGGAGCATTAATCTCAACAGTCCGCTCCCACTCTACCAAAATGCGATCGCGATCAACAGGGTGTATGCCTGTAAAACAACTTAGGCAACTCATGAGAGTCTCTTGCTCTGGGGTGAGTTGGCGAGCAGGTTTATCTAGTGATTGGGGGGGGTTATCTAACTCCCAGACACCTAAAAGCCCAGATGCAGAAACTTCGATATAAAAACCCTCTGTTTCCCCTGCCTCCTCTATTGCTTGCCTTCCTGTGTCGCTAACATTTGGCAACTGTTGAAAGCGCTCTTTTTTATATAGACACTGTGGTGTCACTCCAGTAATTTGAAACCAATGCTCATTGGCATAAACATATTTCCCCTGAGTATCCATACGGAAAATACCTACAGGTGCCGCTGCTACCAAGCTGGCATAGCGCTGTTTACTGTTTTGCAGGGCAGCTTCTGCCTGCTGGCGCTCCCAGATAACTTGCTGCAATTTGAGATTGAGCGTTGATTGCTCAGCAGTGCTTGAATTTTCTGGTAGATCATAGGCAATGTTAATACCATAAGCCATTTGATTAAAGGCGAGTGCTAATTTTCCCACCTCATCTGTAGTTAAAATCTCAGCTCGCACTTTCAGGTTTCCTTCAGCAAATTCCTGAGTAGTTTGCTGTAGGCGTTCAATAGGCTTAATAATCGCCTGCGCCAGTAACATTGCTAATGCCACATCTGCTGCCAAGGCTAAAACAGATACCAGTATCTGTAGTCTTAGATGCTCTCGAAGCAGCATATTGATTGCGTTTTCTGGTGTTCCGCGCACCAAAACAGCCACTGGCTCACCAGCAAAATTATTGATAGTCTTAGCAGCTACTGTATAGCTAACACTACCAATCTGCATCCTTTGGGTTACTGGCTGACCTTCAAATTCTACTGACTTGCTGAGAATAGTACTATCAGGTAGAGGCAGGTTGGGAATATGCTGATTTTGGTTGTACTGATTGTGCCCAGCTAAGTGATAGTTGTTTTTATCTTGCTGGGAGAGTACTAAAGTAAACTTGCCGGTAGGTTGACGCAAATAGATAGCATTGTATCCGCCTCCGAGTACCATTAAATTATCAGAAACCAGCGACTGTTTACCATTAATGATGTCCCCAGATACCAGAATTCCCAACAACTGTTGAGTTTGCGGTTCTTTTACTGGTGTAACCGTGTAGCGAATCAGCGCATCCTTACCCAGACTATCAGAAGGAATTGCTCCATACTCTTTGACTAATTCACTAGCGCTAACCAATTCACTGGTTTTGATCTGTCTCGGGTTAGCCAGAACTTTACTTACCAAGTTTTTGGGGTTGAAGATTTCGCCAGTACGATTGGCATTAGCATTAACAATAATTCGCAAGTCCTTACCCACCAAGGTGGCATATTCAATGTCTCTGGAGTTTATTTCATTTTGAAGAATATATTTTACTTGCTTTCGCTTGTTGTTGTTTAAACTCTCTCCAGAAGCATGAATTTTGGCAGCAGTAATAATCGCCTGATTATCAGATTGTCCCCGGAAGCCGAACCCCATTTGATTGATTTTGAGGTTGTAGTTAATTTCTGTAACAGCTAGCTCTGATTGCGCCTGCTTGAGTACAATGGTGCGCACCCCAGAAACAATCAAATAGGCCCCAATCCCCACAAGTCCAACCATGGAGATGACTTCTGAGGCAAACAAACCCACTAGCTGCTTTTTTTGAATCGGGAGGTTATGAAACCACCTCCAGAAAACTAATCTAACTGCCTCAACAGGATTATGGTTTGATTTAGGATGCTTCGCCATAAAGGAAGAGTGGGAGGCGTCACGGACTTATGTAATTGTTGCTCTGAGGGCAGATGATTGGCATCGAGGATTCTGCTGAATTTATCTGCTCCTTGAGTGCCTAGAGCTAGGTAATTCCCCTGATAAGTACCTGCGACTTTGAGATAAGGAAGGTTACTGGCTGAGGCAGGGTGTAGGGTGTGGGGTATGGGGTGTAGAGAAAAGAATTGATTCACAAGTAAAAGGACATGTTTAAGATGACTTCTCTATTGCGGTGAGCAGTTACCTTTGCTCGAATAAGGATTGGTTCTCCAGATGTGCAAAAGCTCTCTAGAGCATCCCCACACCTGACACAGGGTAAGAGTACTTAAGATACACAGATTATGGCTCCAGAAAGCTCTCAAGCGTAACAGACATGATCTTGAAAACGGGATTGTCTACGGCTTCTCGTAATGCTTCCATTCCAGCAGCTTTGCTAGCCGCAAGAACACGTTGCCAGAATGTTGGATCTTTTTCTATCTGTTGAACAGCTAACTTAGCAACCTCTACTCGCTGGCTATCTGTTTTTGTAGGGTATGTTGACGATAGTTGCTGTAGTAAGTCTTGGATTTCCTTAGCAACCTCAACTATTGATTGCCTTTGTTCAATACTAAAGTCATATAATTTTCCACTAACATTTATAGATTTATTATGCAGCGTAAGGAAAGTTACAAGTTTGTGCAAAGTTATACTGCACTTTGAGACATGTAAATCAATATTCTGATGTAGTTTTGCATGTTTTAGCTTGAATAGCTTAATTTTACTACCCTTTTTTCTTCAGGCTGAAATAATTGCTTAATCAGGATTTCTCACTTGAGATTCCAGTAGTGCCACTCTCTCCTCTCTTAGTGATAACACACTCTAGCTGTAGACTTTGCAAGTATATTATGTCTGAATCTGAAAACATGCGCGAGAGTATTGTTAATTCCTGGATAAACAGGATTTTTTGTAATAAATTGTCACAGGAGTTGCAAATTACCCTTGTTGACCCCATCTCTCATCTGACGATTACGACGCTCTGAAAGTTGAGCTAGTTTCTCATCCCAGTAATCTTGAGGTTTGTTCTTTTTTTGCTTAGCCACTTGCTTGTTGTACCACTGGTTGAGACTTTTAACTTTCCTACCATCGACAATAAAGCTGTCTCCATCAGTAGAAACACAGGTTAACCAGTTGTTCAAACCTGGATCTATACCTAAAGCCTTGTCTGATAAATCCACAAAGTGGCTAACTCTCGCTCGAGGTTGTTTTTTGTTTACCTTGTTTCATGGTATTGCGAGGCATCAGGGCAACTATAGGTGATAGGTACTTAGCAAACTGGTATCACACTCCCACCTGGCTTCCGTTACAAAACTTATAAAAGTTGTATTAAGGTATACTAGTTTTAATAACAAAAATAAAAATTAAACAAATTTTATAGTTGGAGAGGCAAACAATAAGCGTGAGTAAACATCAACTTGTTTCTCCCGATCAACAGATCGGCGAACCCCAGAGGCGCTATGATTCAAAGGAGATCGCGCAGTATTATCGCTCCCGACTTTGGTTAGTTATTGAGCGTGCAATTACAGTAGTCTGGTTATTCGCTCAATTCCTTGTGAGTCTTAAGTGGGACGAATGGCTCAACCAAGCTGAGCGTAACAAGTTGAAACGAGCCGTACACCTACGGCAAACGCTTACTGAGCTTGGCCCTACTTTTATTAAGGTAGGGCAGGCCCTGTCAACTCGTCCAGACTTAATTAGAAAAGACTTTTTAGAGGAACTAGTTAAATTACAAGACCAACTGCCCCCTTTTGATACCGAACTTGCCTTCTCGATAATTGAGTCAGAGTTGGGACGCCCCATAAGTGAAATGTATAGCCAAATTTCTGAGGCTCCTGTTGCTGCTGCTAGTCTTGGTCAGGTTTATCATGCCTATCTGATTACAGGAGAAGAAGTTGCAGTCAAGGTGCAGCGTCCCAATTTAGAACCAATTATAACCTTAGACCTCTATTTAATGCGCTGGCTGGCTAGCTGGCTGGCTCCTTGGCTACCTCTAAATCTAGGTCATGACCTCACTTTAATTGTTGATGAATTTGGCACTAAATTATTTGAAGAAATTGACTACATTAACGAAGGTCATAATGCTGAGAAGTTTGCTAGCAACTTCCAAGATGACCCTACAGTCAAAGTACCCTTAATCTACTGGTCTTATAGCTCTCAGAGTGTTCTCACACTGGAATGGATAAAAGGCTTTAAACTGACAGATACCGCCAGTATTCGTGAGGCTGGACTTGACCCTAATACTGTGATTAAAATTGGGGTGATTTCTGGTCTGCGTCAGCTCTTGGAACACGGCTTCTTCCATGCCGATCCCCATCCAGGCAACTTATTTGCCCTAGCTGATGGACGCATGGCATACATCGACTTCGGTATGATGGATCAGCTAGAGCAGCATACTAAAGAAGCCCTCGTTAGTGCTGTAGTTCACCTGATTAATAAAGATTATCTTGAATTAGCAGCCATCTTTGTCAAACTGGGTTTCTTAACCCCAGAAACTGATATCATGCCCATTGTCCCTGCCCTAGAAATGGTCTTGGGAGAAGCAATAGATGAAAAGGTAGGAGATTTCAACTTCAAGACAATTACCGATAAGTTCTCGGAGTTGATGTATGATTATCCCTTCCGCGTACCAGCCAAGTTTGCCCTAATTATCCGTTCTTTAGTAACGCAGGAAGGTTTGGCACTGAGCTTAAATCCTAATTTCAAAATCGTCGAAGTTTCTTATCCCTACGTAGCACAGCGTCTGCTCAGTGGTGAATCACCTCAAATGCGAAGACGCCTGCTTGAAGTCTTGTTTAAGGGAGGTCAATTCCGCTGGGAACGGCTAGAGGGTATGATTGCGATCGCCCGTTCTGACCAAAACTTCGATTTGCTTCCAACGGCTCAACTAGGTTTACAGTATCTGCTCTCAGATGAAGGTAAGTTTCTGCGGCGTCAGCTGGTTATAGCTCTAACAGAAGATAACCGACTACACACCGAAGAAGTTCAACGTCTGTGGGAACTTGTCAAAGACGACTTGCAGCCTGGACGTTTATTGAGCGCTGCTCTGAGTTCCCTGAAGGAAGTTTCTACTGAAGGCATCGCCACGATTTTGCCCCCTGTTGCTGCCTTTAAAATTCAGTAATTTTAGCAACCTGAAAGCTTGTAAAATTGATGCTGGCGCTGGCGGAGTTTCGATTTTGATTTAATTATTTCGACCACTCCGCATCTGATCTTTAGGAACAGCTGCATCTAGTCTTGTTTAAAAATAGGAGTGCTTTGTGTATTACCTTCCAGAACCACCATATTTTTTGATAGTTGTCGGTTTGTTAATGGGGATTACTTCTGGTGCAGCTTTTGAAGCTACCCTCAAGCAAAAAGTCAAACAATGGTCAAATGATCCTTCCTCTAATCATCTCAATCAAGTGCAAGGATTGCAGTTACTCTTGCCTTTTCTGGGAATTGCTGCTGGAGTTTGTCTGTTTCTCACCTCTGGGTTAGAGGTTTTTGGATTTCCTGCCTGGTTATCTTTCGCTGTCTCCATATCCTTAACCTTTCTCATCGGTTCCCTAATTTGGTCACAATTGGGCAAGCTTTTGATTCAACTAGAGAAAGGTGGCTCCAGAGCCCTGGATTTGGACACCTAATTGCCACTGTAAATTCGGCAAACCCACACCATAAGTAGTCGGACATAAATTTTGGTCGCTGTATTAAGAAATATTACTTATACTCAAACCCTTACGGTTCCCTGTTCCCTGTTCTCTCGTCTTCACAGGTAACTTTAATTGTGTCCGACTACTTATCTGCATATTATGGTATGGGTAATTTAGATAATTAGACAGCAGGCGAGCTTGCGGAGTCTTATTTTCAGTTTGGAGTACACCCCCGATTAGAAACAAGTTAAATTAGAGTAATGTTGGGGTATAGCATTAAACAGCATAAATTCAATGAAATTTGGAATTGATATGGGTCATAATACTCCTCCAGATACAGGAGCAAGAGGTATAAAAGTAGAAGATCAGCTTACAAAAGCAGTAGGAACTAGGTTAATAGAAAAGTTAAAATCCAGAAATCATCGAGTTATCAACTGTACACCTAGTCGTGCTACAAGTGTATTAAATTCTCTCTCAAAAAGAGTGAATACTGCTAATTGGCACAGAGTAGATGTCTTTGTGTCTCTTCATTTCAATGCCTTTAACGGCAAAGTTTATGGTACGGAAATATATGGCGTGAGCGATACATCTAAAAAAATTGCCAAGCCTGTTCTTGACAAAATAGTTAAGTTAGGATTTTTTAACAGAAAAGTAAAACATGGCTCTCATTTATATGTTCTAAGAAATACGAGAATGCCAGCAATTCTTATAGAATGCTGCTTCTGCGATTCTCCAAAAGACATGGAATTGTTTGATGCCGAAGCCATGGCAACGGCAATTGCCGAAGGATTAACAGGGGAAAGTTTCGAGAAAGATTTAAACTCTGATCCAGATGACAGCGCCCCTAAAACTATAAGTATTCCTGAGATCCTCAAACTCCAGCAAGCCTTAAATAAATTAAAAATTGTAGACAAAGATGGTAAAGCTTTAGAAGAAAATGGAGTAAAAAATCGGGCAACAGAATCAGCAACACAAAATCTACAATCGATTTTAAATCTTAATGCCGATGGAATTGCTGGTCCAGCTACCTGGGGCGCAATTAATCAAATACTTTCTCAGCCAATAGTCAGAGAAAATCACGCAGCCGGTATCATTGTCAGATACCTCCAATACCGAGGTGGTGCTGATATAGATGGCATATATGGTCCTGGCACAAACAGGGCAATCAGAAAATTACAAGCTCAATACGGTTTAGTAGCTGATGGTATTATTGGTCCAGCAACTTGGGGAAAATTATTCGGTTAAGAGTGACTTCCTCTAAAAGGATTAAACAATATCACTTACATGACCATAACGGGCAGTAAAATTATTGGAGTTGTTTTTTTGATTGCACAGCCACGCCCACATTTGATCCCCAAGGGAGAAATGCCACCACTCGCCAGGATGGCGCTGGAATCCGCTTGAGCACATCACATCCTGCAAAAGTTGTCGGTGCTGATGATAACTAAACTCTGGCTTACTAGCATAATAATCGGGATCAGAGCGAGGTGAGAGTTCATCAATAGCAGAGCCCATATCAACTCTTTGACCTGTAGCATCTACTAGGGTAAGGTCTACAGCAGCACCTGTACTATGGGGGGGTGGTGTCATGGGATTAGAACTTGGTACTGCCCAAATTTGATAAACTTGTTGCCAAATTGCTTGCTGCTGCTCCTCAGAGAGATTATTTGGGTTAATTTGCTGTGCCTGAGTCACCTCCAGGAAAGTATGTTGTACCATGAAGTGTTGAACTGCCAGGGGTCTATAAGCATCAAAGATTTGGAGACGCCAACCAGGATGCCACTGTTGTAGCTGTTGTTGAGATTTGCTTAAAGCAGCAAGTACACTCCGGCGAAGATAATAAGGTGAGATATCTCCATAAGGTGCTCCCAGTTTCGCGTAAGGGTGAGGTGATTCGATGGCAAACTGTTCTAATGGGATCGGAACTAGAGGTTCTCCACACTCTATAATTGTCATTCTTTGATAAGGTTTCATAGCACTTGTGTGTCAGTCACTATCTCAGCTAGCGAAAGTTTAGGTAGTATAAACATGATCTTTTTATGAACTAAGGAGCTGTAAATGGTTGAAATCGTAGGTATTCAAAAAGCCGGTGAAGTACCTGAATCAAAGGCTAAACAACCTAAAGTTGTCCCCACTGGTAGACTCGAACTCACAATCAAAATCAATGAACTACCCACACCACGCACTGTTAAGAATGGTTGGCAAGAGTTTGATATAGATTGCGACGGCACAATTTTTTCGATAACCGTCAAGCCTAAAGTCTGGAAAAAATTAACCACTGCCGATGAGACGTACCCGATGTGGGTAGCAGCAATTGGAGGAAAATTGGGAGCTAAGACAAACAAGGGATTTGTCCTGGATAATCCGGGCATTCAAGTTTATGAGAAAAAGGCTAAAGCTCCTCAAGAAGCACCAGCTTCTCAACCTCAGGAAGCACCAGCTTCTCAATCTCAGGAAGCACCAGCTTCTCAATCTCAAGAAGCACCAGCTTCTCAATAAGAGGAAAACAGGTGTTTAGGCAAATCGCCTCTGCATCTGGTTGTGCTTCTCATTTGAGTAGTAACTTTCTAGGCTGAGGCGATTACTTTTACTTACTCATGCCTACTGACCTCCCTTAGATTTAACAGCACAGTTGTCAGCCTCTGGCACAGGATCATAGCCACCCGGATGAAAAGGATGACAGCGTAATATCCGTCGAAGTGCCAGGGAGCCTCCACGCCATACTCCAAACCTTTCTATGGCTTGGATAGCGTACCTAGAACAAGTGGGTTGAAACCGACAGGTGGGTGGAAACACAGGAGAAATCAATATTCGATAGCCTTTAATCAGCCCAATGAGCAATATCTTCATATTCCGAGCCAAATCTAGATAAAGTGTTAGAGAGGTTTTGCTTTCTGAGTCATCAAATCTTTGCTTAATTCTGTACCCTGGTTAGAATCAACATCGTTGCTGTGGTGGCAAATTGCGATTGTGGCAATCTGTCTCGGAGCCGTTGTACTCTTAGCAGAAACATTACATCGCTATAGTGACACAAACTCAGAACTAACACGCAAGATAGTTCATATTAGCACTGGCAACGTAATCTTATTGGCTTGGTGGCTGCAAATACCCACTTGGGTAGGTATCTCCGCTGCCATCGTTGCCAGTGCGATTGCGCTGTTGTCCTATTACTTACCCATTCTGCCTGGTATTAACAGTGTCGGACGCAAAAGTCTGGGTACATTCTTCTATGCTGTCAGTATTGGCGTCCTCATTGCCTGGTTTTGGCCCATACATCAATATCAATATGCCGCTATGGGTATTTTGATCATGGCTTGGGGAGACGGATTAGCTGGGTTGATTGGTCAACATTTTGGTAAACATCCCTACGAAGTTTGGGGTATGAAAAAAAGCTGGGAAGGCTCTGTGACTATGGCAATAACTAGCTATGCAGTCAGTAGCCTAATTTTGCTTGCAGTCAATGGCAATGTTTGGCAAACTTGGTTCCTGGCAGTAGTTATCGCCCTATTTGCCACAGGTTTGGAAGCTTTTTCCAAGCTAGGCATTGATAATCTTACAGTGCCCCTAGGTAGTGCCGCCCTAGGCTTTGTCTTAAATCAACTTTTCTTTCTCAGCAACTGATGCCTTGATAGCAGATCAAGTTCCTTAATTAACTATCGATTGGTCGCAGTCGTGTTACCTTCAAGTTAAACTCACCACCGCCAGTTTCACCAAAAGCACGCACCCGAATAATATATTGACCTGACTCAGTAATTCTGGCAAATAAAAGAGAATTAGTACTGCCATCGGGACCATCATCATTTTCTGCGATAGTCGAGCCATCAGCTGCCATGAGCGTGACAATAGTATCAAAGTTATCTGAGGTCAGATCAATAGCAACTTGATCCCCATCCTGTAAATCTACTAAGTAATCGCGGGCAAAACCACCATCGCCGGTAGGGATATCTCTTTCTGAGAGTTTGTCATTGATTTCATTAGTATCAGGAATAGGGAGCGGAGTGTAAAGTCGGTTCTGCGCTCTTGCTGCCGCTGAAGTCAAGCTTACTGCCAACAAAGCTACAGGGACGAGTAAAGAAAAGCCAAACCGAGCGGCAATAGCATTAGTCATATAAGATCTGTCATTTAAAGCGATAACGGCTCAATTATAGGCTCTGCGATACCTCTATTGGTTTTGAGCTTATTGCTATTGAGCCAAACTTAATCGCCCTCGATTCAAAGCTGTACGCTCCCCATAGTGCAGTAACCTTTCAATTGTTGCCAGACGATTATCCCACACTTGAACTTGATAGGGCTGCATCCTCCCTTGCTCCTGCATCCATTTGGGAAATTGAGAGCGAAAAGATAACAGCAGTGCTTTTGCCGCAGCTAAATTCTGCAGTGATGGTTCGGCTGCTAGTTGATTTAGGGACTCCGAGAGCGCATCAGCTTGTTTACCCCACTCAGAGAGTACTGGCTCCCGAATCCAGATTTGATTATTGGTCAATAGAAAATTCCACTCTCTTTGCAGTGCCTCGTAGCGAACCGCTGCTGCTGGGAAAGGCTGACGGTAGGGCAAGGGTTCAGCATTAGAGCCTTCGTCTCTGCCCTGAGTGCGACTGAAGATTTTACGCAAATTAACATTAAGATTCTCCACTGCAAACAGAGCGTACCCACCTGCGGGTAAATCCCTGAGTAATTGAATTTGATCAACCGCGATAATATCAGGCAAATTCAACAGCCGAATTCCTGGTAAAACTAAGGCCCTACTGAGAGAAGACTGTCTCAACACTGGCTGTGCTAAATTATGCAGACTATTGGTATCAGGTGCGTAAGTCATGGGCACAATCATGTCAAGATCACCTCGACGCGCCCAAGCTTCCCAATTTTGTTGTAGTCTTTGTAGGCGCTCTGCTCTGGGCTTGGCAAAGACAGCAGCAGATAAAATCAGCTCAGGACGTTTTTTTCGTAGGTGAGAAGACACTGTCGCAACAAAGCGGTCGATTTGTTGGATGCGAAAATCTGTCCACTTCTGCCACAGGACGCGATCGCGAGGGTAAACTTCAATGGGGTCAACTCCCGTCAATTTCTCGAACTGTTCCCTTGCTGCTTGACCATAGCCGTAGGTTTGATTAACCTTAGGGTCTTGAAAAGGGTAACGAATGTAGTCTAACTGAATACCATCAACTTCATAGCGGTTAGCAATTTCGTCTAAGAGTGCAATCAGATAGCGACGCACCTGGGGATTAGCAGGGTCTAGAAAAGCCTTTTTGCTATGGTGATGGAACAAACGACCATGTTTATCAACCACAGCCCAATCAGGATTAAGCTCTAGAATAGGGCCTCGATAGTCAGCTGGTTGCTCCAAGACAGTATTGTGAAGCTGATTAGCCGCCGCGAAGATCCAAACCCAGGCGTGCAACTCCATACCCCGCTCATGGGCTAACTCAACCGCTGCTTCCAGAGGGTCCCAACCCTTAACTAAGGGGTTTTGCTCCGGCGCAACCTGACTGGGATAAATCGGATAACTGGCATTAACTGTTTCAAAAAAAACCGTATTAAAACCGGCTTTTGCCAGCTTGTCAAAAATCTTCGCTAAATCCTTCTTTGATTTCGTACTGACAATGGTGCCTCTGTCTAACCAAATTGCCCTAATTTCCGGTTGGGCAAGCTGACGGTCCGTAGGGTAATTTTCCCAGAGAGTGCGTCGTGTCTGGAGCCAGTGTTGTCTTGCTCCCCGATAGTCTTGCTCAGCAACCGCTTGCTGAAAGTTTTGTAAACCAGCCTTTGCCTGAGCAATGATTTCAGTAGCATTCTGAATTTTATCTAGATTGGCATTTCCCTTCTCATTGTTAACCAGGAATTGTTCAATAGCAGCAACTGTTGGCAAGTCAAGACCACTATTAGCCGCATTGGCAGCCAACAGAGCACTTTCAAAACGACCAATGAGGTTTTCCAGCTCTTGACCCATAGCTGATACTTGCAAGGAGGTGAGAGTTTCCCTAGGCTCAGAATTGGCTGGTAGTCGTCTTAACAATTGATTAGAACCTGTTTGAGTAACTCTGCCATGATCTGCAACTCTCCTACTGGCAGAAGTATTTGGAGTTTGGGAAGGCATGCAGTAGGGTGGTGATTCGTCTGTGGCGGTATTCAACTCTTGAACATTTAAATCATAGCGATCGAGAGCTGCTAGTAACCAGGCACTATCCACCTCAGCTGATGCCACCTTATCAATACCCCAGCGCCAACCGAAAAATGTAGATTGTTCAGTTGTAACCACTGCCGGTGGATTATCATCCCGATTCCAGATAGCGGCGATACTAGAATCCTGACTAGTGGGAATTACTGCCCCTCCCTGAATAGTTCTAGCAAGTTCCTCGGACTCCATCTGGATTTCTCCTTCAGTTGGCAAGGTTTCCATGGTAGAGGCTTGGCTGAGGTTAAAACCCCAATAGGCACCAAAGAGCACACGCAAGCGATTTCGTACTGCTGGCTGTGAGAGATTACCCATTGGTCCACTCACAATTACCTTACCGCCTTGGTGCATCCATTCTTGCAATGCCACTAGCTGTGAAGGTTTAAGCAATTCAATATTAGGCAAAAACAGCAGCTGAGGGTTTCCCAAATCTGAGGCTTTCTGGACTTGAGCCAAGTCAACAATGCAGTAGTCAATACCTGTTAAGCGCAAGCGCCTGCTAATTCCTGCCCAATGCCCATCATTATCAAGGCTTTTAACTACTGCCAGTTGTGCTGTTGCTGCCGTGGAAATCTCCCCAGCTTCTTGAGCTAATTTTAGAGGTATAGCATCAGTACTATCCTCATCAAATCTTGTTTCAACACTAGTGTCTGTAACAATGCCTCCCCAAGCTGCTGGTAACAGTACTAGAGAATTGAGCAAAGTACCAATCAAGCTGCCTAAGACAAGGTTCTTGATCTCAAAACCTGCACTTGTCAAATCACAGCACCCTAACAGCTTGAGAACAGAAAAACCTTGCCTCTCTAATTTAGGGTCTAATTTGGTTGACAAATGGCACTGCCCAGAAGAACAAGAATCACTCCTCAACACAATCTGCTCCTTATTCTGTGTTCCAACCTCAACACCCCTAGGTACTTTAGCAGGTTGTCGGAGCAAAAAGTGACGTACCTACACTTCTGTTTGAGTAAGTGTAGGCTTCTGGCTCGGCTAGGATGCCAAAACTTCCTTCGCAGTACTCCTTCTGTCAACCCGAACGGCTTAATTGGGCAAGACTTCATTAACTGGGAAGCGATCAAGTAACTGTATAGCGCGTATGGCATTGAGTTTCATCGCTTCTGCTAGATGAGGCACATGGGGAATTTGCGAGAGAAAATCCACGGTTCGACGCAAGATGCGCACAATGTTACCTTCATCCAAACTAGTGTGATTACATAACTCTGCCCATTCCACGCCCAATGCCCACTGTTCAACTAGACCAATCAATTCACCAATGATGTGATCGAGGTATTTATACTCCGGCCAAACTTGCAATGCCACATTATATCGGCGCTGCAATTGAAACAGCTGACGACGTGTTCCTCTCAAACTTCTCAATGCCTCCAATACTGACTCTGCTGGTGAGTAGTTTGTCCAGCTATCGGGGCGAGGAGTTTCAGTAACCAGAGCGCAGGCAGCCCCTGCAAGGTGGTGGGGGTCTAATTCATTAAAAGAACCAGACATTAGGGCTAAACCCAGCCACAATTCGTTATCCCCCCTAATTGCTGCTGCTGCTTCTCCCAGAGGTGTAGGCGTCACCTCATCAAGGCAACCGAAGGCCCTTAAAATTTCAATTAGACTCAGAAACTCTTGCCAGTGGCGTGCTTGGTATTCTCGGAATTTCAGCTGACGCCTGTTGATTTCCTCCTGCAAGGCTAAGCGGCGTCTCTGAAGTTTGAGCAGTTTTGAGGGAGTGCCCCACTGGCAAAGACGATGAGTTTCCAGTTGAGTGTTTAATTGCTCTACTACTTGCTGCTGCGCCTCAACTTCTGGAGCAACTTCTATAATTGCAAAGGTGGGAATCAAGGAGGCAATGTTGGCTGTTTCTGGGGTGCCACTCCTAATTTGACCAGGCTTGAGATTAAGTTCTGCTGGCAGTTCTAAAGACCCAATCTCTGCGTTTGTGGGCTGATTATGCCAGCCCACAACATCAGCTATTGTCGCTACATACCAGCGGTTAGCAGCGCTTAAGCAGACTAGATAAGGAAATTGACCGCGTCCCTTTTCCTTAGTAACCAAAACTGCTGGCACTGGAGAGGCAACAGGCACATACTTGCCTTTTAAGTAGAGGATAGTTCCTGGGGCAATCTCTGGTAGTGCCGTAGACAGCTCATTAGCTTGCACCTGTGCAGCTTGAGATTCTAGAATCTTCAGTAAGCGGCGTTCTTCTTTGAGGCGTTCTTTGAGTTTCTCATAGCTAGAGAGTGCTTCCAACTCTACTGGTGCCATTTGAATATCAATTTTTGCCAGTTCCGTGGTCAACTCAGTAATTGCCAGTTGCAGAGGTTTTTGATCCAAAGTTGCCAGGTATTGCCCAAAGCTACGTTCGATCAAATTCTTAGCTTCTGCCATAGTGTGGGTTTGCAGCAAATTCAGTACCATCCCATAGTTGGGAGTAAACTGGCTCACTAGGGGATCTGCACCAGCGGTTGCTAAATAAGCAGCTTCCTTTGCCCCTTCAAATCGTGTCTGCACAGTTACGACATTGCCTGTGGTATCCATGCCCCGACGCCCTGCCCTACCAGACATTTGCAAAAATTCAGAAGGCTTGAGTAACCGATGTCCCTCATCAGTACGCTTAGAAAGAGAAGAAATAACCGTAGTGCGGGCTGGCATATTAATTCCCGCTGCCAAGGTTTCGGTGGCAAAAACTACTTTAACTAGACCTTGCTGGAAAAGTTCTTCAATCAACCCTTTCCAGGCTGGTAAAACTCCAGCGTGATGAGCAGCAATACCTCGACAGAGCGGTTCAACGTGTCCGGCTCTAGCTGCTTCAGGATTACGAGCCAAAAATTCGTTAACTTGTGTTTGCAGTTGTGCCGCCTCTGATTCGGAAACCAGTGAGAAGGAGGCTAGTTCTTCCACCGACTGGTCACAGCCCCGACGGCTGAAGATAAAGTAAATTGCTGGTAACATGTCCCGCTGTTGCAATTCACTGAGAATGTAGGTGATGTTGGGACACTCTGGACGTTCTGCCTTCCTTGTTCTACCTTTCTGGCGTTTGGACTTAAGGCTGGGATTAATCTGTGTCTGGCTTTGAGCAAGAAGGGGAACCAAGCCCTTGCTGTTGGCAAAGTAAAATTGCAAGGGAACTGGTCGGAAGTCAGAGTAAATTAGTTCGGTGGAACCGTGAACCAGATTGAGCCAGTCGGTTAGTTGGTCAGAGTTAGCAATAGTAGCAGAAAGGGCAACCAGCTGTATTGCTGGCGGACAATAGATAATAGATTCTTCCCAAACTGTACCCCGCTGTCGGTCATTCATATAATGGCACTCATCGAGTACCACTGCCTCAACGCCCTCAAGGGAGGCTCCAACTTCTCCAATTGGCGTCCCATAAAGCATATTGCGGAAAATTTCCGTGGTCATCACCAAGATTGGGGCTTCTCTGTTGAAGGAGGCATCACCAGTAACCAAGCCTACTTGCTCATCGCCAAACTTGTGGCGAAAGTCCCGCAACTTTTGGTTTGAGAGCGCTTTTAAGGGTGTTGTGTAGAAAACGCGACCACCCCGCGACAGAGCCCTGTAAATGGCGTATTCTCCAACTAGGGTTTTCCCGGAACCTGTGGGGGCACAGACAACTACGGAACGACCAGCATTCAGGGCGGCAATTGCCTCTTGCTGAAACTGATCCAGTTCAAAGGGAAATAGATTATTTAGGTCAAGCTCTGTCTGGTTAGTGGCAACGTTCACACAAAGTATTTCCAATGTATTTATCTAGATGAATTCTCAAGCTATTGGCTGGCATCGACACCCAATAGGCTCGATGGTTATATTTTTACATTTTCCTGATCTCAACATGCTATAGTCTTGCTAAGTGTTACCAAAAGAAGTATTGATATGGTAAGTGCTGACTTCAACTAGAACTCAAATTGAACATCATTTATTCCCTAAAATTCCAGTTAATAAGATGGCGCAAGCCAGAAAGCTTGTTAAGTCCTTTTGTTTGTCCAAAGGTATTTCTTACCATGAGGTTGGTATTGCTAAAGCTTATCAGGAAGTTTTGCAAAAATTACACAGCATTACCTCTAATACCAATTTCCTATGAAGAGGCACTAACCTGATCACGTAGCTAGTACGCTACTTAGGAACGGGACAACCTCAGTCTAACTTAACTCGAAATAACGCCCAAAATCCCTGCGTAGGAGTTTTTTTGGGGGGCGTCTCATGCAATTCAGCATAACAGTTACGGAAAAGCCATAATTTTAGAAAAGGATAAATTATATCTATGATCATGGAAAATTATAGTATAAGGGAGTCTTTTGTTGGCAAAGATATGAGTTTATCAGTTTATCCAAAATATAGTGATCTCAAAGGTTTTGTGGAGCAAGCAGGTTGTTTCGATTCCCAAATTGATTTCTATACTTATCGTCTTATAATGCTTGTTGGTTTTCTGGTTATTAATATTTTAGAGATTTCTGTAATAATTACAATATTCCGTATCATGAAACAGGTCTTTGGCAAGCGTTTAAAGAGACTTTAACTTACTTAAATACCATAAGCAGCCTGTCAGTATCAAAATAAATGTGGAGAATTTAGGAATGGCTAATCAAAGACAAATAGGCGAAACATATAACTACATGGATGAGATTTTTCGTATGTCTTTTGGTGAAAATGCTGATATTACCGGTGCCATGTATAATGGTGATTTTTCCAAATCTTTAGAACAAGCCCAGTCTGAAAAGCATAAATATATACTCAATGCTTTAAATGTACAAGAAAGTTCAACTCTACTGGATATTGGGTGTGGATGGGGTCCCCTGTTGATGAAAGCAAAAGAGAGGAAAGCAAATGGAATTGGTTTAACATTATCAACCAAACAAGCTGATAGCTGCAAAGCTCATGAACTTCAAGTTTATGTGAAAGACTGGAAAGAGATAAGTTCTGATCCAACTGTTGAAAAGTTTGAGGCAATTGCTAGTGTTGGTTCTTTTGAACATTTTTGCTCTATTGAGGAGTACCTAGCTAATCAACAAGAAGATATCTATAAAAAATTCTTTAAGTTTTGCTATGATAGACTTCAATCTGGAGGTCGATTATTTTTGCAGACAATGATGTGGGGTAGAAATGCTCCTAGTTATGAAGAGATTTCATTGAAAGCTAAGTGGGGATCCAATGAATATCTGGTTGCAGTGCTAGAAAAATTTTATCCAGGCTCTTGGCTTCCCTATGGACAAGAACAAATTGTTAAGATTGCAGCTCCCTATTTCAAAGTAGTTTCATTAAATAATGGTCGCAAAGACTATATTCAAACGATGAATGAATGGAATAAGAGACTAAATTCCCCTAGCTTTAAAAAGCTAATAAAGGTTTTTTCCTTGATTCCATATTTCCTTAAAGATAAGAGCTTTCGCTACAAAATTGAGTCTCTTATTTTTCTTAAAGGATATAACAGGGAGTGTTTTATTAGAGAGATTATGGATCATCAAAGAATTGTTTTTGAACGGTTGTCTTGAATTGTATTTACCTACTTGTAAGTAAATTGGATAATTTATTTCTTGGAGTTCCCTAACCAGATTCTATATTTCTCACAAACGCGGCAAAATTTCCGGTAATAGATGACCTGGAATTTTGGAGAGGGCAAGATTTTGCCCTGAGATGCCACTTTCACTATATAAAGCGCGAATAGTTTTGATAATATAATTTAGGGCAATCTGGTAAGAATCAGATTGTGCCGAAGTACCTTCACATACCTGTACATGTTGATGTAGGGCTGCTTCCAAATGAATTGGTTTAGATTTTCCTTCTAGTAACGACTGTGACTCTGTTGCCAGCTGATAATGGGCTAGTCCTAAATTATTGTGAGTTGCAAAGACATCAAAGTTAACAGCGATGGAATTTCTTTGAGTAGGTTGCTGTTGATGGGCAAAAGGCTGACATCCTGCTGCCTCTAAAGCTTTTTCATAAGCCTCAATGCATTTTTGCAAGTATTCAGCTCTTGGCCCAGGATTTTCCTGACAGCGGTCTGCCAAATGCCAATAGGCGGTACCCAAGTTATTCTGGGTAGCAGCATGGGCAGCGGGTGCAGCCTCGAGGGTTCGATACTTCAAGGCATCTTGATAGGCAAAGAGTGCCAGCTTTAACCAGGCTTCTGGTCGTTCGTACTGGGCAAGATTCCAGTAAGCGGTACCCAAGTTATTTTGAATCATTGCCCAATTGAGAGGTTCTGCTTCAGGATCGTAATGAGAGAGAGCTTCGTTATAGGCAGCTGTTGCAGCTCGTAAATTTTGAATTGGGTCATGGTGCTGAGCTAGATTCCAATAAGCTGTTCCTAGATTATTCTGAGTGGAGGCATACTTAATTGGATCACTCTCGGGCAAGCGATAGCGCAGGGCCTCCTCATAAGCACGAATCGAAAACTCCAAGTTCTCTAATTGGTCTTGATGTTGAGCTAAATCTCCGTAAGCGGCTCCCAGATTGTTCTCAATCATGGCATAGGTATGGGGAGCTTCTTCAACACTAAGTTTCGTTAAAGCCAGTTGATAGGCCTGAATTGCTTGCTGCAAATAGGAGACAATTTCGGCGGCTGTAGTCTGATAACGAGAGAGCATCCAGTAGAAGTTGCCAATATCATTGAGAATTTCTGATACCTGAGGTGAACTCTCTTCTAACCATTGCAACGCCTGCTCATAAGCCCGAAGCGCAGTCTCCAGATTTTCTTCAGAGGCATCCCCATGTTCTATCAAGTGGCGGTAGTAATTACCCAGAGCCAAAAAAGCTTCAGCTGGTTCGGCAAATTCCTCAGATTGCGCCTCTTGTTCTTTCGCCAGCTTGACATCGGAGGCCTCAGCGCCGTCAAGTTCAGAAGCTTCTAGCTTGTCTTCGGCAGCTTCAGTAAAACTAAGCGAGGATTCCTCTTCTTCAGTTTCAGTATTAAGTGGGGAAGGAATCACCCCAGCTTGGGTTAAGGGGGTTTGAATTGAATCGTTATCGTCTTGAGTCTCCTTTTTCCCTTGTCCCTTTAACTCTTCCTCCACGATGGCATCATTTTCACTGCTAACTCTGTTTGTCTCCAGTTCAGGTACATACTGATCCCCATTTTCGCTCTCACCTGGCTTTTCCCAGATAATTTCACGCAGAGGCAACTGCTCTTGCTCCTGGGCTAAGTCATTAACCAACAGCTGTCGTAAGTCTTCCTTGAAGGAAGGAGTTGCCTGCTCTGAGGTTGTTGAATTTAGAGAAGTTTCTGGTTTGTAAGCCCCTACTGGGGGCAGTGGGGTAGGTTCTCCTTCAAACTCAAACATCCCAGTATGCCACTGCCAAAATTCTGGCACTGACTGCACAATCGTATGAAACCACGGTCGTGGCAACCATAGCAAAAGTGCCGATTCTAGGCGAGGAAGATAGCGTGGAGTTGCCTGTAAATGTCTGAGGAACAAGCGCTGCAACCTTGGTGATTGTCGCGTCAGGCCCTCGACACCTAGAATCTGAAACCCTGGTGTCGAGTAATTACCTCCCGATTGTCTGTGCTGCACTAACCATTGAGCAATTTCAGCCAGGGGATTAGGGTTGCTCAAGTTCAAGTTTAGGCTCACTAATTTTGGGTCGCCTTGGTATTGACTTGTCTGTTGAACTGAGGTTCTGTCTAGTTCTGCCTGCAATTTCCCTGCTAGTCGATTGCGCAGGCTGAGATCATCGCACACTGCCACAAACAATTGGCGGCGCAAACCTAGACACAAAGCTAGTTTTAAACGCTGATAGGTTTGCCGATTCCAGCTTGAAACTTGATGTGAGGCAGTATCAGTTACTGTCATGCTGGTAGATGGAGGAGCATAGGCGCTATGGTTACACTTCATCGCTGACAAAATAAGGCACCGAAAGCCGAGAGCGTGGGTATCCATAGATCTCTTCCAATCAATTTTGCCTGAGTCAGGACGGACTCAAGGTGTTCCCCGTCACAGGGGTTAAATTAATTAAGGGAAGGCTTAAAGGCTATACTGCTGAAGCATACTAGGCATTAGAGACAATCAAAAAGCTCCTCTTTCTCCCAGAGTAAATAATCAAAAATTGTTACAACTGTGATTTTAATACTCTGGGAAAAGCAAGAGGAACATAAACTACTCCAACTTACTCCGCTCTGCTACGTTGAAGTTGGAGTTTCTCCAGCTAAGCTATTCTTCTACCTCAGCTGGCTCAGGTATTACGGCTGCTGGCGCTTCCTGAGTCAGAGTCAGGTAGCGAATCACTTCCTCACTAAGGCGCATCGCCCTTTCTATCTGTGCCACATGGGTACCTGGGGCTTTATAGTTCATTTGAATATAGGTACCTTCACGGCACCGCTGAATCTCGTAAGCCAAACGGCGTTTACCACGGTGTTGAATTTGTATCTCCTGTGCTCCATACTCTTGCAGTAGGTCTTGATATTTGGCAATCGTTTGGCTTACCTGTTCTTCTCCCAAATCGGGACGCAGGACATACATCAGTTCGTAAGAGTGACTCACTAGTGTTAATCTCCTTGTGGACAAAGTAGGCCTCTTCAGTCATCAATGGGGAGACAAGACCGAGGTCTGGTTTCTCTCCATTCCAAGATTTGAAGAAGCAAGGACTTAAAATCTTACTACTTTCTGCTATTAATTCTAGCTAGCTGCCAGGTTCATTTCCTAATCTGTAGAACCGGAGAACAATTGTGTTGAGTGAACAAGGAATATCTAAAGTTATGGCGCAGCGCTACGTCCGAATCAAAACTACCAAAGGGCAAACATACTACGGTTTGTTGCAGCTGAGGCGCAGCGTCCAGGTACTCGATGCACCGCCATGGTTACAAGGTCAACCGACTGATTTAGAGTTGGAACCAGGCAGCTATCAGCTGCTTGCTCCCTGTGCTCCTACAAAAATTGTGGCTGTGGGCAAGAACTATATTGAACACGCAGTAGAAATGGGAACAACAGTGCCAGAAGAGCCGCTCCTCTTTCTCAAGCCTCCTACATCTGTCACCGCCGCAGATCGAGAAATCCATTATCCTCCTCAATCGCAACGAGTTGATTATGAGGGTGAGTTAGCTTTAGTGATTGGTGAACATTGCATGGACTCTACACCAGCACAAGCTCAGGGTAAAATCTGGGGCTATACCATTGCCAATGATGTTACTGCCCGCGACTTGCAAAAGAAAGACTCTCAATGGACAAGAGCTAAGGGATTTAATACCTTCTGTCCCCTCGGACCTTGGATTGTTAGGGAGTTGAGTGCCGGGGCAAGATTACAGACTTTTTTAAATGATGCCCCTGAACCTGTGCAGTCAGCTTTGCTCAACCAGATGGCATTTTCGCCAGAATTTCTGGTATCTTACATTTCTCAGGTGATGACGCTGTTACCGGGAGATGTTATTCTTACTGGGACACCCAAAGGAGTCGGACCGATGCAGATAGGCGATCGCGTTCGCGTCGAAATCGAGGGCATCGGTCACTTGGAAAATAAGGTTGTTGCCCGCTCTTTGCCGGTTAGCCCCTAGGGTAAGAACTTTTTAACGTACTTGTGCGTAAACCGCTTCTGAGATCGTCGGAATTTCTGCATAACGCCCTAGTAGGGACTGAACGATGGCATAAAAACAAGCAGCTAGCATGCCGAGAAACACTACGTTATAAAGCGTTTGTGTTATTAATTCTAGGCGAAGCGGCGACACTACATAAGTCAAAACCAAGCCACATAGAAGTAAGAAAATGTCTAAAAGGATCGCCTGCATAGTGTTAAAACGAATAAAATGAGAAATCCTTTCGTTTCTCACTACAGCTAAAAACAATATAAAGAAAATCACTATCCCAGCGAAGGGGATACTGTAATACAGTGCCAGTAATGGTTGTAAAGGCAAATATATCAACCTAAGAACTGGAAACTGACGAAACAGATAATCTCCAAACGGCAATCCATAAATTAAAGGCAGTAGGTAAGGAAGGGAAGCAAAAATTCGATCTTTAGCATCTGTTGACCCACGCCACGTCATTGTATTTTCTCCTTGTGGATGTTGTTAGTAATTTTTTACTGACTAAGTTCTACAATAACGCAGGTGAATATTGTAAATTGAGTGATTAAGACCTGTGTTTGTTTCCCAACGGCAGGAGGACAACGCTATAACTTGTCCTCCTGCGCTGTCAGCTAGGAACTCTACCAATTTTGTAACTCGTTGGTTACAACCTGCTCGAAGAGGTTATTTTACCTTGGCAATACGGAAACCCATTTCACATTCATATTGGTCTAGTTCATTTTTAGTAAATTTACTAACTGCATGACCACAACCAAGTTTGCCATGACGCCAGCGGGGCTGACCATTTTGGTCAGCGAGCAAACAGCCATGACAAACTTGAGAAGGGGAAATTACCTGCTCATCCATCAGAATGACTAACATTGAACTGCTCCCGTCAATTCCTGTGGCTCTTTACTATCTCTTAATCTTAGATTAGGTCTTCTCAGAAAAGCCCTACTTCAACATACAGCTTAACTTTTGAAGGAGGCAGAAGGCAGGAGGCAGAGGGAAGGAGGGAGTATTTGGATGGGGATTTAAACCCTTGCTCGCTTTGGTCGCGAGGAGTTTGAAGGCAGATTCCTCCAGCATCGGGCCTTCAAACTCCTGCCTTCGTTAACTAAATCGCGGCTATAGTTCCGTTTAAATTTATTGACGCTTTCTTGACATGGTAAAATCGTTAGTCTAGAACTTTCTCAGTACCCCGTGAAGGAAAATGCCTGTGGAGAGAATCTGGCAGGGGCTGGCGACAGCCTAGTTAAGAGTCTTAGAAGCAGGAACAGAGGTGAAGATGCACTCGATTAGAGGGTTTCGTAACATCCTTTGAGAATCCCAGCGTATGCCAGACTAGATATTACGTCAAAGGGTCTGGGATTCTGACTTGACCAAACCAAACTTTCTTCTCGAAGCCTTTCTAGGGATTGACATCAGTGACTCAAACAAACTTAGATTTTCTCGCTCAAACTGATCCTACTGTAGCTGGGTTTCTCAACCAAGAACTCCAGCGCCAACGTGATCATTTGGAGTTAATTGCTAGTGAAAACTTTACCTCACCAGCAGTAATGGCGGCTCAAGCCTCAGTGCTGACAAATAAGTATGCTGAAGGTTTGCCTGGGAAAAGGTATTACGGGGGCTGTGAATTCATCGACAAAGTAGAACAGCTGGCAATTGACCGCGCCAAAGAGCTATTTGGAGCAGCTCATGCCAATGTACAACCCCATTCCGGTGCCCAAGCTAATTTTGCAGTGTTCTTAGCATTGCTAAAGCCAGGTGATAAAATTATGGGTATGGATTTGTCTCATGGGGGACACCTGACTCATGGCTCACCTGTCAATGTTTCAGGTAAGTGGTTCCAGGTATGTCACTATGGCGTCAGCCCCGAGACTGAAGAGCTCGACTACGATCAAATTCGCAAACAGGCTCTTGAAGAGCGTCCTCAGCTGATAATTTGTGGCTATTCTGCTTATCCGCGCCTGATTGATTTTGCTAAATTCAGAAGCATCGCAGATGAAGTGGGAGCTTACCTGTTTGCAGATATTGCTCATATTGCTGGTTTAGTTGCCACTGGTCATCACCCTAACCCTATTCCCCATTGTGATGTTGTCACTACTACCACTCATAAAACGCTGCGCGGACCTAGGGGAGGCTTGATTCTCACCCGCGAGGCCCAACTGGGTAAGAAGTTCGATAAAGCCGTATTTCCGGGAACTCAAGGTGGTCCGCTGGAACACGTAATTGCTGCTAAAGCCGTGGCGTTTGGAGAGGCTCTACAGCCAGATTTTAAAGTTTATTGTGCTCAAGTGATTGAAAATGCCAAAGCTTTAGCAACAGGGCTGCAACAACGGGGCTTTAAAATTGTTTCAGGGGGCACTGACAATCATTTACTCTTATTAGACTTACGTTCCATCGGCATGACTGGCAAACGCGCTGATCAACTCGTCAGTACTGTCAATATCACTGCCAATAAAAACACAGTACCATTTGATCCTGAGTCTCCTTTTGTAACATCAGGTTTACGTCTTGGTTCACCAGCAATGACGACAAGGGGCATGGGAACAGCGGAATTTACTGAAATCGCTGATATTATTGCCCAAAGGCTACTCAATCCCGAGGATGAGGCGGTGACAAATGAGTGTAGGCAGCGGGTAGCGCAATTGTGCGATCGCTTTCCCCTATATTCCCATCTCAAAATTCCCGTCACTACTCTGGTTTAGGTAGCAAATGGCACAAAACCAGATTCTTTTTGCTGATTAGTTATGATTATCTCCGTAGAGAGTGTCAAATTCATAGTAGACTCTGCCTGATGTCTCACTCTCTACTTCATTTTCAGATGCATGCTCAGCTGTACCATCTGATCTCGTTTCTCGTCTCTATGACCGTTGTTCTCTGGAGTACACCGGTTGTTAAGAATCTTGGTCTCAAAAGTGGGCAAGTCGATCGACCAAGTGAACGAAAAGTTCACCAGCGCCCAATGGTGCGGCTAGGAGGTATCTCCATTTTCGCAGGCACTTTAAGTGCTCTTTTGATTATTTGGTGGACCGGAGGATTTGGATTTTTGCCACCAGACAAGGAATGGGAGATTTGGGGGGTTACTCTTGGTGGTTTGGCTTTCTTTTTAATTGGTTTGGCAGATGATCTATTTAACCTTTCCCCTATAGCCCGCTTGCTAATGCAAAGTTTAATTGCTGGGGTTGCTTGGTGGGTAGGTGTCCGCATTGAATTTCTAAGTGTACCCTTTGATGGTCTAGTTCAAATTGGCTGGTTGAGTTTGCCAATTACGGTAATTTGGCTAGTGGGGATGGCGAATGCTATTAACTGGATTGATGGTTTAGATGGCTTAGCTGCTGGAGTATCGGGAATTGCAGCTGTGGTGATGTTGATTGTAACCCTGTTTATGGAACAACCAGCAGCAGCACTAATTGCTGCCGCCCTTGCCGGTGGAGCCTTAGGATTTTTGCGTTATAACTTTAACCCCGCCGAAATTTTCATGGGGGATGGGGGCGCTTATTTTATGGGATTCACTCTTGCCGGGGTTGGCGTTATTGGTTTAGTCAAAAGTACAGCCGTTACAGCAGTACTGTTGCCCTATCTGATTTTGGCTGTGCCCATTGTGGATATGTCTGCTGTGATTTTGTCCCGCTTAAGACATGGCAAATCGCCTTTTAGTGCAGATAAACGCCATTTGCATCATCGACTACTAAGAGCAGGGTTATCACAGCGCTTAACAGTGATTTATATTTATGCTCTTACCCTCTGGGTAGGCAGTTTAGCGCTGGCTTTTTCTGGCATTCCCAGTGGTAGAGGCTATGCCCTAGGTGCAACAATGCTACTGGGCTATACCAGTTGGCAAGTATGGCGCAATGCTCGAGCTAGTAATTAAGTACTTTATATAGCCCTTTTCGAGAGGGGGAGATCAGCATGACCGCATTATCGGCCGCAGCCAAAGTCCGATACGTGTCCTCACTAAAGTCTTGGTGACCAGGAGTATCCAGTAGATTTAACTCGAAACCGTCATAGTCAAATTGCA
>JAAHGS010000041.1 GCA_010692645.1 Symploca sp. SIO2E9
ACCTGATAACCATGGTGTTAAAGGGCAGTTGCGCAAAACCCCTGAGCGTAGTCGAAGGGGAAGGAAGCAGAAACCTAAGTCGTGAGCCTTAGGAATCCCTCGCTTTTAGCGACGGGAGGATGTCAATAGGTCAAGCCATGAGCTATGAACCATAAACAGTTTTAGTTTTCTTCATCAAATTCCTCTTCTTCATCTATCTCGAAGTCCTCATCCTCTGAGCCTTCCTCATCGTCCTCATCGTCGAGTTCTTCAAGGAGGTCATCGATGTCATCGTCCTCATCGTCCTCATCAAACTCTTCATCTTCGAGTTCTTCCTCAGAATCTTTTGCAAAGCCATTACGACGAGCAAGGCTCTTGGCATTGAAATCGATTAGGTCATTAATGGCGGCTTCTGTGTCTTCAGAGATGGTGTCGTAGAGCATTGACATCGCCAAAGCTAGGACTTCCACATTGACCTTGAGGGCATCAGGTTTGCCGAACAGTTTGGGGAACACTTTGTTATTCCATTCCTGCCAGTCAAACTTTTTGCCATTACCCCACTTGTTCATTTGAGCCTGTATGTCCAAGCCGAGTTTTTCCCGCACGGCATGACCAACTTTGGTAGCGATGCGAGAGTCGCGGGTGGCAAGCTTGACTTTGTACTGGGTGTGGATGGCGTTCCGTATCTTTTTGACCAAAGCTTCGGCTTGTTGAGAGGGAGTCAGTTTGGTACTGTTTTTGGTTTTGATAGCCGCATCGTTGCTTTTGTCAGTACTCTTAGCACTAGATTTGGTGGTTTTTTTGCGAGTCGTCACCATTTTGTCAATTAATAATTAAGGTTTCAACTCAAAAAGCCGCTAGGCTTAAGACTTAAAAAGACAGTCTTTCCGGGTTAGTTAATCCACCTTTCGCGGTGAGGTTTTAGGACAATTCATTGAGTTAGGTTGAAGGGCAATCAATAAAGACAAAGACAAGGGGGACAAGGGAGAAAATTAATTAATGAACCATAGATTAGATTTTGAATTATTGAAGATGAAAGCCATTGAAGACTGGAACAGTCTCGCTAAGGCAGACACGCCGATTGTGGCACTAGAATACTACAAAGCGGATTTAATTCAAATTTTTTCGGCCTTTAAGCAGCAGGCAAGGGAGCAGGATTTGCCCCTTTACTACTGGAATTTAGGTTATTCCACCATTCAGAAAGTGGAACTTTCGCAAGGCAAATGCCGACTTTATTCGACGAATTTAGCTGTAGATTCAGATGTTTTAGAGTTTTTGTTGGCATCGAATGAACCTGGTATTTTCTTGTTGGATGATTTATTAAATTTGGATGACGCCAACCCGGTTTTACAACAGCGTCATGAAGCTCAACTGTCTAAT
The DNA here is from genome assembly GCA_010692645.1 of Symploca sp. SIO2E9. Taxonomy (GTDB): domain Bacteria; phylum Cyanobacteriota; class Cyanobacteriia; order Cyanobacteriales; family Coleofasciculaceae; genus SIO3C6. The sequence continues at coordinate 1,360 of JAAHGS010000041.1, forward strand.
ACTTTCTTTCAATCTCAGTGGTCAGATGTGCAGCAATACTGGGTGCTTATGGGTGATTACATTCAGTTGAGTAGTAAACTTCAACCTTTAATTCCGACTCTCAAATGCCGATTACCCTCAGTTGCTGAAGTAGCTGAGATTGTGGATGAATTGTGCGATCGCCATCTTGGCTTAGGTGGCACAGAAGATGCCAAAATCTCCCGCCAACGTTTGGTGAGAGCTTGCCAGGGGTTGCCCAGGGGAGAAATTTGCTTGGTTTTGAGCCGTTATTGTGCCCTGACTGCTTCTGTCTCAGCATTGGCTGAACTAGTGCTTGAGTATAAGATAGACAAGCTACAAGGTGAGGGATTAGAGTTTATCTCTGAACCAGATGTACCCACAGCGGGAGGGATGGATTTAATTGTAGCTCACGTCCGCAATGTTGCAAAGTTGATGAGTCCGGAAGCGAAGGCATATAGTCTGACTCCTCCCAAAGGAATGTTGCTGCTTGGTCCCCCTGGCACGGGTAAGTCTTTGACGGCTAAACTAACTGCTAAGGAATTAGGCGTACCGCTGTTAGGAGTGTCTTGGGGAAATATTTTAAGCACAAAGTCTCCTGATAAAACCTTGTCTAAACTGTTAGAAATAGCTGGGACTATTAACGCCGTTATCTTTTTTGATGACTTCGATAAAGGCTTTGCCGGATGGAAGTCTGAGGCGGATGGTGGTGTCTCAAAAAGACTGGCTCAGAAGCTACTCACCTGGATGCAGGAACATACTTCCAATACTTTTGTTGTAGCAACCATTAATCGCTTGGAAATGATTCCTTCGGAGTTGCGCCGACGCTTTAACGATATGTTCTTTGTAGATATTCCCCACATGGGAGCAATTTATGAGATATTTCAGTTGCATTTAGCGAAGTATTTTCCGCAGCAGTTTGGTAAAGATTTATCGTCCCCTTGGACAAAACGGCAATGGTATTCTTTGTTAAAGTGGTATTTAGGCTGTACGCCAGCAGAAATTGGTAATGCAGTCAAACGCTGTGCTGAACGGGCGTTTTGTCAGGGGCATCCGGGTCAGATTACTCTGGAGGATTTGAAATATCAGCGGAGTCAGTTTGTGCTGTTATCGGAGACTTATTCTGAAGATATTCAGCACATTCGCAACCATGCGATTTATGCTCGACCAGCTTCTAGTCCAGATAATTCCGAGTTTGCGATCGCTCCCCAGGAATTGTTTGAGTATCAGCCTCCAGCGTTTGATGAAATTGAAGAGGCTGGAGCGAGAATTGAAGAATTTCGCCCAAGGTAACGAGGATTTTATTACTGACATCAACTGGTCATTGACTTTCAATCCCACCAATAGGAAATAACGACTGCATCGCGTTCGCGAGGTGTCTGCGAAGGAGTTTCGAGTTCAACTCGCTCACCATAGAGTGTTCCTTCCAAGCGAGTCCTCAATCGGCGCTTGAGCCGCCAACCGTAGTCTTGGTTTGTGCCATCACTTACCTCTACCGAGTCAGCTTGCCACTTTTTGCCCAAATCCAAAAGCTCAGACACTGTTGTGTCCTGATTCTCTGCAAGGATGTATAGCGTATCTGCAGGATAGGCAATGAAATGGATGATACTAGTTTCAGGCATGGGACGATAGTTTGCCATTGCCAGGAGCGTATCGATTACGCCACTAAAGCTCAGACCGTCCTCATCTGGTGCAAAGATTGGTTTTGTGAACAGAAAGCTTGCCCATAAATCTGGGTGCTTGGAAAGGTCGGTAATCACTTGCTCACCATCAAACTGATTGAACCGACGCTGCCAAACTAGTGCAGCAAAGAGTTCTTGGGGAGAATAGGATTGGGCAATGGATTGGATTTTGGCTAACTCAAGCATTGCTATTGCTCACTTTTTCGCCGCTTCTAAATGTCTAAAAATATCTACCCATATCTGAACATATTTCGACGCCAGCAGTATCAGAAGGTGATTAACCCCCCCAACTTGGAACCGCCTTAATCTCTACCTCAACGGGTATCGGTGCAATAAAATAATTACCTGCAGACACCATAGAACGTCTCAGTTTACCAATAACCCATTCAGCCACCTCTACAGGACATTCAATGACAATCTCATCGTGAATCGCTGCAATAATTTGTGCCTGAGTTTCTTGAAAACACTTAAAAGCTAGTGCCAGAGCCAATTTTGTAATGTCTGAGTTAGTTCCCTGCACCGGATTGTTAATCAACTCATTCAATTTAGGCTTCTTATTCTTGGACCAGAGTCTTCGCCGACTACCGAGGGTTCGACTTTCCCTGACTCCCCGACTCCACTGCTGACGCACCTTTTCGTGATAGCGTTTAATCCCTGGGTAGGACTCAAAGAACTTTTTGCGAAATTGGGAGGCTTGTGCAAGGGTCATATCTATCCCATAATCCTTGGCAGCAGTACTCTTAAATCTCTTTGCTCCCATCCCGTATACCAACCCAAAGTTAATAATTTTCCCCAGACGTCGTTCCTCATCAGTCACCTCTGCTATTGACTTGCCAAAGACTAATGAGGCGGTGAGTCGATGTAAATCCTCTCCTTGGCGATAAGCCTGGCTCATGCGCCTGTCGCCGCTGACTTTGGTCATGATTCTCAGTTCAATTTGGCTATAATCTGCCTTGATGAGTACATTCTCTGGGGCAGCAGTAAAGCACTGCCGTGTCTCCTTATCTCTAGGAATATTTTGTAAATTCGGCTCTCGACAGCTAAATCTGCCTCAACGAGCACCTATCTGAAACCAGTGGGGATGGATGCGTCCGGTGACTGGGTGAATGCGTTCAGGCAATCCTTCTGTGAAGGTACTAATCCGGGTGCTGAGGCTGCGGTAATTTAACAACGCCTCAATTACTGGATAATCTCTAGCTAGAGGAGTCAGGACTTGGGCACTAGTAGATTGGACTGATATGCCTTTGAGGTGGAGTGCGGCTAATACCTGCTGGGAAGAGCGAGGATTAATGGTTTCTGTTAAGTCTGGAAGGAAAGAAATTTGTTGGGTTTTGGGTCGTCTCAATTCTTGATTGATTTGAGTTAGGAGTTGGGATCTCTGTTGGCTAAGATTAGTCCCCAAAGCCTGCCATTTATCCCGGTCTAGGTACATGCCATTAAGTTCCATCATGGCAACTGCACTCAAGCAAGCAAACTCTAACTTGGCTGTGAAGAGCAAATCTGCCCGTTTGAGCTGACGTTTGAGTTCCCTTCGCAAGGGCAGGACAATGGCTGCATCAGTGGCTGCATACTCTAGTTGCACAGGAGTGAGAGTTCCAGACCAATCACTTTGCTGCTGGGTCTTGTCTAGTTTAGCATTGAGCAAGCTGGCACTAACCGCCTTCAGGGATAAACTTTTCTTGATGCCCGCTGTCAGAACCCGGTAGCCTAAATAAGTATCAAAGAAAGGTGGCAACAAGGGTAATCCTGCCGCCCTAAGCATCAGCCACTCAAACTTCAAATTGTGACCCACTTTAACCGCTGAACTGGCGAGGAGCGAGCGCAGGGGGTCAAGCTGGTGTGGAGCGATCACAAATAAATCGATAATAACCACTCTGTGATTGGGAATTGCCACCTGAACCAGGCGTATTTTGTCTTGGTAGGGGTCAAGTCCAGTGGTTTCGCAGTCTATGCCAATGACGGGAGAAGAGAGTAAGGGATACAGAGCAGTTTCTAAATCTTCGCCGCGATTAACCAGTTGGAAATCGGCGTGAAAGCTGCCCAGAAATTGCCGAATACTGGATTTGGCTCTGGCTTGCATCATCACCTGGGTTTCTCGCCAGGTGTAGAATGAGCCAGGACTATCCTTGAGTGTACGAGGGGCACGGTAGCGTTTGAGGATGTCTTTAACAGTGAGGGGTTTCATAATCAGTGAGGTTGCATTTAGTCGCGCTAGCAGTGGAGCGCTATCGCTGCTAGTAGTCTGTCAATTTTCCAGCAACCCAGCTCATCATTGCCCCTTTGCCTGACTTCTGCTAAAAGTCTGGTGAATGCCAAAAAATTCTTCGGCAGTCCTCAACAGTTTTTCTTCCAACTCTGTTAAATAAGTCTGCTTGCCCAATCCAGACAACAGCATTTCCATACCGCGATCTGCTGAACCCATCTGCCGTAATCGAGTCAAGCGATCGCAAAGTTTCTGGACTTTTTGGCATTGAGCAGAGGATAACTCTAGAGATTTGAGGTGTTCGAGCTTAACGCTATACTCCCCATCCCACAACTGTATCGTACAGCTAAAGTCGTGAGTTTCCCTGACAATTGCCCAGCAACCCCGTTTTCCTCTCAACTCAGGATTGTCTTTGGGCAGAATTTGACAGACTTCTCCACAACAGAAGGGATTAGGAATTTTTGTTCGCTCTTTAATTCGCTGCACAATGTCTTTGACAAGGCGACCAGACGGAACTTTTCCTCCAGCTTCTTCTACCGCCTCTTGCCAACAACTGCGTTGTTGGTTGGGACCGAGTTGGGTTAACGGTCGAACTTGGTTTTCGGCTGTCGGCAAAATTTGCGTCCAATTTGGACACATTTCAACCAGATTATCCACCACCGCAGCTGCATCAATCAATCTGTAAGGATGCCGCCGTTGGAAGCCAAAGCGATCACAGCAGTAATCCTCGAAGGTGGTGTGGGTTGAACGATACAACCTTCTGTTTCGTAAAGCCTGCAAAGCCTTTCCCGCCTCGTAAAAAGCCCGTTCAACTTTGCGCTCTAGATGTAGGCGATCGCGTTCTTCTTCCTCACTGAGGCTTTCAAAAACTTCGACCTTGACTAGAGTAGTCATTTTCGGTTTGATTTGTCGCCTTCTCCAATTATAACCCTTTTTTGATATTAATTTAGGGAAAAAGACGACGATAAATCCCTTAAAATTGAGGGAGGACTAAAGATGCATTCAAAAGTGAATGGCAAAAGGGAGAAAAAAGGGCGCTCTATTAACACAGAAGGAGCTGGCTAATTTAAATAAAAGTTCCAGACGGCAAGGAAAAAGACAGTCTGTGTCTAACTCAGCCACCCAAAAGCAGGTGAGCGTGCGTCTTGATGAGCAAACACAGCAAGTATTAGATGACTATGCTGTTCAATTTGATTGTTATTGGGCAGGAGAACCTTCACTGAAGAGGCTTTTGGAGCAGGTTGGGAAGGGCAAGTTGTTGATTGTCAGCGCCGAAAAGATCCAGTAAACCCGTATTGAGTTAATTTAAGCTAACTCCGCAGGAGCCTCACGTCTTACCCGATGATGAGTTAGCGCTCTTGAGGTTAGGTAGGGTTTGCTGAATAAGTCTCTGGTTAAGGATAGGGAACAGGGAACGGGGAACAGTTCTAAGCCTGATTATCCATGATCAGCTCCGAGATTTTCCTATTAAGTGCAAGGATTTTGAGCCATTGGATGCTCTAGTCTTGCACTTGTAAGCGTAAAAAAAGACCCAAAACCCCAGTCTTGCATAGCTTCTAGATTAATTCAGCAAGCCCTAGGTATCAAGTCAATTTGTCAGGACATAGCAATATCTGCTAAGTTCTTCAACAACCGCCAGCCGACAGGCACCTAATCACATCAGATCAATCCAATGTAACCAATTAAATTGTCAATCCGGGTGAAGTTTTTGCCGAGCCCAATCCCTTAGTTTGAATGGGAAAACACATTCAGCTTAGCGATGACAAGTTTTAACGACTCTAATCAAACAGATGGTTACGGAATTTCTGGTGACGGGTATCAAGGAGTTGAATTGACTGGATGCAGCTCGTTGGTGCATCAAGGTAACAGCGTTCTGTTCCCGTGAACTATGAAAGATCCACACCAACTCGGCAGATGCCCATTCGTTCCCCTCCTTTACTGGTTTGTTGTTGTCTTTTTTACGGTTATCCTTGGGTTTGCTGCTCCTGCTAGTGCTAGCACCCTACCAACCCGCATTTGGGATATCCCTGCTGTCGAATCTGACGCTTATACCACCCAGGTTTTACTTCCAGATTGGGGTCAGATTACCTTTAAGAATTTACCAGCTGCGAGTAGCAATGGTACCATTGAAAACTTGGGTCGAAGCTGGAAGGCAGGTCAAACCCCAGATCAATTTTTGCAACTGGGGGACATCAGTTCAGTTCTCAATGCCCAAATCCTTTCTGTTGGGGCAATTGAACAGTTACCTTTAGAGAGTATAAACTTAGACAGCATCGCCCTTTCTAGCTTTCCTCTGGCGGGAGAGCAAATCGTCAGTCACTTGAGTGAGATTGTTCCTAATTTGGGTCAATTTAAGTTGGGCGACGTTGCCCCCTTATCAAGTCTCGCTTCCCAAATTCTCGGTAATGCAGAAATTCCTGATCTTGGCAGTATCTTCGAGCTGCCGATTGCCCAGGTAATCTCTCAGTTCCCTGCCTTTGCTAAAGCTCGACTCAATTCTGTTGATCTAGAGCAGTTTGCCTTTACTGAGATTCCCAATCTAGAAAGCGTATCTTTAGAAAAATTCACTCTCTGGCAGGAGCAGCCCCTGACTACGATTCCCAACCTTAACAGTGTACCCCTGAGTAGCTTTCCCAAGCCAGTTGCTGAAGCTGGCAACTTGGTCATGCGGATTGACATGATTTACACAGCAGCTGAAGGCAAGCGCCATAATACTGTTTCTGGTTCAGATGTTGAAGGCTTCGCTGTCGATTGCGAAACCGATTGTGCCTACATTGAACTTGATAACTTAGAGAACACTGGTCGAAAGGTAAGGGCAGCCCTTGAGGGCAAGCAGTGGATTAGTGGTCGCTATCAACAAGTCCAGGGAGGGCACGGCTGTCTGGCTGGGGTAAATGGCGGCAAAGAGCCAACGGGCAGGCATCCCTTTGGCAGTCTTTTCAAGCTGGTGGTGGAAGAGCCGGACGAAACTACTGACGCAGTGAATACGGCTCTCTATTTCCGGTTTAGCAACCTCTGCGGTCACACGCCCTACTTTGTCGGTCCAATTCCCTTTTTCAGCTACAGAATTAATTCCCCGATATTCTTGGGTGCCCTCCATGAAGACCCAATCCCCTCGCTTCAGTCTGTTTCTGAACCAACGGAGGCAAAGCGGAACCCAGGTTCAACGCCAGCTGCCGTCAACTGTGAGCCGACTTCTGCCAACGAGCAGGTGCTTCCGGCTACCTATATGGAAGGGGTTGATGTGGCGCTTCTCGGAAGAGCGATCGCTGCTTTAGAAAGTGCTGGCAATGCAGGCTACCAAACAGTTGGCGCTTATGTTTGTGCTGATGGGGATAGCCACTGCGGTGTAGCCCTTGGCAAGTACCAATTGATGTCCTATCGCGATGATGTGAGGCAATCGATTCGTTCTGTCCCTGGTGGGGTCGAGTTGTTAGTTCGCATTGATCGGGGCTACCAACCAACTCAAGCCGAAGTGTTTCAATACTTCCCCCCTGTCGCTCAGAATAACGTATTTCAAAACGCTCTGGCTAGGGATGTTGTTGCCACTCGCCAGCAAATTGACCCCACTACCGATCAACCGTTTACGGGTACTCGCTTAGTTGAGCGCGTGGCGCAAAAGCATTTTGGCGGAGCAGCTTCTAAGGCAGATGCCAGCTATTCTGATATCCACAATAGCTACTCTCTCAAGAGCTATGGGGAGCGAGTTCGTCAACTCTACAACAGCAGGCGGGGAGCTTTCTTGTCAGCGGACTCCTCTGGGAATAACTTTGCATCTGGCACCTGCATTCCGACTTCTGGTAGTTCAGACCAGAGCAGCACAGGAGATGTTAGTTCCATCCCAGCGGCTTCACCAAATTCAATACTTGGGTTGAGTGAGCTGGTTCTCAAGGTTTTCTTGTCCTTGAGTTTGGTCAAAGTACCAAGTTGCTTAGGATGCAAGTTTAGGAAGTTGAAGTACTCTGTATTACTGGGTTTGAGTGTTGGTGTGACGGCAGCATTTAGTTTGTTCGTTTTCTAGAGGAAAACAAGATGTCTCATTTGGTTAATTCTCAACCGCCTAGGTTGCTTAGTCTCCTTGCCTACTGGTTTCGGCTGGGTCTAGTCCTTTTCGTCGCTGTTTCAGCAATGCTGGGAGTTACAGGTTGCAGCCCTCCAACAGTTGCTGCTGTTACTTGGCAAGACGCAACACGCTTGAGTGACCAACAGACCTTAAAACAAATTGTAGAGAGCCATACCAGTGATTCCCCCGAACCCACTGAGTCGATAGTCAACCGTATGCGAGTTTGGGCAACCGAAGGCGAGTTAGGAATGCTCAAAATTTACAACTTCAACACTCCCCATCTTTGTGGTTCACTGGGATGTCTTTACACTGGCTATTTAGAGCCAGCAGGAACAGATAGTCCCGGTTTTGGTCAGGAGGTTTTCACTGCCTACTTAGACCCCAACTTGGAGCCTGATATTCCTCTATTCCAAGCAAAGCCGGAGGATAGAGCCGGATTGGATCGGGGTTTGCCTTGCTTGCTGATGAATCAGTTAGAAGGCGGTGGCAACCGAATCCGCCAGATTGAGTATTGCTTCAATGGTCGCTCCTACCAACTTGCTGAAGATCGCTTGTTTTCAGGGCAAACCTGAAAATTAGACTTCGTATGAAATGAGTTCTATAAGTCTTTGTCAAAGTCCTCGAATTCTTCGAGTTCTGAATCAGTTCCAAACTCATCGAGTTCATCTAGTTCCTCGTCCAGCTCTTCTTCAACCTGGGTAATTTTGCGGAGTTGTTTACCATTTTTCTGAGGAGGTAAGGCACTGACTTCCGGTTCAGCATCAGCAGCTAAAGCTGGTAATTGCGACTCTCCAGCTTCGATAAACCCAGCGATGTTATCGTGGAATCCCCAAATCTGCTGTTTCTTCTTGGGCTGTCCCAGGAATAGTTTAGACAGATTCGCGCTAGTTGGCTTAGTAAGCTTATAGGTTTTGCAGCAGTAAGATTTGTTTTTGCCTTCCCCTTCTCGAATAGCTTTGAATTCGATGTTGAGAACCCCTAAAGAGCGCCATTTATCGTTTTTACCGCTGTACTCCACTTCTAGTCCTTGCTGTTTGCAGTAGTCATAGAATACCTTTTCTAAGGTGCGGTAAAATTCCTCACGGGTACTTTTGAAAGACCACAGAGATACATTCTTGAAACGGACAACAATTGGAACTTTATGGAGGGGTTTATTTTTAGTATCTAAAAAGATGAGTGCGTGTTCAGAACAAACATCCATAGTTTTCTTATTGAGACTATCCCGGTAGTCGTCATAAAGACCGATAAAATTACCCGCTTGTTCGCCGTTTTCTTCGCTGGGTTTATAGCGAATATATTCTGGTAAAAATGCCAAAACCAGCATCCGAGTTTTCTCAATCAGTAATCCTGTGATTTCCTTTGTTAGTTCAACAGTAGTTAACTGTTCTTCCCGTGGAATTTCCAGCCATTCAGCTTTGATGAACTGGTCAGTGGGAATGAAGATACCTGCGGGTTGATCGTTGATAATAATTCCATAGGGCAGAGAAGGTTTGCGCACTTGGTTGTACTTGACATCTAACAATTCTGAGTCAATTTCATAGACCTCTGTAGCCTCATTATTATCCTGGCTAGCATAGGATTTGTTAGACATTTTAGTTTTAGATTTGACCATTTTTATCTTGGTTATCATTGCCATTACTTGAGGCGCTAGCCTCTATAAAAATTCAATAATAGGCAAGATTTATGGAGCAAGAGGAGATTTTATTCGTTTAATAAAAACTAATCAATTACTCTTTTATTGACAACTAATTTATATTTTAAAGCATAAAAAATACTTTAAGAATTCATTTTTAATTCCTTGCATTCAATTTAGTTTGCTACTAAAATACAATGAAAATTTCACAAACGATTTTAATTCAGACGCAGCCAACTTCGAGTAAACGTCCAACTGGAATTGACATTGGTGGTTTATTGGGTCAATTTTTGAATCCAGAAGGTTTAACCATGTTTGGAATTTTTTTAGGTTTACTTATCGCTGCTAAATTTGCAGGCAACGGCAAAGGTAAGCTAACTTCTGGGCGTTTTGCTGGTTCCCTTGAGAAACTGAATGCAACTAGCATGGCCCTCCAGCAAATGAAACAGAAAAAACGCCAGCCTGTTACGCTGTGGAGTGGCACGCCAAAGTATTGGTTTGGGGGTCGCTGGAAAGGGTTGAGTGCGAGATTACAAGCGATGCTAGGAGCATCTCCCAGCGTTTGGTTCCCGCATGCTGAACGGGGGACACTGGTCATTGGCGCACCGGGTTCAGGCAAGACCTTTAGCGTCATCGATAGAATGATTGAAAGTGCTTTTGGGCAAGGGTTTTCGCTAATTTGCTATGACAAGAAGGGCGACCAAATGAAGCTGCATGCGCCTCTGGCAGTGCGTTACGGTTACAATGTCCAAGTCTTTGCCCCTGGCGAACCCTACAGCGGGGTTATTAATCCTCTGGACTTGATGAGAGATGCCCAGGATACTGTCATGGCTGGGGAAATTGGGCAGGTGATTGCTCGCAATAGCAGTTTTGGTAATGGCAAGGGGAACGAGTTCTTTGAAAAAGCTGGTGAAATGATGGCTAAGGGTTTGGTGCAGCTGGCTAAAGGCAGTGACTATCCGGATTTGGCAATGGTTTATGCTATCATCCAATTGCCTAATTTGGTCAAGCGGATTGAACATGCTGTGCATCGCCCTGACGGTCATCCCCTGAAAATGGATCGCTGGATTGCTTCAAGCTTTTCCCAATTATTATCCTCGAAGGATGCGGAAAAAACAGTGGCAGGCATCAAAGCGACTGCCGAGGCTACCTACTCGGCATTCATTCAAAAGGACTTGCTGCGGGCTTTTATCGGACGCAGTACAATCCCGCTGCGCTTAGAGGGGAAGCAGGCGATTTTCTTCAAATTGGATGACGAACGGCGGGCGGTTCTCGGACCCCTGCTAGCATCAGCAATCCATTTATGCGTTGTTGCTAATTTGTCACGACCTCGGAGTAGTCCTTTTGTCTACTCACTAGACGAATTTCCCTCCCTCAAGCTAGAGCGGATTGTCAATTGGGTTAATGAGTACCGCAGCAATGGCGGCGTGCCAATTGTTGGCATTCAAAGTTTGAATCAGTTGTATGATGCCTACGGCGACAAACGAGGGGCTGCGATTGCCTCGGCTTTATCAACCCACGTGCTGTTTAATCCAGGAGATTACGATACTGCTGAGAAGTACTCCAAGCGTTATGGCGAGACTGAAGTCATGCTCAGAAATCGCTCTACGGGTAATTCTATGGGTCAGCAGTCCACTCGGTCGATCAATTGGAGTGAGCAAATTCAAAAAAAACCATTGATTGGTGCTGACGAGATTATGAGGTTTCCCCAAGGCAAGTGCGTGATTACTTCTCCCGCTTATAGCTCTGGAAGTGAAGCTTTATTTCCCTATGCGCTGAAAATTCCAGTTCCCAAGCAGGATATCAAACGGCAACAGGAGAGTATTGCTCTTTGGGATAGTCAGATTAGACCCCAATTAGAGCAGCGAGTTCGGTTCCATGCTCTTGACAGGAATGCTGGTCGGGAAATCAATATTGATCAGGAGTTGGAACAGCGGATTAAAGCGGCGTTTAAACTGCTACCCCACCCGGATGAGCCAGACGAACCGGTAACGGCTTCTCCCCCTCAGCCACCTCAAAATAAAATCTCTACTTGTGCAGATGCCATTAATACTCAAGCCATCTATCATTATCGTGAGCGTTTGGCTAGCGCCAAGCTGGGACACTTGGGAAAAATTTAATGTTGTGAAATGAGCAGTGGGTTATGAACAGCTCAAATCCAGATTTAGAGGTTGAAAGACAGCGTCTGCAACAGGAAATTAGACTTTTTAAGCAGAAAGAAGAGGCATTGCGAGAGAGTGAATCTCGTTGTCGCGACTTGTTTTATTCAGTGCCGATTGGTATTGCGGAAATGTCCCTTGAGGGTGAGTTTCTGGATGTAAACCCAGCATTTTGTGAACTTGTTGGTTACAGCCGTCAAGAGTTGATAAAACTTGGGTGTAAAGCCATTACTTATCAGAAGAATCAAGCAGCCAGTTGGGAGTATTTTCAGGGATTAATTCGAGGAGAATTCGACCGCTACTGCCAGGAGAAATGCTATGTCCACAAAGATGGTCATTTAGTGTATGCAATTGTTAATGCTTACCTGCGGCGAGACATTGATGGTAATCCGCTGTCAGTGGTTAGTCAAATGCTGGATATTACGGAACACAAGCAGGCAGAGTCAGCCTTGCAGCAAGCGAAAGAGGCAGCCGAGGCAGCTAATTTAGCCAAGAGTCAGTTTTTGGCAAACATGAGTCACGAATTGCGGACTCCTCTCAATACGATTTTAGGATTTACTCAATTAATAGCTAGGACGGAAAACCTGGATCACCAACAAAAGGAATATTTAAAAATCATCAATCGGAGCGGCGAGCATTTACTGGTGTTGATTAATGACATTCTCCAAATGTCCAAAATTGAAGCAGGTAAGGAGATGTTAGTAGAAAGCAGTTTTGACTTGTATGTCCTACTCAATTCAATGGAAGAGATGTGGCGCTTAAAGGCAAAATCTAAGGGTTTAGCATTAAATATTGAGTGGGCAGCAGAGGTTCCTCAGTACATACATACTGATGAGAGTAAATTGCGTCAGATTTTGATTAACCTGCTGGGAAATGCCATCAAATTTACGACTGAGGGCAGTGTCACGCTGCGAGTTAATCGCTCTCAAGAACCAACGAATTCTGAGCAAAGAAAAGTGAAAATCCATTTGGAAGTAGAAGACACGGGTATGGGCATTGCTTCCGAAGAAATTGATAATTTGTTTGAGGCTTTTGTGCAAACAGAAACTGGGCGTAAATCTCAGCAAGGTACTGGTCTCGGACTACCCATTAGTCATAATTTTGTCCAATTGATGGGGGGCAATCTTTCTGTTGAAAGTGCGGTGGGTAAAGGAAGTTGTTTTGCCTTTGACGTGTTAGTGTGCCCCCTAGCATCGATTGACCAAAATCCTCAAGCTCATCGTCAGGTTCTTTCGCTTGCCCTAGGACAACCCCAGTATCGAATTGTGGTGGTTGAAGATGTTATGGAGAATCGTCTACTGCTGACCCAGCTGTTGACAAGAGTAGGCTTTGATGTGAGATCTGCAAGGAATGGTCAAGAAGCAGTAGCGCTGTGGCAAATTTGGAGTCCCCATCTAATCTGGATGGATATTCGCATGCCGGTGATGGATGGTTATCAGGCAACTAGCATGATTCGCAAGCTAGAGTCAGGGAATAACTCGACTGTGATTATTGCTCTGACTGCTAGTGCCTTTTCTAACAAGCGAGAAAGGGTTATCAAGGCAGGCTTTGACGATTTTGTTGCCAAACCTTTCAGCGAAGACATAATTTTTGAGAAAATGGCTCAATCGCTTGGAGTTCGTTATCTCTACAAGGAATCTGACTCAAACCCCAATCTTTCCTTTGATGTATCCAAGACAATGTTATCCCCGGAAGTATTTGATGGGTTGCCTAAGCCACTGTTAGCTGAACTTGAGCAAGCAGCAGCGATGGGAGACACAAATCTGATTCGGCAGATTATCACCAAACTTCCACAATCTCATGCAAAATTAGCCACTTTTTTAAAAAAAATAGTTGATAATTTTCGCTTAGATACTATTAGCGATTCTCTGGAAATGAGGCTTATATCGTAATATGAATGCAGATATTTTAATTGTTGATGACATGCCAGACAATCTCCGTCTTTTGTCGTCGATGTTGACAGACAATGGATATCGAGTTAGGAATGCTATTAATGGAAAACGAACATTCATAGCTGTCCAGAGGCAAGTACCAGATTTAATTTTATTGGACATCAAAATGCCAGATATGGATGGTTATGAAGTCTGTCATCGCCTTAAAGCTTCAGAAGTAACTCGCAATGTTCCTATTATTTTTATTAGCGCTTTAGATGATGTATTTGATAAAGTTAAAGCTTTTGAAGTGGGGGGAGTTGACTATATCACTAAACCCTTTCAAGCCTTTGAAGTGATGGCAAGAGTTGGCTCTCAACTTGAAATTAGCTACCTGCAACAGCAATTGACAAAACAAAATCAATGCTTAGCCGAGAAAAATAAGCAATTGAGCCAAGAAATTACTGAAAGGGAAAAGGCAGAATCAGGACTGCGGGTTTTGTTGCACGCTGTTTCCCATGATTTACGAAATCCGGTTACAGGTCTATCTTTGAGTTTGCAGAGTTTTCTGAGTGAGGAGCAACCCAAAGCTGTAATTGATAAGCCAACATTGAAGAGAATGGTACAGAGTTGTGCTCGTCAGCTCAAGTTGATTAACTCTCTGGTGGAGGTAAGTCAAGGACAGGTGTGGGGTGTATCTCTTGATTGCCAGTTAACTTCTCTTCATACCTTAACAAGTGACCTACTCGCAGAGTGGGAGCCGATACTGGTTAAGCATCAAGTCCTACTTCAACATCAAGTTTCGCCAAATTTACCTTTAGTCAGTGTCGATGCAGGCAAACTTTGGCGAGTATTTGAAAATTTAATTGCCAATGCTCTCAAATACAACCCCCTTGGATTTACCCTTACGCTGGCTGCTACTAATGAGGGAGACTGTATTTACTGCCGGGTTGCTGATGATGGGGTAGGAATTCCTGCTGAGCAATGTCAAGGTTTATTCGACCTTTATACCAGGGGAACTAGTGTTAAGTACAGTGTGGGATTGGGATTAGGACTTTATTTGTGTCGGCAGATTATTAACGCTCACGGCGGACAGATTGGTATGGAAAGCAAGTTAGGGAAGGGAACTGCGTTTTGGTTTACTTTGCCTTTAAAGGAGGACTGTAACACTCGCATTTACAGCTAGTTCTAAACCAGTCCTAACTTTAAAGCTTTTACAGCCGCCTTAACCCGGTCGCTAACTGACATTTTCAAAAGAATTCTACGAACGTGACCCTTAACTGTATTTGGGCTAAGGTGCAGTGCTTCACCGATTTGGGCATTACTTTTACCTTCTGCTAAAAGTCTGAGAACTTGTATTTCCCGTTCCGAAAATCCAAAGTCTTCACTGTTATTAGCATCGTTTTTAGTAGGGATTTGTGTTTTTTGCACAACATTCTTGACAACATAATCAGCAATTCTGGCATCTAGGTAAATAGAGCCTTCAGCCACAGTGGTAATGGCAGCACATAGTTGAGCAATGCTAGTTCCTTTCACACAGTAAGCATCAGCACCACTGGAGATAGCAGCTAACACCTTATCTTCGTCTACATAGTAAGTAAGGATCAAAATGCGAACTTCAGGCAGTGCAGCTTTGATTCTTTGCGTCGCCTCAATGCCATCCAGACCAGGCAAGCCGATATCCATCAAAACGATATCAGGTTTCATTTTTAGAGCAATCTCTACCGCTAGATTACCATCCTCTACCTGTCCGGCAATAGTGATTTCTTTGGTACTCAGGATTCGAGATAACCCGATTTGCATCATGGGATCATCTTCGACAATCAGAATGCTAAGGCTTTGATTGGCATTCATAGGGCGTTTGCTCCTTGCAGCTTAAAGGCTGTTTCTAAAGAAATGTAAAGGGCGCAAAACTTGGTAATATTTTCCTTGAAAGAATGATTTGTCTGATGTTGAAACAACTCCTAGCTTCTCAATTTAATCCTTAACAAGTGTTTACAAACAGTCTCTTAGCATGAGAAGTTTCCACAAAATAAATTCTTTAAGGTATTTAAACTAATCCAGCTGAGCCGCTAAATTTCCGGAGGCTCATCTGTTGGGAGTTGCTTTACCGCTTATTAAAACTGCAACCCATGCTCTCATATCCAATAGCTTGGCGTACTTTATGGACGAAAATTTAATTAAATAAGGGTAAGTATTTATTCTCTAACTAAAGTTATAAATCCTTCCCTGACTTTAGTTAGAAAAGAGAGTAAAGATTACAAGTCGCGCAAATTTGTTCAAGGGAGATTAAGTAACGGGAATAGCGTTATCTGAATAGGTTGGTTAAAGTTTTCCAGGTAAGTTAAAGCTTCATTCGGGTTGTTTGGGGAGCGCTGTTCTAGTTGAGCAGCTTTGCTCCAAGCACTTGAGTTGGCAGAGAAAAGCAGTTGTCGAAGTTCGTAGTAACCAAAGTTGCGGGTTATAAGCTGGGGGTGGAAGTACTACCAGGCATCAACGCAAATTCAACAGGTATACCAATGAATGGTCGTTAATAACTGAATTTTTACTCCATAAAAATATCGTTTTTTTGAAGCAATGTAACCCCTATAATCTTCAGATTTAATTAACTTCACATTGAAAATCCGAATGTTATCGCACATGACCACAGGGAAGGAATCTAAAAGATATTGAGGGCAATCACTCGCTTCTTTCAAGATCATTCCTATTTGATGAAATAAGTCGCTCATCAACATCGATATCGAATGTAATCGCCGATTAAATCGCGATTTTTCAACATCCCTGGTATCAAAGTAAGCAATTATCTTATCAAGCCAAATGTTTTTCCGTTAACGCCTTGGAAGCACTTAGGTGTTGGCACAGCAGGGGAATCACAGACTCAAACCAGCGCAGTTGCGCCCCTTGCCAGCCATCTTTGGAAGTAGAGAGTAAAGCCGTTCCGTATTGCTTTCCAGCATCAGTTAGCTTGCGCTCCCGGTTTTTCCCAGGCTTAGCCCAGTCTTGGAGTCCGAGGGCGTGCAGAGCTTGATTAACCTGCGCAGCGGTGATTCGGCGCTCTAGCTGTTCGGATAGCTTTTCCGCTAACTGCGATGGAATCAAGCCGGTGGGGGAGGTGGTGTTTTGGGCAATGAAGCTCTGAGCTGAGGCACTTACCTCGGCTAAGGCTGGGACTTTTTCTCGCAGTTGATTTAGCCGCCAATGAGCAATCGCCCTCTGGTCAACTCCAGCCTCTTCCATCCACCGGGAAGCTAATTCTATCCCCTCGGCAATCAGTTGCAGTTCACTCTTAGTGGCTGTAATTTCTTGAGTCGGTTCAGAGTTGGTGGAGTTAAGCTCATCATCCGAGATAATTTCAATTTCACTCAGCAGTTTAGCGCCAACAGCAGCAATTAGAGCAATAGCAGTGGCATTACCCAGTTCAGCTTGTTTTTGCCAGTAGGCGACAGCAGCTTCCCAGGAAGTGAGAGGAACAGGGCGGGGTTTGTCAGGGATGAAAGCCTTCACAGGTGGGGGGAAGTTGTTAGCATGTTGCTTGATAAACCTCTGGGCAGCTTCTTTGCTTTTACCGACAATCTCGCCGATTTGCCTGTGAGTCAGCAGCAGCAGGTTGCGACCATCGATTATGAGTTGATAAGTCTCAATATCAAATTCATCGGCTTTAACGATAACTTTTTGGGCTGCTGCTGTCATTCCCGTTTACACAAATGCTTTTCCTTAAAACTAGCAAAAGCCTATAGTTATCGGTGGTAAAGCTTTATGTATTGTCAAACTCAATGAGGCTTGCCAAAAATTCGCCCGCCTCATATGTTATTTTCTACACAGCTTTGGTTGACCTTGGCTTGAACAAATGCACCACCCCCAATAGAACAGGTAGCATTCTCTCTATTCCAGCCCCGCTCTTGAGCGCCACTTCCAGATCGAGCAATAGGGTCAAGGCTTGAGCGAGTGATCGCAGCGAAGCATCTTTGACTTCTTGACGCAGGTAGTACATGCGTTTAGGATTCCCCACTTGACACAGTTGAGCAATCTCGTGGTCTTTGTTCATCCCCTTATCTAGTGAGGCTTTGACCCACAGCCAAGTGCGAAACTGAGTGATTAGGGTAGCAACAATGACTAGGGGATATTCAGCTCTGGCGAGTAACTCATGGAGCAAAGTAGCAACTTGAGTGACCTTCCCCTGTCTCAGGCTGGCTACCAATTGGAGACTTGTCTGGGTGGTACAGGGAACTAATGCTTGTACCTGTGCTTTGGTAATGGGATTGCCGTTGGCGTAAACTGCAAGTTTCTTGAGTTCCATGCAGCAACGAGCGGTGTCATTGCCAATGGCTTCGGCGAGGTAGTTCACTGCATCCTTGGACAAGCGCAAATTGACTGCTTTGGCTTGAGTTGCGATGGAAGTAGCAATCAAGTCCTTGCGCCAAGGGGGAATCAGGGTGAACTCCATCAGTTTGCCATACTTGAGTAGGTGTTTGGACACCTTGAGGCGCTTGTCAAGGGAGTGGGCAGTGAAGATGAGGTGAGTAGTTTCCGGCAATTGGCAGAGGCACTCAAGGATTTTGAATCCCTCCTCTCCAAATTGTCGGAAATTGCACTCTTCAATGACGACTACCTTCTTACCATCGCCAAAGACTGTAGTGCGAGCGCAAGCTATTGCTGACTCTAGCTCATTGCAGGAAAACTGATGGCAGTTGAAGTATCGCCAGGTGGGGTTAGTGTCAGCTTTAAAAGCAGCGATTTCCCGTTCAATAGCGTGCCGGTCATCGCCCACGAGTATGGTAATCACGATTTTGCTTCAATTTCAATGGTTACTGGGTAGCCCAAAACTTTGCCAATCATGCGCTCAACTACTTGGCGATGGCAAATAAACTTTTTAGCGTATTTGGGTTCAACCGCTAGCACCGCTTGATTGTGGTTGAGTTTAGCTAACTCAGCACGGGAGAGCAGTCCTCGATTGACAGGCTTGGCAGTTTCGACCACGTTTGCCCAAACTTCCTTCAGGTTGGTTTCAAAGTCTTGTTTTCGGGATTTGGGTTGGTAACCGTTGCCAGTGGGTTCACCAAGAGGCAAGGAAGCAGGGAAAGTCGGAGCAGGGGAACACTTTATAGGGAACCCGGACCCCTGTTCTACTTCGTTCCATGGCAGAGGAGAAGGATGCGTTCCCCCTGTCCCCTGCCCCCTTCCCCTCTGCTTCTTCTGTTCAGTCGCTGGTTTGGGTTTAACCGCTGCGGTGTTTGGCATTAAGTTTAACAAACAGACCTCTAGCCAAATGGCAGTATTGATCGAAGTTTTCAGTTGCCCCTATGACTTGGCGAGTTGGGCGAAGGCATCGTTGAGTGCCTCAAAATCAACCCCACTGGCGAGGGAGCGCAATTGAGCATAGTTGAGGGGTCCGGTTACCAAACTTTGGCAGTTAGGAGCTGACTTAACCATCAGTAAATCTCGATATACTTGCAGTAAACTGCTCAAAATGAGTTGGGGCGCTTTGCCGCTGTCAACTAGGCTCCGCACTGCTTGCAGGGTACTGATGGTATCCCCGGCGTTAAGCTTGACCAGGAGATTACCCAATTCGCGGGGATTGACTCCACCAGACACTTCAATCACATGGGCTGGCGTTATTTTTTCTCCCAGTAGGCGTAACTGAGACAGTAATTGCAAGGCATCTCTCAAACCGCCACGGGCAGTGCGTGCGATCGCCTCCAGGGCTTCATCGCTAATGTCAATGGATTCACTCTGTGCTACCAACTGTAGATGTTCGAAAATGGTATTGAGGGAGAGGGCTTTGAAATTAAAAGTTTGGCAGCGAGAAATAATTGTGGGCAGTACTTTGTGGGCTTCGGTGGTACACAGGATAAAAACCACTCGTGCTGGCGGCTCCTCAATCACCTTGAGCAGGGCATTTTGGGCGGCGCTCGTTGCCATATGAAACTCGTCGCAAATGAAAACTCGATATCGCCCCTGGGCAGGAGCAAAGTTGCTGTGTTCAATTAGGGAGCGGGCATCGTCAACGCCATTATGAGAAGCGGCATCAATCTCGCTCACATCCAAGCTAGTGCTGCGGTTGATGGAGCGGCAAGATTGGCATTTGCCGCAGGGAGAGGCAGTCGGCTGATCAGTTTCTAAGCAATTGAGAGACTTAGCAAGGATGCGAGCTGTGGAGGTTTTCCCCGTGCCTCTAGGTCCGGTGAACAAGTACGCCGGAGCAATTTGTTGGTTGTTCAGGGCATTGGTGAGGCTAGTGCGAATGGTGTCTTGACCGACCAGTTTAGCTAGGATTTTGGGTCGGTACTTAAGGTGCAGTGCTTGATTCATCGTCGGGCTTATCGAAATATCTCTTCCCTACCTCCCGACAGGGGGACAGATGTACCAATTCTCTCCCTCTGCTCCCCATCTCAGGATCTCCCTTGCCCCTTAGTGAACCTGTTGCTTTGATCTTTAAGATCTTGGTACCGCCAAACCTCAGTTTTCTTGGAGTAGATTTTCCCAAGGTTACTAGGATCCAGAATGTTTTGGTAGGGAGTACCGAGAGCTTGGGAAAGGCAACCTGCCTGGAGGGTCAAGCAGTCTGAGAGAATCCCCTACCTTTAGGTAGTGAGAGGCTTAGTGAAGCGGGGCAAGAATATACTCCGCATCAATCGGGGCTTCCCCTTGAGCTGTTGTTCCGTAAGGGGTAATAAGAGTCGGGATGCAAACAGAGGCAATGCTGACTCTGATATTCGAGCTAGAGATGGCTTTAACCACATCAATGAAGTAACGCACATCGAATTTGATGGTTAAGTCGTCACCGTTAATCTGAGCATCAAGGCTGACTTTGCCATTGCCAACCTCTTTATGCTCAATGGTTAAATGTATCTTTTGCTTGGTGCCATCTAGTTTAACAGAAACAGTTTTCACGGATTTATCGCTCAGCACTGCCAATCGCTCTAGTGCCAAAAGCAGGGCTAATCTTTCGGTAATAAACTCTCGGCAATATTGTTCTTTCCAAGGTTCAATTAGGGCAGTACAGTCGGGGTATTGTCCCTCAATCGTGCGCGTCACCAGGCGCTTTTCGTTCCACTCAAAGATAACGGTGCCACTGTTGTTGTCACCTTCGTAGTAAAGGGTCACTTGGTCAGTTGGGTTCAGATTTCTTTCTAGTTCCCGCAAGACTTTGACGGGGATTGTAAACCGAGCAGATTCTACTAAAGGTTGCTGCTTGCTCATTTCCGCTCCTGCCATCAACGCCATGCGGTGACCATCCGTTGTCCAGGTTTTGAAGGTATCAAGCCCCCGTTCGGCATCCTGGTTTAGCATGAAGTGAGAACTATTGAGGATGCGTTTAGTGTCATTGCTACTGGCAGCAAAAAGCGAACCTTTGAGCTGGGAGATAAGGAGCGAAGCTGGCAGGGTAATTAGTTTGTTATTGACTCTCGGTAGTTCGGGGAACTCGTCAGCTACCATCCCCATGATTTCAAAGCGCTCTGTATCGGCGGCAAATAACAAAGCATTGAGGGCGGGTTCTGCACCATCATCATTTTCACTAATCAGGCACTCGATAGTTAATTGACCATGAGGGAACTTTCTGACCATTTGTTGCAACAGAGCGGATGGCAATGTCATTTGTCCGCTTTTGCTCACAGTACTCTCAAAGCTGGCTTGCATCCCAAATTCAAGATTGTAGGTGGATAACTTTAGTATTTGCTTAGTTTCATCGGCTACTAGCAAAACATTGCTGAGAATGGCATGGGTAGGATTATGGGGAACCGCTTTGCTGATAAAATCCAGATAGTCGTTGAGAGTGCTCTGGTCGCAAGTGACTCTCAGTTGCGACCTCAATTGAGATTCAGGTTTTCGGGAAACTGTTTTTTCTGTAGATTCAGGCGTTGCCTTAGACGTTCGCTTAGAGGTTGATTTGGTCGTTCGTTTGGTTTTTGATTGCTGCTTTGTGGTTGTCGATGAGCCGGTAGTTTTTGGCATTGGTTTTCTGGGTGAGTTTGAATGAGCAGTGGTTGGGCTCGCTGAGCATGGGCGGTAGCCCAGTAGCCGTTTCCACTCACACTCAGGCTTCCCCATCGGCACGAAGTTGTTCAAAGACGAGGGAGTGAAAACGCTTCGCGCCCTGCCAGAAGCGATCGGCATCTTCACCATTAACAATCATTAATAATGTATTTGGCATTCTCAATCGAGGTTATGTCCTCCAGTAATTTGCTTGGTAGTTAAACAAGTCACTCGACTATCTCTAGGCGAAATAAAGAAAACTCTCTGTCGGAAACGACTGGATCCCACGTACCAAAGTCGATTGTGTTCTTTTAATTTTTGTTTGCAGCTTTCTTCTTCTCCAACAAATAGTCTGGTTAACAGATCATTGCCATCCACTGCGCCTTGATCGAAAGTACTGCCTTGCGAGTTATGAATAGTGAGGGCAAAACAGTTACTCACTTCAGCAAAGACATCATCTTTAAACCAATAGTATTTACGCCACAAAAAAGCATTGCGTTTAGCGCTTTGTAGCTTCCGCTCTAGTTCAGCTTCATAACGCTTTTGTTGTGAGGAGTGCAGCACAAATATTTGTCTGATTAGCCCTTCATCCGTGACCACTTTTAGTTGCCAGACTTGATAGCCATAGTGCTGGTTGAGTGCGACTTCTATAACAGTTACTTCTGTCGAAGTTGGCAAAATTACTGTCTTGCCATCAGGAGCAACGACAGGCTTTTTAGTAATCAGCCGCTCACTTGGCATGAAGCGAGGTGCATTTTTGTCGTAGATGAGTTCTCGTATAAGCTGGTTATAATAATCAACTCGCTTGTTAGTCCAGCAGAGAATTCGGAAGCAATCAGGATTATTGGCAAACTGCTTTTGAATTTTTTTGGCTGCGTACTTGAGTAGAGTTGCCTGTTTAATTTTGAATGCTCCGTTAGACTTGTTATTGGTTCGATAGTAGGAGCAGGGTTGAAAGAATTGGTTTTTGCTCTTAACAAATTGACGTGCCTGCGTCACAAACTCTAGTATTGGGCTTTCGAAAGATTGTCTAACTACTTGGGTAAGAACAGCACGATTTTTGACTTTAAAAGAAGGTGAACGACCTTCTCCCACTGGATTAAGTTGTGCCGGGTCCCCCATGAGAATCAGTTGGCGTCGGCTCAGCAATGACCCCTCAAAATAGCGCTCAATCCAGCTCCAGAGTTCAACACTTACCATTGAACATTCGTCTAGGAAGAGAACATCGTACAGGTGGGCGCTGGGAGAACTAGTCTGTTCTAGGACTTTATCTTGTCCTCTGGTGACCATTCCTAGTCCTAAGAGTTGGTGAACGGTTATGCAGGGAATGGTGTCAATACCATTTTCCGCTGCCATTTTCTTCAAGATGCCGACGGCTTTATTGGTAGGAGCACTCAAAACCACTCGTGTGCCCTCGGCAATCAGTTCTTTAACAATCTGAAATACAATGGTAGATTTGCCAGTTCCTGCATAGCCACAGAGGAGGAAGAAGGTTGAGGGAGAGATCAGGAATGCCCTTAATTTAGCAAGAGCTTGTTGTTGCTGAGGCGTGAGGGTAAACGGTAGAGAATCGACAACTTTGTTTACTGTTGTTGGGGCTTGGTCAAGGAGTGTTGCCATCATAGTTTTTGTTCCAATGCATCAACCTCTTCTTGAGCGATAGCGTTATCAGGTTTAACCTGACCTGAGAGGTATGCCAAATTCTAGAGTTGGTTTTTGGGATTGCACGCTAGTCTGAAATTATCTAGCTCAAGAGCAATCATGCTGATGGCACCAAAAGATGCCTCATCTCCAAGAGATAACCTGGATTTGCCAAGGCTGCGGATTTTGATTGTCGAAGATGACCCTTTGATGCAGTTGGGCTTAGAGCAAGTCTTGGCGACTTATCCCCAGTTCGATATCGTTGAACAAGTAGAAGATGGTCTTTTAGGGGTTCAAGCTGCTCTCAGACTCAAACCGGATTTAGTAATTATGGATATTGGCTTGCCTGGTCTGGACGGCATTGCTGCTGCCCAACAGATTAAAGAAGTCTTGCCAGAAGTGCGGGTGGTGATGCTAACTTCTCACACCAGACAAACTGAAGTGCTGGCAGCTCTCGGCACTGGTGCTGAGGCTTACTGTATTAAAGGAGGAAGTGTGGAGCGGTTGCTGGCGTCAATAACGGCAGCAGCAGAGGGCGCTATTTACCTTGACCCGCAAATTGCACAGCTAGTAGTCGATAAGCTCAAGCCCCTTACTCCCAAAGCGAACATTGGTGAGCTCTCCGAGCGAGAGATGGCAGTTTTGAGACTCATTGTCGAGGGCAAAAGTAATGCCCAAATTGCTGCTGAACTTTACTTAAGCCCTAACACGATCAAAACCCATATTCGCGGCATCATGAATAAACTTCTTGTTGATGACCGAGTGCAGGCAGCAGTGGTGGCACTGCGCTCTGGATTACTCTAGAAAAATTTCCGACTTTTAGTGGGATAATGTTATCCCACATGATAAACTCAGCTTTATCAGCTGTCTTACTTCCATACTTAGCGTGCAAATTCGATTAGCACTACTCTCAAACGCTGGCGGCAGCGGCAAAACTACCATTGCAGCTCACTTAGCTTACCTGATGGGAGCCAAAGGCTTCTCAGTTGCTCTGATTGACCTGGATCCCCAAGGTTCAGTCAGCTTATTTTGTGGGTTGCAGCGCCCTAAGAGTAACCAAACGATTGCCGCAGTACTTCAGGATGATTTCACCGGAGACTGGCCTGTTGTTTCACTTTGGCAAGATCATCTCGATAAAGTGGCAGCAATTCAGGGAGAGATGGGGTTAGTTAAAAGCATTAACGAATTGGTGCTGCATGAACGGGGAGCCTACCTGTTGAGCGATCGCCTCGCTGATTATCCCTTGCCCCATGACCTGGTCATTTTTGATTGTCCTGCCACCCTTGGTCCCTTACCACTAATTGCTGTCTCAGCCTGTACGCACCTACTGATTCCCATACAGGTTGAACCCAAATCCGCTGATGGTGCTGGTAAGTTACTAGAATGGCTTTATCATACCTTCCGTCGCCTCAGGCTCAAGCCAGAACCCCAAATTATCGGGATTGTCCCTAACCAGTACGACCAGCGACTGGCGATTCACCGCAACATCCTAGAGCAGTTAGAACCTTCTTTGTCAAAGCTGAAAATTAATTGCTTCAAGCCCATTCGTTTTTCATCTGAGTTCAAGAACGCCAGTGCTCTGGGATTGCCACTTCATTTGTATCGTCCTAAGCACCGAGCCACGGCTGACTTTAAGCCCATTGAGACCCTTCTCTCCAAAGTATTGAAGGAGAGGAGCTAGATGAGCAAGAAAGTTGGAGTAGACCTGTCCAACCTGTTTTCTGGTGCTGAGTATTCCCAAGAGGTACATGCCTTAGAGTCTCAGATTGCCGAACTAAGCGCAGAAATCGAGCGACTGCGCCAGGCGGAGGCTCCAGATCTAGAAGCAAAGATTCAACAGTTGCGGGAGCAGTTGGCTTCGGGAGGGGTTTTAGAGGTTCCTCTGGAGCAGATTGACCGCAACCTAGAACAACCCCGGCAGACCTTTACTTCAGAGAGTATTGGTATGCTTGCCCGCTCCTTGGAATCAGATGGACAGCAGGAACCGGTGATCCTGATTGAGCAAGCGAATGGACGCTACCTACTATTCGATGGGGAGCGCCGCTGGCGCTCTGCCAAACAATTAAATTGGGAAACAATCAAAGCTGTAGTAATTCCTGAACCAGCAGCCCTTCATCGCCGTGTCTTGTTGGCTAACCTGCACCGGGAAAACCTGAATCCTCTGGATCTGGCTGAGGCTCTGCTTAGGGAGATTACCAACACCTGCGACCTGGGCACATCCGAAATTCCCAAGACACTGCGTACAGGGGTGCGGCGGCTGGAACGCCAGGGAACCATTGCCAAGGTAAGTGAACTCGTCCTCGCCCCCTTAGAGCAACAACAGCTTGAGTTGGCAACACTGGAATTGAGTGAAGTGGAGCAGAGAGTTTTTTCTTGTTTGCTCTCTCTGCGACTGAATCCCGCCTCAGTCAATACCAATATCTTCCCGATGCTGGGGTTGTCAGACGACCTAAAACAAGCAATTCGGGAGCAGGGTTTGGGCGGAATGCAGGCTCTGGCACTACAGCGATTGTCGGCAAAAAAACTTGGTCTTTCTGAGGCAGCAGCGCAGAAAGTACGAACTCGGCTTCTGTTGCAGGTCTTGGAACAAAAGCTATCAGTCACCCAGTCACGCCAACTTGTAGCCTCTGAAATTGCCCGTCATACCCAGCAGTCTGATTTGGCTCCTGGAAAAAAACAGGTAGAAGGGATAATTCGTCGCGTGCGGACAATGCCTGTAGAAAAGGTGGAGCGAGAGCAATTGGCTCAACTCAAGGAAGCCCTCCAACAGAAGCTAGTTGAAATCGAGTCTGCTTTGTCAGATTGACATCTGCTACGGTTGAAACACTGGTGATTCTAAGCGAATGTGCAAGGGAGAGTTAAAAACTTTCTCCTTATTACACGATCTGCCTGGTGGCAAGTTGTACAAATACGAGAAATTACGAAAAATTTTGCTGTACAAGAGGAACTGGAGATTGATTTTTTCTGATGACAACTACCATCGCCGTTACTATCGTTTTTGGCTAACGCTAGTTGAATCCGAGCAAACTAAATTTTCCATTTTCGCCCGTCCTCACAATGAACTATATGAAGTCCTGCAGGTGATGAAGGAGATTAGCACACTAATCGCGCTAACCTCTGACAATTAACCGATTTTCGTTGGGGAAATAACAAGACCTTGAAAGGGCTGCTCCTAAATGTGTCCAATTTGGACACATTTAGGAGCAGCAACCAAGCCTGGATTTTGGGAAAAAGTCAGTACTGTAGCCGCTGTAGCAAGTGCAGTTGCTGTAATAGCAGATCTTTAGCAACCAAAACTTAGATCTAGGCTGGAACTCAACGGGAAAGGCAGGAGGCAGAGGGCAGAGGGCTTTATGAACTTTCTGCCCTCTCGTCGGAAAGCCTCCTGGCGACGGGCAGTCGGCGGGGGAAAGAATCCCCCGCTTCTTCAAGAAGCGGTTGCAAGTCAGTTGGGGTTGAATCCTAATGCTGAATACTCCCTTCTGCCTCCTGCCTTCTGCCTTCTGCCTTCTTCAAAACCTGATCTACAACACCAAAAGCTAACTCACTTTCTATAACAAATGATAAATTGACACCTTGATTTTCCCGAAAAAGATCAGAATTATCTCCTCTTAACTGTGCATTTTAAATGCACCTCAGCTTATCATGGATTGTCAGAGCGCAATCAGCACAGTCTGGGATGAGTTCGAGAGAAATTCATGGCAGAAAATTTCAATTTGTTTAGCCAGGGCTGCGAGTTTTCACTCCAAGATATTCAACTATATCTATCGAGTACTCTGTTTCGAGGAATCGGTGTGGCGACAGCTAAAAAGTTAGTTGACCATTTTGGAGAAAACACCTTAAAAGTTTTAGAAAGCCAGAGCGAGCGGTTAGTTGAAGTTCGAGACTTACCCCCATACCGCATCAAAAAAATAAAAAAGGCTTGGTGGGAGAGTCAACAACAACCCCAGCGTTTTACCATTGCCAAACTGTATCGACTGGGCATTTCTTTGAAATTGATTCTAGAGCTTTGTGACCATTACGGTGATCAGACTGAGGCGATACTGCGTCAGAATCCTTACAGGCTAGTGGAGGAAGTGGAGGGAATTGGCTTTAACAGAGCCGATGAGTTAGCACTATTGCTTGGGTATTCCCCTGATAGTCTTCACCGCTACTCCCAAGGAGTAATCTATGTACTCAAAGAGGCTTTAAAACAAGGACATTGCTTCCTGCCAGAAAAGCTATTGTGGGGACGCACTCTTGAGCTACTCCAACGTCATGACTATTTTCCACAAGCTGCGCAGCTAAAAGCGGCGATGGTTGATCTACTGTCCAAATCAACGATAAAAGAGGGCTTTAGTGAAGGCAGCATTTACCTGAGCTCTGTTTATCGTATAGAACTAAAAGTAGCATTGAAGCTAATCGCTTTCTCAAAGCCACCTTTTTGTGACGAGAGCGCTGTGCAACAATGGTTAGCAGCAACGGAAGAAGAAAGGGAGGAAGGTGATGATGCAAGCGATCGCCTTTCCGAGCAACAGCGTCGCGCCATCGTCATGGCTAGCCAACATTCCCTTAGCATTTTGTATGGCGGACCAGGAAGGGGCAAAACCCATGTACTAAAAACCCTCTGCCAGTGGCTGACTCACCAGAATTTGAGAGTAGCATTGATTGCTCCGACGGGCAAAGCCGCTAACCGAATGGAAAGCGTGATTGGAAAGAAAGCTGCTACCATTCACCGACTACTCCAGTGGCAAGGTCGAAAGGAAGGATTCCTCTATAACGAAAAAAATCCCATCCCAGAGGTAGATTATTTAATCTGCGATGAATTCTCGATGGTGGATATTTTCCTATTTTACAGCCTACTCAAAGCCATGCCAACAGGAGCTAAAATGCTGTTGGTGGGTGACAAAGACCAATTGCCCAGCATTGGAGCCGGAATGGTTCTCAAAGATTTAATCAATAGTGAGCTGCTAGGGGCAACCCAATTAACTCAAGTCTACCGCCAGGGCTTTGGCAACATCATTGTCCAGGCAGCTGATCAGGTCAATAGAGGAGTGGTGCCTGAGCTTTACTCCATCAATTGTGCCCAGGAGTGGTCCAGAGATGACTGCCCCCTATGGAAAGTCCCGACACCAACAGAGGCAGCCAGTACCCTTGTCGCTCTGGCGCGGCAGATGCAAAGTGATGGGGTGGAACTACATACAGACGTGATGGTGATTGCACCGCAAAAGAAGGGAGTGGCTGGGATCAACAATCTCAATAAACTTTTGCAGGAAGTTTTCAATCCTCCCTGCCCCAGTAAGCCCGAGCTGCGTATCAAAAAAAGAAAAACTGCCACTAACAAAGCCGTCTCTTCAGCTCAATCGTCAGAGGAAACAGAGGAAGTCGTCTTCCGGAAAGGCGATCGTGTCATGCAGCTGGAAAATGATTATAACCATGGGGTGATGAATGGGGAAACTGGTCAGGTTATTGTAGTCGATAAATTAAAGCAATTGGTAACTGTCAGTTTTGAGGGGGGAGCGATGGTGGAATATTGCCTCTCTTCTCTAGAGAAGATTGCTCATAGCTTTGCTATTACTTGTCACAAGAGCCAGGGCAGCGAGTTTCAGTATGTACTGATACCCTTGTTACTGGCTTGCCGACGTATGCTGACTCGCCAGCTGTTATATACAGCGATGACGAGGGCGAAAGTGGGTTTGATTGTTGTGGGGCAGCCAGAAGCTTTAAAGGTAGCTGTAGAAACCAACCGACCAGCGCAACGATATACTCAACTGAGTACGCAACTGCTATTAGATAGGGAGTTACTGCGCTCTCAGTTGCGAGAAAGTCGGAGTGCCTCAGCGACAAAAGCAGAGCCAGGGACTGTGACCATTGCTTCGAGAGTACAACAGCGCCAGTTAAATTTGACTGCTGGGCAGATGACTAGCATTGGTAGTTTCGCGGTAAGCTTGTATGTGGAGCGCTATGGTACTCGCCCCTCTAAGCGACCGGAACAAGTTGGTTCCTATCGATTCAAGACTTATCATTATGAAATTGAAGCTCTATGGTTGGTAGACCGGGCAATTGATTTAGTCCTACAAACGCCAGAGACTGGTTGAGTGACTTACTTACCTCCTTGATACAGGCAGGCTAAATCTGTGTAGTCGCTGCTCAATTTCTGATTGCTTAACCCCCTGATCTTTTAGGGCTTGACGCAATTGTTCTTCAATTTTCCGGCGTGTTTTTCTACGCACATCAATGTAATCAGCGGCAAACTGTTTCAAGTCCCTCACCGTTTTGAATCCGCTCCTAACTCCTAATTCTAGATTGGGGGTTTAGTTCCCCACGTTAATTCAAATTCCAAATCTTGGAGTCTCTGAGTAAACAATGGCAACTGGTTTTCTAGCTTACCATTTAAATTTTGCCGCTGCCAAAACTTTAACCAACGAGTTTTGTCACCCGACTTACCACCGTGAAACAGTGTAATAATCTCTAGATATTTATTACCATCAAGGGGTAACATACGATGCCACACAAAACTAATAGAAGTGGGGCGTTCATCATTAGGTTTTCTGCCACCAATAGCGGGAGTAGTTTTAAATTCAGCCTCGTGAAATAGTTTAATTGCCTTTGACTGGGAAACCACTTGAGCATAAACACTCAAATTTTGGGAACACCAGGCTTCTTTCCAAGACAAACATTGAGCCGAATTAGCTTTGAGTCCCATATAGTTTATAGTCGTCTGGCGTAGCTCATTTAAAAAAGCCTTGAGGTCATTGGGGTTGTTAATCCTAGTCATCTCAAAACTGCTATTTTGGCAGAGCCAATGACAACCAATAGCACGAGTTTGATAATCCGGGAAAAAATCACCATGCCAAACTCGACGCCAGGATTTTCCAAAACCTCCCATAGTCACGGCAAATTCAATTACTTTTTGCGCAAAAAGTAAATCATGTTCGGGCACATCAAGATATAGTGTCCCCCTAGTGTCATAAATCGGTGTTTTCTCCCGTCCCTGTTTGCCGTCATTTTTTAAAAATTTAGACTCCCAGTATAGTTGCAGTACCCCAGGCTCAGTTGTATGTCCAAACAGCCGATTAACTTTAGCACGGACAGTTTTCTCATCTCCACTGACACCTGCGAGTAAACGAAGCACGTGTCCCTTGAGACTCGCTTTAAATAAATTGGGGCGAAATTCTGGTTCGTCGCTGCGCAGTAAAGGACTAACACCTTTACCTTTCAAGGTAATATCGAGAGGATAACGGTCTTGGGGTATAAAACACAACCCATAGCCGGTACTAGTTTTCCCTCCTAACCCTGGGCGTAATGCTCGTTTTAATAATCCGCCAATAGTTTCCCACTCCGACTCAGGTAAGGATTCGATACTGCTTAACTCAAATACGAAAGTTGGTTCAAAGAAGCTAACGACAGCAATGGCCTTGGGAGAACCTTTTCCTTCAACTTGCCGTTGCTGCTGCGGATGAACAACATCGACTAGACGATAACGAATTTTTGTTTCCCCATCCTTTAATTGAACTGACTTTGTCCCAGCCCAGTCACCGACAGGATAAGCACCATGAAAGCGTAATATTCCTTGTTGTTCGGGACTACCACAATAGTTTTTAATCTTCTGTTTATGTTCTTCACTGACTTGGGGATGACGAGAAAGTCTCTCAAATAAACCCTTAATGCTGCTTCCAGGAATGAAAGGAATACCATCTTTACCAATAGTGGGACGCAAGATGCTATCTTGACCACAATTGGTAAACACCCTAAACGGAAACTTAACTTTCAAACGATAAACTAAACCATCAAGTCCTAATTTGGGTTCAGCATATTGGTAATAAGGAGTCTGCTCCTGTTTAGGATTAGGATAAACCCATTCCTCAGTCCATCGATTTAAATCTTGGTTCTCCTTGGCATACTGTAAACTGCACCGTCCCTGTACTTGAGCGCGATACATCATTGGGACTCGTTCAGGATCTGTTGGCTCCCAGTCATTGCCATGATTATCGTCATTACCATTATTGAGCGGAATTGGAAGATTAATATCTTCCCCTTTTTGTTTTTTTCGTGCCTTCGCTCTTTCTAAGGCTTTAGCAAAAACCATGTCTCTTCTTTATTATCCACTTGTAACCAAGAACTTCATACCTCTTTTCTATATGTCTGCTTACATATAGAGTTATTGCTCCCTGTTTACTCCTATTAATAAGGAGGGCTGGGAGTCAAACGAATTTTAATTATCTTTGCTATCTTTCCGCTTATAACGTTGTGTCCACCACACTAACGCATCACAAAATTGAGTGAGTACCATTAAAGCAACTTTCTGTTCATTAAATGGCATTGACCAAATTTTTTTTGCCATGCCTTTTATTTGTTTAGTTTGTTCTTCCTCTTGTTTCTTTTGAGCATCACGGTTTTGATGAGAAGATATAGAGAGAATTTCATCATTAGGTAAAGTAATTTCCGCCAGTTTGAGAATCTCGGCTAATTTATTCCAAACATCTTTCCAGTACTGACTCTTATTTATACTTTCTCGCTTCAGACGTAAATGTTCCCCCCAGAAGCGTTCTAGTCCATAAGCCACAGCCATTCGCATTTTGTGAGACTCATTAAGCACATGTTTAGTATCTCGGTGTTTTAGGACTATTTCTTGAGCGTAGTAATCTAAATTGTAAGGTTGCCAACCTTCTAATTTTTTAGACTCTTGCGATTGAACCATAATGTTTGCTCCTGTTATTGATTAGTTGTTTGGAGAAGTCTCAGATTTGTGGGATTTAAGAAAAACTCTAGTGCGACCAAAACCGATAGATTCTAACCCTCCAAAGTAGAGTTCTTTGTTCTGCTCGGTAAATTGGCTATCTTTTAAAAATGTTGACCATCCAACAGGTTTATTCTCATAGGTTTTTCGCATAGCAATGGGAAAAGCCATCACTGTGCCTTCGGGTAAGGCTTCGACATCAAAGAATGCTCCTTTTTTTGCTTTCTTTTTGTCCGCTTCAAGAGCAACTCGACTCTGACGATAAAGAGCCATATTATGAATCATGGATATCTCTGTATCATCAACAACTAAAAGCAAATGTTTAGAAGTTTCTTCAAGTTCTTGAGGAAAACAGTCTTTTAAGGTTCTATCCTCAGTTTTTAGAGTCAAAAAGCCTAAATTGAAGAAGATAGTTTTGCTTTCTGCTGTGCCAAAGTAGCTGTAGGGCTTAATCTCTGTTACAGTTTTTCCGGTAAGCTTTTGATAACGATTGAGTAAAGCGGGACAAGAGACTCTAACAATGGGTTGATTTGGGCAGTAAACCGGAAGCCAAACAATTGAAGCGTATTCAAATTTAATTAAACCTTCACTGGTATTATTTTCGCCGTTACTATCAGATTTATTATGATTAACAGCTTTCCCATACCAGCAATCAACTTTCCCGTTTTCTTGAGGCATATCTGCCCGAAACCGCCCTCGAATGGAACTACCAGGAATAATCCCCGTTTGGGTAAACTGGTCTCGAAAAATTAGGTTCAAATTACCCGTTTCTTCTCCGGCAGTAGCACCCACATGCAAAGGTGCTTTAGTTTCAATAATGCCGTATGCTTTCTTATACATCATTAATTCTCCAAGTTATTTGAACACGCAATTGTTACAGGGGTAAAGCTAAGCCACATCCCCAACGTTTAAGGGATGGTCCCTCTTTAGGAAACCAAGACTCATCCCAATCCTGCCAAGCTTTATTGAGTGGTTCTTTCAAAACATAAACCGTTCCCGCAGGGACAGCATAACGTCCCCTTGACAGGAGTTTTGGTTGGTGAGGATTAGAGTTATTATGATTACCTAAGCGATAGCGAAAAGGGTTGGGACGACCTGTATAAAGGGTTTCTAATGACCAAACAAATTGATTGTTACTGTCTGGATTTTCCTGCTCATATTTTTTAGGGCAACCTTTTTGGAGGTAGATTGGTTCTCGATAGGAAAGACGGTTTGAACCCCAAATGGCTGGCGTAATTAAAGCAAACTGTTTTTCTATTATGGATTGATTTAACAGTGTTTTATTTTGTTCATTCAGACCTAGACAGCTAACCTCTACTAAATGCCCTTCGCCTCCAAAGCGATACCAATCTGGTTCAAGTTTATGGGTAGAGAGATAGACTAAACAGGTATTAGACGGCATCTGGACAGCATTTTCTAGAAATAAGCTTCCTTGTTCATCTTGTTCATCTTCTTCTTGGTCTGTCTTTTTGGGAATAGCTACTCGTCTTTGATCATCTGCGAGTCGGGGATGAAGATGAGGAGAAAATTCCCAAGGTTCTTTTTTTACTTTGCTGGGGTTTTTCCAGTCTGAAATTGCTATCCAAGTCCCTTTGTCAAATTTATCAGTTGGGGCTTGACCTTCCTCATCAAACCACCCTTCTTTTGTATCATCCCAACTTAGTTTATGACGAAGTTTTCCATTTTTTACTAAGTAAGTTAAAGGAGTCGGCACATAAAAGTTTTGCTGCGAATTCACTTCCTCTGTCTTTCCCCAAAATGGTCCTGCCAGGTGCAAGTTTTGAATGGCATCATTCCCATAATGTGCAGCAAAAATACCTGAAACTGTTGCAGCATTTGGTGGAAAACTACTCCCAGAACGTCCAACTAAATTTTCTGGGGATAAAAATCTTCCTGCACTGCCATAGAGAAATCCTAGGGGTTCAACGAGTATGAGATACTGAAACAAGGCGCTGGTTTGTTCGTCCATAATCATCGGTTAAATGAAATCCAACTTTGGCTAGATTAATCACCCAATTATTAAAAGCTTCTTTGACTTTTGGGTTATTGTTTAAATCCTCTCTTGATTCCGGAGGTTCTTTATATTCAGGATTGAAACGTTTTGGATCTCCTAAAATTCCTGTAAATGTCTGTAGTTCATGTTCACTGTAGTGATTCCACCAGTTATCGCAATTAGCGATAATTTCTTTCCATTTAGAATCGAAATAAATTTCAACTAAGCCGAGTGCAATATCAAGAGATTGTTCACTGAACGCATGACGAGACTCAAGAATAGCTACATCTTGATAAAAATGAGTCCAGTTTTTTCCGCCATCGCGGTCATGATAACTTTCAAGTAAATTCTTATCAGATTCGGACAAGGTGGGCATATTGTTCTTGGCAGATTCTTGCCTTTTTTTATTGTCTAATAACCACCAATCAGCTTCTGGTCTGTCTTCCTTGTCTAATAACCACCAAGGACACACCCATTCTAAGTAGTTACCACTATTAAATAAGATGCGGAAAGCAATGCGATCGCGCCCTGTACTTTTGGCAGATTTTTCGGCTAAATGGCAGTGTTGTAATACATCTCGTTGCGGTACTTGATTCCCAGCCCAAACAAAGCCAACACTTGGCGTTATTTTTTTAGGCTTAGGTTTATGCCAAATTTCTGATTTGAAGGTATAAAACCACTGAAGGCAATTATAAGGAGAAATCTTTTGGTCTGGATAGTAGAGAACTCCTAAGAAATCATCCCCTCCAGCATAAATCATCCGTCCTTTTCCCTGTAAGTATTTTTTTTGTTTAAAACGGAGTTCTCTACCCCATTCTCGCATTTCTTTGCTAAATTCCGTGAGTTTTTCCTCTTCTTGTTGGGCATCGTCTTCAGCAAACTGTTTAAAGTATTTACTCGCACTATCCCCATCCCCGAGAAACCAACCTGTCCAATATTTCTCTTCTTCTTTAGAGTTATCGTCTTTTTGTCTGCTTAAGTCTCTAAAAGAGTAAGGATTAAGTTCGTGAGCAATTTCGGTCAGCCTCAGATAAGAAGCAAGTTTAGTGTCTTCATTTTCAACCTTCACTAGTTTTAGTTTACGCAAACGCTTAACTAAATCATCAATCACAACTTTATGGGTAATTAGGCGTTTGATGAGTTCAGTAATACTCAGTTCCTCTCGCGAATCGATGAAAGAAGAGCCATATTTTTTGCTTAATTCTGTTTTGTCTGTTTCTTCTATTTTTTCCTGCTCTTTCGCTTCTTTTTTTTTCTCAATCTTTGGCTTGGGAGTAGCATCAAGGAAAGACTCCCCTAGTTTTTGACTCAGTTGCTCGTAAAATGCTCTAACCTTCGTTCTTTCTTGCTGATAATCGTAGTCGCGGGGATCTACTTTACGTCCTAGATCAGGATAAGCGATCGCATCTGTACCTGAAAGTGTAGAACTTTCTCCTTGCCAGTTAATTCCTGTCCAATTGCGTTGATTTTTTACTTGATTGAGTCGTTGACGTGCATCGGTAATACTTTCCCTATCTTTTCCTGGTGCAGCGAAAAATTCCCAGCTATGGTTTGCCCACAGTTGCCAATCTCTTTGCCAGAAACGATAATCCCATTGAATAATATTTTTCTGTTTATCCTTGCCTTCCTTAACATTCTGTTCAATCCATTCTCGACAGCTATCAACTAGACATTTCCAAGCTTGGTTGAAAGCCTCTTGGATTTTATTTATATCTGCCTCAGACAAGTTTCCTGCAATGACAATTTGATTGGGCATTCCTTGAACTACATTAGGCAATGCCGGAGAGACAACCTTATAACCTTGTTTTTCGGCAGCTAGACAAATAATCCAAGACAAAAAGGACAGAATATAAGAACTGCCATACAAGTCCCGCAGTTTGCGCGATTTTTCGATAAATGCCTGAATTGGGGCAAAGGTGATGATTGTATAACACTGATTGTCTTTATTCATGTGCAGTTACAGCATTTGGTTAGCAGCGAAATTAATCCTTGAGTTGCTAAAGGGGCTTAGGGTTAAATTCGAGAAGAAGCCAGGAGTTAGGAGGGAAGGTGGGATGGGGATTCAAACCTCAATCAATTCCAGACACCGCAGGTGACGGTGGGGAATCAGCCCCCCGTCTCTTGAATGCTTTGCTACATCCAGGAGAAGGAACCAGAATCTTGAAAATGGAGCAGTCGGCACCAACAAAATGCTATTTAAGGGGATACTTTTGTTTAAATCTGCGGTACAACATTGCTGTCCGGAAAATTTGACGGCTGATGTTAATAGTGCTGATGTCAATAGTATAGAGATGCCTGGAAATACCCCCTTCCAGCGTTTTCACTTCGATAAATCGAAGGCTGGGCAATGCCCTCAA
The DNA here is from genome assembly GCA_010692645.1 of Symploca sp. SIO2E9. GTDB lineage: Bacteria > Cyanobacteriota > Cyanobacteriia > Cyanobacteriales > Coleofasciculaceae > SIO3C6. Next base: position 37,652 of record JAAHGS010000041.1, read on the forward strand.
AAGCTTAAAATGCAGCTTGTTTACTCAATTAATTCCTAGATTTCGCCGAAAAGATGGGATCGACATCAATTAGCACTGGCTTAATTTCTCCTTGAGGCAAAGGCAATCCTTGCCAATCCCGTTTTGAGTCCATATACTGCATTTTGCGTTGGGGAGGAACACAGGCCATTGCTAAGGCAACGCTCATCATTTTTGTGCCTCCGGTAATATCGGCAACTATCACTTCATCTCGATAACCGGATTCCTGAAAGATTTTTTGGACTGTCTGCCAAAGTTTAAGATAGTTCCAGTCTTCGACAGTATAGTCTTGACCGTAATTAATTACTAATCTCTGACCATACTGAAACTGAAGATATTTGCTGAGGATTGCCATCGTGACTTCGGAACCTTGGTTAGTGTGTGAACTTTGACTACTCAGCAACCAAACTTCTTTGAGTGTGCCGTCTTGAAGATGAAATTTGACCGCTTCTATTTGCGGACGGAGATTAGAATTTAATAAATCAATCTGGGCAAAATCATCTTCGGTTAGATCAACCGTTGAAGTTTGACAAATCTTCTGGAGCAAAGAATCTAAAACTTGAGAGTTTTGGAGTTCTGGTTGGCGAGAAGAGTAGGGACTTAGAAGCAAAATTAATCCTTTAGCTGGTAAAGGGGCTTGGGGTTGAACAGAGAGAAGCAATTGCGCCTGTAAATGTTTGATTCTCGCTTTAACTTTTCGGCGTTCTAACCACCACCAAAAAATGAATAGACCCACAATCCCAACCATTCCAACTGGATTACCCTCGGTCATTAAAGTCATCAGGAGTGTGATTAGAGCAAAACCCAAGAACTCCCAAGGTGAAGTTGGCGCAAAAAGCTGTTCGATGGGAAATTCGGATTTAGATTTTGAGGGCAACATCCTTGTCTATTTAGTTCTAAGTTGGTGATGTCAATATTTTAGAGTGGAGTTGGAAAGCCCCCATGCCTGAAGTACACTAAGGCGTTACATATTTAATTTGTACATTCAATTAAGATGGGGAGATGGGGAGATGGGGAGATGGGGAGATGGGGGGAGGAATTATCATGCAACCATAAAATATAAGCTTTAAATGCACACTAGCTTAGCACACAGGCTATTTAATATTAGAAGACTAGCTTCCTTGCTTAAGGCTTATATTTCTGATTGAGATAATCTGCTGCCCAAGCTAGGGCTTTGGCGGATTCGTCTGTTAAGTGAAGCCGGAACTTAGCACCAAACTTATTTTTATCTTGGTAGGTTCCAATTAATTTTAAACTGTTCTCCTCCTCCCTGACGAAAAAGCCAATTCCCTTAATCCCTTTTTGTCCGTCGTAGGGCAGAGAATTGCTTGTTACTATCCAGTTGTTTTCCTCCCATACCTTTTTTACAAAATCCTTAAAGCCATTGGGATAGTGAGCCAACCGGAAAGTTGGTGCTTTCCGGTTGGCAGCAGGTGTTAGGGAAATTATGTAGGGGTTGCGGTAGCGGAAGCCTGTTAGGTAAATTTGTCCAATGGGGCTGAGTTCGTAGAGAGATTCGTTGCCTGCGACAACTTCTGTGAGTAAGGAACGCAGTTTTTGGTTGATGCTGCCGAGTTCACTGCTGGAGAATGCCTCCCCTCGCTCGAAGTCTGTTAGCAAGTCGGCGTTTTGACCTAGGATATCGTAGTCGAAGGATATGGGGAGTGGGGGGAAATCGATGATTTCGCTGAAGCGTTCGTGTTTGTAAAAAACTGGAATATCTAGGGCTTGCCCCATCAGTAAGGCGATGGCAATTTGGGCTTTGTAGCCACCAGTTGCATCGATGGTAACGTAATCACTTCCGCCGAAACGCTGGACGTATTCGCCGATTTGACGGACAAGATTTCTCAGTCCGTGAACTTTGAAATCTTGGGGACGTTCGTCTTGCAGTTCGTCAATTACGGTGTACTCTACGGTGCGAAGTTTCAAGTCTTGTCGCTGTTGGAAGTAATCGCACAAAACTTCACCAGTGGCTTTGCCGTTGGGGGTATCGGAGACGAAAAAGATGAGGTTTTCTAGGGATAGCCAGTCTTTTTTGCGGATTTCTTCAACAGTGTTGATTTCTGCGCCGCAAGTGCGTGTGGAGGGGTCAATTTCTAGCAGTTCCTTGGCTAAAAGTGACCAGTTTTCGGTTTTTATCCCCGTTTCGTAGGCTTCTTTTAATTTTACCCAGTTCTCGGGTTTATTGGGGGTAGTTTCACAAAGACGCTTGAGGTTGCCTTCAAAGAGACTTGTGCCTACGGTGGCAAGAAGGGTGTTTCTCATTGTTGGTTCTGGGTTTATAACTAGTTCGATTTAATTAAAACTCAAGGATGGAAAGGGGGGTTTCTTTAATCCTTGTTGTGGAGGATTCTGCTACTAACAAAAGGCATCGACACCACTCAACGAAAAATCTGGGTTTTCGGCAATTTGACGAGTGGTGTCGATTCGCCCATCAACTTCTAACTTTTGACACTCAACCCCCACAAAAATAACAACCACAAGTACCTAAGTGATCAGGATTTGTCTTGAGCCAATTCGACCCAGGAAACTCATAAATCCAGTCAAGACCATTATCCACATTCAGAAATCCACTAACCAGACCATGGATAACACCAACTCCGGTGCTGGCACACAAACTATTTAACCAAAATACTGCTGGGTCGCCGATGCCATCTAGATAACCGACTCGGGCAGCCAGATGGTTAATCTCGTCTGCGGCAGACTCTAGGGCAGCGCGATGCAAGTTGATGATATTGCCGCACATCAGACACCACCCACCTCCAAGCGGCGGCACAGTGACGCGACCATACATGCGCGGTGTATTATTGGGTTGCATCTCGATGTGAGTACCTAGACAAACTAGGGGACGCATATACGCCAAGGCTAATTCTTGGGTAACTTGCCGAGAGGAGTGATTGTCAGTGGCGACGACAATCAAATCGGCAGCCGCTACTTCCTGTTTGGCTGATTCATCGGTAATGGATGCGGGGATGGTTTTGACACAAGAACCAGTGGCGTAGATACGCTTAATCAAGTGCTTGACGTAGTGAACTTTGTACCACTGCTGGCTAGCCATTTTCTGAGTGGCAGCGGGTAGGCGATTGAGGTTAACCGCTTCCAAACGATCTGGATCGATTAATACCCATTTTTTCACCCCTAAACGCCCCAGCAGTTCAGCAAAAATTGCCCCAATGCCCCCACAGCCAATCAAAGCGACAGTGAGTTCGCCAAGCTGTTTTTGCACCTGTTCACCAAAGACTTGTTGACGGGCAAACATTGGTTCTGTCTCGTTGCGGGGGTTTGCTTCTTGGGTTAGTTCAAACCAAGATTGAGAGCAGTTAATGCTCTCGAAGGATTTTCCTTTCCTGTCCCAGATACGGAATTGAGAGTGTTGCAAGGTTTCGTCAAACACCCCAGAGATTAAACGGGGCTTTTTTTTGAACTGAGACGAGAGAAACTGGGCATATTCTGATTCATAACGGTCATCAATGCCGGAAAATTCAGGTCTACCGCACTCGCTATGAGTATGAATGTGAACGACATCTAACTTTTCTTTCTCTAGAAACGTCTCGATTAAGTACTGGTGAAATTGCTGTTTCATCACCAATCCACTGGTCGATTGACGTTCGTAGCAATCGGGAGAGGGAACAACCCAAGCTTGAGGCAGATATCTAATTTTCTGTTTTGATAGTTGATGGCGTTTACAGAATAAGAAACCAATCACTTCTTCATTGGTTGTGCGAGCATCGCTCATGGCACGGTAAAACTGATGCCACATCTTGGGGGGAATGTGGAGAGAAATTTGAGGGGATTTTTTCGGGCTGTTCATGAGTTTTTCAGTTCGGAAATTCCTGTTCAATCATCTGTGTTAATTGCGTGGCGTGCGGTGACAAATAAAGTAGCGAGATTGTGTCCTTTCTCAGGTTGGCTGTTAGGTCGCCAGGAATTGAGCCATCTATCTCGATTAAATCCACCACCGAGTCCAACGCAGTACCAGTACCAGCCTTGATCACTTAAAAAGGGCGCGCCATAGTAACTCTGGCGGGTGAAGTGATGGTCTCCTTGTCCGACGGTATTCCACGGGTAATTAAGATAGCAGCCAATTGGGGGAAGACGGGGATAATCTGGTGGTAGCAGGAACAAAACATCGGAATTAGAAACTTTAAATTTCCGAGAGGACAACGGCATTCCCTTAAGCAGTATGGCTGTATATTGAATCTCACCAATGGTTTTGTTGCCAACGCGTATATCTTTTGCTACTTTTTCCAAGAGTTTGAGTTCGGAAAATAGTCTCGCACTGGGTTGAAAATCGGTTTGACCGCGATTAATTGCAATTGCCATAATGTCTTTTATCCTTTAACTATTTTGGGAACAGTCCAAACTTTAGACCCTTCTTTGAGGGCTTCATTTTCTTTTAAGGGCTTAGTACCGCCAAAGCCTTCTTCCATGACATCATCATTGCCAATTTCTGGCAGTTTTGCTCTCAATTCTTCAACGGTTGCGCCATTGGGTAAATTCACTAATTTGCCGTTGACAATTGCTCTCACTGTGGTCTCCTTTGTCGGGGTGGATTTAACTGGATTCAAGTGTTGCTCACTAACGGTTTTAGGCTGATTGAATTGAGGCGGTTTCCGCCAAGGGATTCGCTGAAAAAATGCTCTCATTGCCATCTGTTTTATGCTGTTTGAATTAACCAGGATTAAGGGAGTCGCTTCCTAATGGTCTGTGGCGGCTTTAATGGAGGTAATCGGAATTGGTGAATTCGCTAGTTTAGCTGGGGCTGAGTTTTGATTGAAACCCAACCAAATATACCAACTGGCTAAGCCGAATGCCGTCAAAATGGTGGTGAATACTAGGCGGTTGTAAATTCGTTCTAACTTGTGTAAAGACAGTTGAACAGAGGTGAGCTGTTTGATATATTCGATTTTGTCTTGTTGGCTTACTGCTGTTATCTGTAACTCCAAATGTTCAAACTGTTGAACGATATTTTCCAGATTTGGTTTGAGTTGTTCCAACTCTGATTGTTCTTCAACAATCAATTTGCCATTGATAGTTTGCATAATTCTCTTAGAATGAATTGGTGTCAGGGCAAAATGTTAGTTTCAAAGCCTTCAGGATAGAGAAACAACAAGTTTTTTTTGACTACTTTTTAATCAAAAACGTTGGCGTGACCAATTCGGTGAAAGTTTTGCTGGTTATTTTGCTGTTCAAAGGCATCGAAAACTCCAATCAAATCGACAATACTACTAGCGGCGACTTTGAGGTCGTTTCCGAGAGATTGTTCGACGGAGGCAACTTCGACGCGCATTCCCCGCCTTCTCAGTTTTTCGGCGAGATAGGCAAAATCGGAATCTCCGGTGACTAAGACAACAATATCGGGGCGAACTTCTAGGGCTAATTCAATGGCATCCATCGCCATGACAATATCAATGTTTGTTTCGTACTCATCCCCTTTGGTTTTACCTTCTTTATGAACGACTAAAAAACCATTGCTTTTTGCCCAATAGATGAATTTTTCTTTGGTTTTTCGTTGTTCTTCAAATCGCTCTCTGGCTGGAGGTAAACCGACATAGATGACCATTTCAATGAGTTCTCGACCTTCTTTGGGATCGGCGAGATAGTCGCGGATTTTCTGCCAGTCCAGTCTGCGGTTAAAGCTTTGTGCGGCTAAGAAGGTATTGTCGCCATCGGCAAGAATTAGTACCCGACGATTAGTTCCCATAGATTTTGTTGATTCCTCTGATTGTTGGTGTTGCTTGTATTAAAACTCAAGGGTGGAAAAGGGGCTTTCTTTTAACTTATGATTGTTGAGTTAATTGCACTCTTGCTGTTTGACCAACCAAGACACTCAACAAGAGAACAATAATGGTATGGATGTTTAGCTTGTCGGCTGAATGTGGGGGGCAACAACCTGTCGCAGAGCAATTTTCCCATCATTTTGAGTAAGTTTCCTGGATTCTCTCCAATGGTAGCCAGTCCCAATGTCGTGTCGGAATTTTTCAGGATGTCGAGGAGAACTGGTGGTGTCGAGTTTCTCCAAGTAGCATCAGTGAAGTTGGGATCGATACACCGGAAAGTGCTTATCTGATGACGGAACTCGGTATTCTGCTCTATCAGCGTTTAAAGTCTGCTCCCACGTTTCGCTATGCCCTGGTAGGTGTGGAAGTGGATGAGTTTAGAACCTACAATGAATTACTCGAACAATCTTCTACTTTGACTTTTCCGGGACTGGTTTTGGCTCAAATGACTTGGCAAGCAATGGGTAGCCCAAGTGGTTTTCGACCGTTGAGTCCGGGATATGTCTGGAAACCTTATGAGGGAGAAGTTTATAAGCCTCTGATAGCATCATCGGAGTTGAAGAACAAGCTCAAACAATTGTTGATTGTGGGATAGAGTTTTTCGTTAACAGTTACATGCTCCCAAGGTGAAAAATCCCGATTTCTCTGGCGAAACCGGGATTCTCATTCCAACTAATCCGATTTGACCCAATCGGTAGGGTAGTTGCGACCTCTCGAAAGAGAGGTTACAGGAAATATGTTTCCAACTAATCCGATTTGACCCAATCGGTAGGGGGATAACATTGGAAACAATACTGCCCCTGTCACAAGTTTCCAACTAATCCGATTTGACCCAATCGGTAGGGAATCAAACGGTCATGATAGGAGAGGTGAGCTTGTTTCCAACTAATCCGATTTGACCCAATCGGTAGGGAGGGGTTTATAGCCTTTGTGGTCGGTTTCAATGGAGAGTTTCCAACTAATCCGATTTGACCCAATCGGTAGGGGACCTTACCAGAGTCACCTTGTTGGGATTGATTAACATCGTTTCCAACTAATCCGATTTGACCCAATCGGTAGGGGAGAAAAAGAGGTGTTTCACCTCAATTACATGAGGTTTCCAACTAATCCGATTTGACCCAATCGGTAGGGTACTTGTCAACCTAAAAACTTGAAAAGGAGAAGCAAATGTTTCCAACTAATCCGATTTGACCCAATCGGTAGGGTTTAGAAGCAGCTAACCAACCCGCTGAGGTAGAAGTTTCCAACTAATCCGATTTGACCCAATCGGTAGGGGTCTTTCTACTGCTCGAGTTTACGAATCTCTTGCAAAAGAGAGTTTCCAACTAATCCGATTTGACCCAATCGGTAGGGTCCGCTCGTTTTTCTTGCAGCTTTAGGAGTCTACTTGTGTTTCCAACTAATCCGATTTGACCCAATCGGTAGGGAGCAGTTGCATTCGTAGGAATTGTAATTCCTGTCTTGATGGTTTCCAACTAATCCGATTTGACCCAATCGGTAGGGAGTATTGTAATATAGTGATTGTCCCAGACTCCTTAGTGTTTCCAACTAATCCGATTTGACCCAATCGGTAGGGATGAGATAATACTACGCATACGCGGTAACCACACGTTTCCAACTAATCCGATTTGACCCAATCGGTAGGGAGTTCGTCTAGCAGCCCTTACCCAGTAAAGGTTTCAGCCGCCGAATCGACGCATCTCCAAAAAGTATAACATATCCTCCTCCAAATTGAGCAAAATTCATGCCTCAAATCCTCTCCCTGTAAGGCATCGACGCATCTCCACGAAAAATATAGGGTTTCGGCGATTTGGCGAGATGCGTCGATGAACCCCTGAAAATTTCCCTCAAACCTATACAACATAATACTTTGGTGGTGGTTGGGGTGCATCGCTTCCAATAATTAACGCCCTTGACACTGCTTCTTGGGATATCCAGTAAAAGCGCACATTATCCTCCGCAGGCTTTACTAACTTTTTCACCTTTTCATAGAGTTGCCGCATCTCCTCTAAACTTAAGAAACATTCAAACACAGAAAGTTGAACTCTTCGTCCATATCCTTCTAGAAAATGGGACAATTTTGTCCGCCTTTTATCATCAGGAATATCAGACACAACAACCACTAACATTTACATGGATCTTAAAAAAGCTTCATAAGCCACTCCAGACAATAAACTACGTTTATATCGTCTCACCTGTAATTGAATCGCATGACGATAGGTGACTTTTGAGACCAAATCTGGGTGAGAAATTTCTTCATTCATCCGAGTTTCAAATTGTTTGAGAAATACCCGCCTCGCTGATTGATTTAAATAGATCCCTCCCGTACTAGGAACTATGTCAAAATCTTGCGGCTTAATTAAATATTTATGAATAATTTTCAAAACTAAGCCATCAACGATAGAAGAACGAAATTCCTCCATCAAATCAAAAGCTAGATAGGGTTTTGGCTTTTCCCCGTAGTGAAAATTACCCAAATAAGGAGAAAGCCCTTCAGCGATAATAAAACCCAAGACATTATTAAACAAAAGCGTGTAACCAAAACTCAGCAAAGAATTAACGGGATCAGTAGGAGGTTGACGGTTACGCAGACAAAACTTAAAATCGGCATTAGTAATTAACTTGCCAAACGCCGGAAAATACCTCGCCGCCGCTATCCCTTCATAACCGCGCAACGTATCCAAATTATCGATTAATCCCAACGCCTCAATATCTTGAGTAATGCCGATAATCGCCTTTTCTACCTCCCGACGTTTGCGCTTGCGGTTAAATCGCAACAACAGCTGCTTGGAATTCATCAACTTACCATAGACAATCCCTTGAGACACCTGCAATTGAAAATCAGCATCACGGCGTCTTTCCACCTGTACCAACTCCTGATCTAAATTCCTGAATTGAGCACTCCATAAATGACCATGATATCTACCACTCTGACTGAGAAACAACACCGCTATTTGTTCTTGTAAACAAACTTGAATCACCGGAGTTGATAATTGAATATTGCCAAATACGAGAATCTGCTGCACTTCTCGAATGGGTACTTCCAGTTTCGGCTTTTCCGATACATAAATAATAAAGCGTTGGTAATCCTTATAGATATTCGTGCCTTGTTCAACTAGATAGATCGCTGCCATTTCTCGATGCCAAACATTTTTTTGAAAAACACTATTATCTTCCTCGCTGGAGAGAGGTAATTCTGTCTCTACTTCCGCCAGAAAAGGTTGATGTAACGTCGCAATATCTCTTAAAGAATCAACCGAGCTGCTCTCTACACCTAACGGGGCAATCTCTTTTTTACTTTTTCCTTCCGAGTTCTTTTTTTTTTACTTTTCTTCTTAGTTTTATCTGACCTTTGAATTAGGCCACTAATTTTCTCTAGGGCAGACTTCAGGCTAAACTCATTGGCATTAACCGGAAAAATAGCATTTCCCAAAAAACCATGTCCCAAAAACCGAAACCCATGCTCAAAAGTAGTAATTTGGGTTTTCTCGATATGCATCATCAATCCCATGGAATCCAACAGACTGATAATTTCTAACTTAGCTTGTGTAATACGCTCTTGAGTACGGGCTAACACGAGAAAGTCATCCGCATAACGCACAAGCTTTAAATCAGTTGCAGTGACCAATTCATCAAACTCATGCAGATAAATATTAGCCAAGAACGGAGAAATTACCGCACCTTGGGGAATACCTTTTTGTGGCACTACCACCCCTTCTGCCGTTAACACCCCAGCCGATACCCAAGATTTAATCAAACATAAAATTCTCGGATTATTGATGTGTAACCGAACTTCTTTTAATAATCTGCGGTGGTCAATATTATCAAAAAACTTGACAAGATCTGCATCTAACACCCAATGATATCCCAAATCACGCCACTCAGCGACCTTTTCCACCGCATTGATGTAAGATAAATTGGGACGATAAGCAAAACTAGCAGAGGAAAACTTCTCCTCCATTAAGGGATAGAGAATATTTAACAAAGCCTGCTGTACAATTCTGTCCCTGACTGTTGGTATTTTTAACTCTCTTTGTGTGCCATTTCTTTTGGGAATAATCACTTGCTTGCAGGGGAAAGGTTGATACGTGACTTTAGCAACTGCATCCCGTAATTGATAAATATTAAAAGTTTGATTACGAGCAAACTTACCAATAGTTTCCCCATCAGCCCCCGCACAACCGCGATTTTCTGCTACTTTTTCCCAAGCGCGTTGAAAATTTTCCAGACTGAGGAATTCGTCAATGATTGTGGTCGAAGAACCTTCTCTATTTAAGTTAAAATTGTTAGGAACTATGCTAGTCATAATGGTATTTTTGTAAATTTCTCTTGAAGAAGGCAAAAGGATTAATACCAATTTCCCTTAGGTCTGCTACAGATCATGAGGAGACACCGGAGACACCGGAGACACCGGAGATGGGGAGACGAGGAGACGGGGAGACGGGGAGACGAGGAGACGGGGAGACGGGGAGATGGGGAGATGGGGAGATGGGGAGATGGGGAGATGGGGAGATGGGGAGATGGGGAGATGTTGAAAAATCTCAAGTTTGAAGTTGATTTTTTCAGGACTTAGGCAAA
>JAAHGS010000042.1 GCA_010692645.1 Symploca sp. SIO2E9
CCCATCCAATTTGTCCCCGCGTCCCCGTGTCACCGTGTCCCCGCGTCTTTAATTCTTGGAGTGCCCTTAACGAGAAGAAGTTTCCGACTTCACAAAAACCCCCAAACCAAAGTGACAATTCCCAGTAGAACACCTATTCATTTTCACATTAATCCGATACCGACCCTCCGCAGGCGGTATAAAATTGACTACAGCCACCGCATAGTCAGCAAGATCAGAAGCTACCTCAGTACCATCTTGATCCCGAACCGACAAATCTACATCCTCACAACTATGCTCACACACAGCCACAACACTGTACTCCGAATTAGGATAGAGCAACACAGTCTTTGGTGCCAAAGAACCCCGCGCTAGTCGATCAAGAGTTTTCGGAAACGCCAGCCTGTATCCTGCCTCAGTCTGCGCCTTAATCAAAGCTTGCATTTGTGCTTCCACCTCTTGCTCCGACTCGTTTAACGGTCTAGCAAATGCACTAAACTGGAGCATGCTGTTGATTATAATAGCTATTCCCGGTAGAATCAGGTGTCTTATCTTCATGGTTTTAGTTTTTAAAATATATCGGTTAGAGTGTTATTATTAAAGGTTGCAGTACACGGAACTTAAAGTATATCTCATGAGTCTAACCCAAGAAGCTAAACAGGAAATCATGGAGAACTACCAGATCCATGAAACTGACACAGGTTCAACAGACCTCCAAATTGCCATGCTCACAACCCGTATTACTCAGTTGAGTGAGCACTTAAAAAATAACAAAAAGGATCATTCCTCCAGACGGGGATTGTTGAAAATAATTGGTCGCCGCAAGCGTTTAATGAGTTACCTGCGCAAAACAGATCAAGAGCGCTATCAAGCTTTGATTAAACGTTTGGGTATCCGTGGCTGAGATATTACTTTAAATTATGTCTACCGAACCATCGCGCTCTCGCTTGCCATTTGAACCTCGTCAAAAGCGCCAAAAAGACAACAAAACTAAAGCTTCACCCCCAGCTGTTGAAACTTCCTCCAAGCAGAATCAAAAATCGCCATCTTCTAAGGAATCCATGGCGATTCCAGAAGTAGTAAGTAAGCGCATGGCACGCCGGATGGCTCTATTGTGCGGAATTCCAACTTTCCTAGGAATAGCAACATTTTTTGTCAGCTATTTTTTGGTGGTTCAAGTTGGGTTAAAGCTGCCTAATGCGGCAGTACTTCTGGTGAGTATGGGTTTTTTCGGTTTGGGCGTATTGGGCCTAAGTTATGGGGTTCTCTCTGCCTCCTGGGATGAAGAAACTCCAGGGACAATCTTGGGTTGGCCCGAATTCACTAGCAATTTTGGCAAGATGACATCTGCATGGCGAACAGCAAGGAATAAAGATTAGTGCATCTTGTGCTAAAGCTAAAGTCATGACTCCTCAAGGTAGTTAGGGCTTGCTGAATTAATCTAGAAGGTATACCAGACAATGATTTTGAGCCTTTTTTGACCCTTACAAGTGCTTGGTTATAGCATCCAATGGCTAAAAATCTTTGCACTTAACAGGAAAATCTCGGAGCTAATCATGGATAATCAGGCTTAGAACTATGGGCTTTTCCCTAATCCCTACTCCCTGCTAAGAGCTCCCTCTCCTTACCAAACAGGAAAAATTATTAAATTAAATGTGTGGTCTCTAGGGTGCAGCATCAAGAATGAAGTATGAAATATGAATTGTAAGGCGTTAAGCCTAGGAGTATATTAAGCTAGCATTAGCTATCTGATAGGCCTCTTGCATCAATTCCTAAGACCCCTTCCAAACTCTCCCCTCACTGAGAGGAGGCATCCAATTTACCCCCTTGACTAAGGAGGAATGGATGAGGGGTACACTTAGCTTTGACAAGGGGTCTAATCTAGTGTCTATCCTTAAGTAAATGCTTCCAACTGACGCCCGAAAAGCTTGCATATTCTAACATCTTCAGACCTATCAAGCACACAAACAATTTAGTAGGGACTTAGAAAAGCATGATTGTAGTAATGAAAGTCGGCTCTCCAGAAGCTGAAGTTGCTCGCCTTAGCCAGGAACTTACTGAATGGGGTTTGACTCCAGAGAAAATTGTTGGTAAGCATAAAGTTGTACTTGGTCTTGTCGGCGAAACTGCTAGTTTAGATCCGCTACAAATTCAGGAAGTTAGCCCTTGGATTGAAACGGTTCTGCGGGTGGAAAAGCCTTTTAAGCGCGTTAGCCGCGAGTTTCGCCATGGTGAAGCTAGTCAGGTGAGTGTGTCAACTCCTGAAGGACCAGTCCTTTTTGGTGAACATCATCCTTTGGTAATTGTTGCCGGTCCCTGTTCGGTAGAAAATGAAGAAATGATTGTGGAAACGGCACTACGCGTTAAGGCAGCAGGTGCTAAATTCCTACGGGGAGGTGCTTATAAACCTCGGACATCACCTTATTCTTTTCAAGGTCATGGGGAAAGTGCTTTAAGTTTACTGGCTGCAGCGCGGGAAGCCAGCGGTTTAGGTATAATTACCGAAGTGATGGATACTGCTGATCTTGACAAGATTGCCGAAGTAGCAGATTTCCTGCAAATAGGAGCGCGAAATATGCACAATTTCTCGCTACTAAAGAAAGTTGGAGCTCAAGACAAACCAGTGCTGCTTAAGCGTGGGATGTCGGCTACCATTGATGAGTGGCTAATGGCAGCTGAGTATATCTTGGCGGCTGGTAATTCCAATGTAATTCTCTGTGAGCGGGGAATCAGAACTTTTGACCGTAAGTATGCCCGTAATACCCTAGACTTATCAGTATTACCAGTATTGCGATCGCTTACTCACTTACCGATTATGATCGATCCTAGTCATGGTACAGGTAAGGCTGAATATGTCCCAACTATGGCAATGGCAGCAATCGCCGCAGGCACTGACTCTTTGATGATTGAAGTTCATCCTAACCCTGCCAAGGCTCTATCTGATGGCCCTCAATCCTTGACTCCAGAGCGATTTGATAGTTTGGTTAAGGAAATGGAGGTAATTGGCAAAGCAGTGGGACGTTGGGCTCAACCTGCAGTAGCTCTTGTTTAAGTAATAAGTAATAAGTAATAAGTAATAAGTAATAAATGCTCTTATTTTTACTTATTACTTTTTGTTTTTGCTTCTCACTCACTTTTAACCCAAAGGGCTAAACCACCACCCCTACCTCTAGCAGCTATGATCTCCTCTCGAACTAGGAAGTAGGAGAAAAAGGCTTGTTTGCTGACACCAATTTGGTAAAAGTTCTGTTCGCTTTCACTTCCACCTCTAATAAATCCGTTGTAGAGTTTGAAGCCGAACAATTGCACCTGCATTCTTGTAAAGTCAAAGGCAAGAATGTTTTTCTGAGCGAGGAATTGCACTGGACCAGTTAGTACTAGTTTCAGTACTCCCAAGTCAACAGAATTTTCAACCATTCCCGCCTCAATTTTTTCAGGAGGTACGCCAAGGAGTGTTTTTGAGTATGAAATTTTGATTGTGAGTAACTTTGGGAGGTAGCGCCCTGCTCCCAGTAGAATTCCTGCTTTATTTCGCGTTTTTTTCGTCCCGGTTACAAAGTACAATCGCCAGCAACCAAGCAACTGCTCAAAGGAATACCGTATTTGGCTCTTTTTAGTGTTTTTCTCTGCCTGAAGAAGCACTTCGACTACTGAGTTAGGGGAAGGTTTAGAAGCCGAGTTAGTCGAGAGTGATTTAACAGTTTGTTCTAGAAGAGAAGAATTTTCTATCAATTGCTATCTACAGTTTTAGTGGGAGGTGTCTAACAATTTATGTAGAGATATTGAGGCAGCTTCAGCAACTTGAGCATTGCTATCTCTTACCAAGAATTTCAAGGCAGAAATGCTTTTTTCACAGGGAAGGTTGCCTAAGGCTTCTGCTAAGCGCTGACGCAGCAGCCAATCTTCTGATTGGGCAAAGCGTAACAGTTCATCCACTGATTCTATTGCTTTGATTTCACCCAAGGCAGAGATTGCCGCTTGTTGCAAAACTATTTCCTTGCAATTGAGAGCCTTAAGGAGAACATCTTTGGCGCGAGGATCTTGGAGATTGCCTAGGGAAACAGCAGCACTGAAACGCACTAACCACTCGGTATCTTCGTAGAAGGCTCGCACTAGCGGTTCAAAAGCCCTAGAATCACCTAGGTATCCTAAAGCACCAGCAGCATCAGCACGAATGCCATAGTCTGGGTCAGTTTGGAGTAATTTTACTAAAATCGGATAGGATTCCTCTGTGTGCTTGACCCCTAGAGCAAATATTGCCATCGAACGAACTGGCATATGGGAATCGTATAATACTTTTTTGATTAAGGGTACTGCCTCAGTTGGGGAAAACTGCCGCAGTGAGGCGAGAGCTATCAAACGATCCCTAGAATTAGGGCTTTCAAGTTGGGTTGAAAGTTCCTCTATTATGCTGGAATTTTGCATTTGTCAACTAAGGCTTTAATAAAAACTATTACAGATTATTACAGAAAAATCAAATATTTATGGGATTAAGGGATTGCTGGAGTGTAAGTACCTCGACAAAAATAAAGGTTACTGGTTTAGGCAGGGTGTAGGGTATTAAGTACCTGGACAAAAATAAAGTTTACTGGTTGAGGCAGGGTGTGGGGTGTGGGGTGTAGGGTGTAAGGGAATTCCGGGCGATTTCATAATTGTTTACACAGTTGCTTTTATTTATGTCCGACTACTTATAACTAGATTTGAGTAAGTTTTTCGTAGCACAATAGCAAAATAGTTGATCAAACAGTTAATAAAATCATGGAAACACTTGCATATATTCATCTAGCGACTGCTTGCCAACAACCAGCAGGTAATTTATTACCAGAACCTTTAGAACCAAAGCTGTTGGCAAAACTGAATTTGAAAACACTTGCTACTTCCGCTGGTAAGCGCTTGCTGTCGGTTGCTCTATTTATCTCGATTCTCAGTGTCGCTGGTAATGCGATGGCACTTCAGAGGGGAAATCGAGGACCGAGTGTAGTTAGTCTACAAGATATTCTTAAAGTAGCTGGTTACTTTCCGGGACATGTTCGTTCTACTGGCTACTATGGCTCGATTACTGAGAATGCTGTCAAAAAGTTTCAGCAGGCTCAAGGGTTAGCAGTAGATGGCATTGCTGGCTCGAAAACAATGGCGGCAATTTCCGAGACAAATCTTTCGGAGCCTTTAGCTGGAGGTAAGATGCTCCGGCGCGGTAGCCGAGGTTCGCAAGTAACGGCTCTTCAGAAGCAGTTAAGGGCTTTAGGATTCTATGATGGTCCAGTTACTGGATACTATGGTAAGTTGACAACTGCAGCAGTTCAAAGATTCCAACGAGCTAGGAAATTAAGTGTTGATGGAATTGTGGGAATTCAGACAGCATCAGCTCTAACTGCTAGTGATGATCTTGCTGTTATTGTTAATAGTTCTAATTTACGACGGGGTAGTAGTGGGCCAGAGGTAACTAAACTTCAAAATGAGTTAAAACTTTTGGGTTATTATAATGGTCCAGTGACTGGATATTATGGCACTCTCACGGAAGGGGCAGTAAGGAAATTTCAAAAGGATATAGGCATCACTGTCGATGGGGTTGCTGGAGACTTGACGAAGACGGCAGTGTATAGCTAAGCAGTTAGTGGGGTTAAGGCTAAAAATAGTCTGAGTTTAAGTAATAAGTAATAAGTAATAAGTAATAAGTAATCACAGGAATATTCATTGCTTTTTACTTAAAGCTTATTACAGTAGTAGGCTGAGTTAAAGGTTATCCAATTGAACACATATCAATTCCCTTTGATGTCGCTTTGAATTTTGTGTAGGGGCGCACCGCTGTGCGCCCTTAGATTAAGCTGCGAATACACTAAAAAAGGGTTTGCTGGGTTTCGTTGCCTTAATTCAGTCTACTCTCTAGTGTGCTGGGTTTTGTTGCCTCAACCCAGCCTACTCTCTGGTTTGCTGGGTTTCGTTGCCTTAACTCAGCCTACTCTCTAGTGTGCTGGGTTTTGTTGCCTCAACCCAGCCTACTCTCTTACAAAAACCAGAATAGAATGAATATTTGTTGGGTTTCGTTGCCTCAACCCAACCTACTCTCTAGTTTCTTTTAACCTTGGTTATTGGGCGGATCAAACACTAGCTCAAACTTAATTTCCGCAATTTGTTTACGGCAGAAGTTGAGATTCCTTTCGGCATCGGCACGACTGCGGTAGCGAGTAATCACTACCCATTTCATTGGGGTAATTAGACGCACAATAGCCCAAGGCTCGTTGCTATTTTGATCATTCATAATTAGGATGACTCCTTTTAGATTTTATTTGGAGCCAGAGCCAGCCCACGGCCTTCCAAACCTCGGGGCTGGCTTCTGACTTTGTTGCAACTACAATTGTTGCAACATTTTTAATTTATCACAAGTAAATTTAAATAACAAGATGTTTTAATAAAAAAACATATATCAAAAAGGTATTGTTTTGCAGAGGAAGCTGTTAGCTTGGATGAAGGCAGAAGGGAATATTTATTTAAACTCACTGGCTAAAGTAAAAGTCCATTAAAATAGACTCAAATCAATATAGAGCCAGTTTTTAGTCATCTTGGAGAGTAATTTCGCTATGAGACTGGGGTTTGAATCCCAAGCGGGTGAAGATATTGACGCAAGCTCTATGTAAAACTCAGATTCTTAAACATTATGGTTGGTAAGCTACTTTTACTGCCCAGAGTTCAAACTCACCGGCTAATAGTAAAAGTCCATTAAAATGGACTGGAATTTATATAGAGCAAAGTTTTAGTTATCTTTGAAAATACTTTCGCCATCAGTCAGTGATTTAAATCGCTGACTAGTTAATGGATAGGTGCAAAATCTAAAGAAAATCACCAATAAGCCACTGTGCATCTAAATTGCACTTCTCAGTGTTTTAAGAAAACTCCCTTTACCTCTCCCCATCTCCCCATCCCCCCCTCTCCCCCTCTCTTCCTCCCCTCCCATGCTGCAATTCTTCTCCAAACCCTGTCGCTGGATTAAAGGCAAATTTCTCAGTAAACCATTGCCACCGCCACCATCTCCACCCCAGGAAATCAGCGATTTAGAATACGAAAATCTATTACTGGAGTTACTTGAAGAGGTAGCGCAAGGCAGCAGTTGGGGGCAGGTAGAGGGATTTTTGATTGCTAAAAATATCAATAAGAAACGGTTGGCGCTATGGCTGCAAGAGTTTGGTAAGCGATGGTTAGCACAGCCGGAATTACATCAGGAGTTAGCGCAGCGATTGCTATTGTTGTCAGAGATAGCAACGGGTGAGTTGGAAACTGTGGCGAGGGTGTTGGCTGAGGGTTTGTTGATGTCGCAACCTTCAGAGGTACAGACAGAATCTGTTTCTAGAAATGAACAGGAATTACCAGGTGTACAGGCATTACTTGATAAGGCTGTTGAGCAATATCAGGCGCAGGATTATCAAGGTGCTTTGGATACTTTGAATCTTGCTGTTGAGAGATATTCAAATGATTACAGAGGTTGGTTTAATCTAGGTCTTGTGCTGTCAGATTTAGGAAGAGAAGAAGAAGCTATTGCCTCTTACAACCAAGCTTTGAAATTTAAATCTGACTCTTACGAATCTTGGAATAACCGAGGCAATGACTTGTCAGATTTAGGAAGAAAAGAAGAAGCTATTGACTCTTACAACCAAGCTTTGAAATTTAAACCTGACTCTTACAAAATTTGGAATAACCGAGGCAATGACTTGTCAGATTTAGGAAGAAAAGAAGAAGCTATTGACTCTTACAACCAAGCTTTAAAATTTAAACCTGACTTGTACCAAGCTTGGGATAACCGAGGCAAGGGCCTGTCATATTTAGGAAGAAAAGAAGAAGCTATTGACTCTTACAACCAAGCTTTGAAATTTAAACCTGACTCTTACGAAGCTTGGAATGACCTAGGTCTTGTGCTGTCAGATTTAGGAAGAAAAGAAGAAGCTATTGACTCTTACGACCAAGCTTTAAAATTTAAACCTGACTATTACGTAGCTTGGAATAACCTAGGTATTGTGCTGTCAGATTTAGGAAGAAAAGAAGAAGCAATATTATCTTACGACCAAGCTTTAAAAATTAAACCTGACTTTTACCACACTTGGAGCAATCGGGGCATTGTGCTGTCAGATTTAGGAAGAAAAGAAGAAGCAATATTATCTTTCGACCAAGCTTTAAAATTTAAACTTGACTCTTACGAAGCTTGGCACAACCGTGGCGTTGCAGCTGGAAAGCCACCAGGTTATAACTCTTTTCAGCAACAGCAGTTTGTCGAACTATTTCGTTCAGAAATCAGCAAAGCTCCTCAAATATTAATTCCTATTCTAAAAAGCACTAATTCCGAGCAAATCCTTAACCAGTTCCAAACCTCCCTCAATACCTCTACAGAACTACTATTAAATACCTTTGCTGATCTTGACGCCCCTGAACTAATTGCCCAAATCAAAAAACCACCTTCACCAGAACTCTTTCAGTTAATCCGAAAATCGCCACCACCAGAATTAATTAACTTTATCCAACAGCCCCTATCTGAAGAAGTTGCCGCACAACTAGCTCAAGATTTATTTTCCCATCCCCCTCGCTTCAATCCTCAACTCAATCAACGAGGCTACGAAGGAGAAATTGCTAGCTATCAGGCGGAACTTGGTAAAGCCATCCGCCTAGAAACTCACCCCGAAGGATGGGGAAATTTACACCATGCTATTGGCAAAGCTCACTATTTCCAAGGGCGAAAGAATACTAAACCTTATTCTTTCTGGCGTAAAGCAGAAACTAGCTATAAAACAGCATTAACAATTCCCGAGTCTTCTCAATTTGAAGAACTTCGCCTAGAAATCCTACAGGATTTAATTCAAGTATCAATAGACTTAAAAGAAATTGATCAGGCGCAGGAATTACAAAGAATAGGAGCTAGTCTTTTACAACGCATGTTGGCAGACTCCAAACGTACAGAGGGCCAAAAGCAAAAACTCGCCCTCAATTCTTCTATATTTGATCAGTTAACAGTAGATTTAGCTATCCAATCTGGCGATATCTTCGGTGCTTTAAAGCTAGCCGAAACTGGAAAAAACACTTGCCTACGCTGGCTCTTAGGTATAGAAGAAATCCCCAGCGTCGATTATGCCCAAATTCAACAACTGCTCAACCCTACCACCGCAGCAATTTACTGGCATCTTAGCCCTAGCGCCCTGACTACCTTTGTGATTCTACCCGGTGCCACTGCCCCAGTTGTGGTGAATTTCGATACTCTTGTGCCTTCTTCCCTTCTCCCCGAGTGGGAGAAGGGGGTGGGGGATGAGGGGGCAACCAACCAAAATCTTAAACCTGCAAAGCTCAAAAAGAATGAAACAGCCCTAGAGCAAGAAGGAGAAACAGAGGAATTAGTTCAACCCCGACAAAGTTTTGCTTCCTTACAACAAATCCTGTCATGGGAAAAATGGCTCGAACAATGGAACCAGCGATATCAAGATTATGGTAATCCTAAGAGTAAAAAAGACTATCAGGATAAAAAATACTATCCCTGGCGTACCGAAATGAAGGATAGTTTAGAGAGTCTTACAGAAATACTCTATATCCCTGCGATCGCAAAATACCTGAAAACTCACTCTATCGATAACCTCATCTTAATCCCTCACCGAGATCTTCATCGTTTCCCCCTACACTACCTATTCGATAATTTCACTTGCACTTACCTCCCCAGCGCCCAATTAGGTATCAACAAAATCGAATACTCCCCTGTGCCTCCAACATCCACCCTTTTTAAAAACTCCCCTCAGCCTTCCTCAACAGACTTATTAATTATCGAAAATCCCAAAAGCACTATTGAAATCAATGATAAAACCAAACCCCTTGACGACTTACCCTTTGCCGAAGTCGAAGCCGCCCTTATCTCGAAAATGTTTTCCCAAGTCACCGCCATCGAGAATAAAGATGCAAGCTATAGCCAAATCGAACAAGCCCTCAAACAACCCCATCAAATCTTCCACTTCACTGGACATGGAGCCTACGATAGCACTAACCCTGCTCAATCTTGCCTATTTTTGAGCGGTACAGATGAGCTTACCCTAATCGACATTATCAATCTAGACTTGAGTAGCTATCACCTCGTCTGCCTCGCCGCCTGCGAAACTGCTATTACTGGCAAAGAAACTATTACAGATGAATACGTAGGGCTGGTTAGCGCCTTCCTCAAAGCTGGCGCTACTTATATAATTAGCACCCTTTGGACAGTGGAATCTGCTGCCAGCGCCCTATTGATGGTGGAATTTTACCAACAACTGCAGCATCAACAACCACCAGCCGCCCTCAAAGCTGCCCAAAACTGGCTTAAAAATGCCAAACGCGATCGATTAATAGAGTGGCTCGATACTGCTATTACCAAATTATCAGATAAGCCAGAGCTGCGCCTTCTCCTGGAAGATGAGCGTGAGCTAATTAGTAAAATCGGTAGTAATGAAAAGCGCTTTAGCCATCCTTACCATTGGGCAGCCTTCACAATTTCTGGAAAATCGACTGATTACAGAAACCAGGGGTAATTAAAGACGCGGAGACACGGAGACACGGAGACACGGAGACAAATTGGATGGGGATTTGATCCATATTAATTTCGATAAAAAGTAATTAGATTTAACTTCAAGAAGACAGTAGTGAAACCTCTACTCTCTACTCCCTACTCCCCACTCCGATTAGATTTAACTTAAAAGACACCAAATTTTATTCTAATGAAAGACTCACAAGCCCTAATCCTCAAAGCCTTTCTCGCTGCCCTTTACCAACAGCGATCGCCACTTTCCGATAACATCAAGGAACAATTAAGTAAAATCGCCCAATCTCTGGAAAGCCACATCCTAGATTTACATGATTTAGCAATTAACACTTCTACCCTAGCTACCCCCTACAAAAATGCCCGTCTCTGGTTCACATCTAGCGCAAGTGAGCGGGGTATGGGAAAAAAATTCTTACCCGCTGATGATACTGATGATGATGATAGCCAAGAAACTCCCAATATCACTACAGATGTCAGCAATGAGATTGAGGAGACGGCAAGAGTTATGGCTGCTATTGATGCCAAATATGAACAAGCATCTAAAGTACTTTCTGCATCCGATCCTGTACAAGCTGCAAAACAAGAATTCAATTAGCTTCATCTCTCATGGCTCATATTAAAAAAAAATACCAATGAACAATCAACAATGAACCATGAACAACCAGCTAATCTACCCTACAGTCGATTTATTCCTCTATGATTTAGGCAATGGTTTAGGACAAAGTAGCAAAAAAATTGCTCAGAATCGCCAACGCTTTTGGCAGCGCATCTACCAAGACAACCTCAGTGAACAAAAATTAACTCAACTGCAAGCTGAAGAAGGTACATTTTCTAGCTACATCGAACTACTAGGAACACAAAGAGTCGAATACTTTAAGCATCCCCTTGATGGCTATTACTATCCAGTCAAACTAGGAGATACCTATGCCCTACAAATAGATTGTGCAGGCAAAGAAAATGACCAAGATTGGGAACAGCTTTCTACAGTAGAACAACTGGAACAACTTAAAGAAATCGTCCTCAATCATACCCATAACCTACCAGGTGAAATGGGTCAAACCTGGCTAATTTGGGGCAAACTAGCTAATCCCAGCCAATACCCAGAAACTATTGCTAAAGAATACTACCAAGCCCTCACAATCGTTCCCAAACCCAAATGGCAGCGCGACTGTAAAGGAAAAGGAACCTTTCAAGGAGCAACTATCTTTGAATTAGAACAACCAGATAAAACCCCTGACGGTTTTAATCGTAACTATCATATTATTATCTGCCTCTTCCCCTACAACCAAACAGAAGAGCAAATTGAAAAAACTATCGGCAAACTCTATCGTCATTTTATTCGTCTCTTCCACTACCGCAACAAAATCCTGTGGGTATATGAGCAAAGTCGCCAACTCAAAGATACCCTCAAAAAAACCTACAGCACTATTCAAAAAATCGTTAATTTCTTACCGCAGCACCTTGCCAGCTCTTATATTAACCTCAACCAACTACAACAAAACTTAGCAGATACTTTATCAGCTTCCTACCAGTATGAAACCAGACTAGTTTCTCTACACACTCAAATCTCAACTATTGAAACCAACGTCAAAAACTACCAAAGCCGAATTCAAGTCATGGCTAAAGCCGACGCCAATAGCGACTTAACCTTCCTAGAAAGATTCGGCGAATTTGCCCAAGATAAATACCTTAACCAAATCAACACCGACTACCAAACCCTCAATGCCAGCTTAAAATCCCTTGACAACTTCATCAAAACCATTGAAGGCATAATCAATATCGAAAAAACCAAAAACGAACGCACCCTCAACAAAACATTAGCAATTGCCAGTGTCGGTATTAGCACCGCCTCTCTAGCCGCTTCCACCCTCACAGAGCAAGCCGAAGGCATAGTAAAAACCATCCCCTTCATACCGCCCAACCAAATTAACCTGTGGGCTTTCTGCTCATCCTTTCTCCTTAGTTTACTTATCGGCTTAATAGGTGCAGCAATTACCTGCAATTGCTTGAATAAAGGTAATAAGCAGGGTAAATAAAATTGCCTTAAGCCCTCAATCACCTAGGTTGGTTTAAGGAACGAAGTCAATTAAACCATTATTATATCATGTCCAATGAATTCCTATATTGGTAGGTTGGGTTGAGGTAACAAAACCCAACCTATACGGGAGCATCTCAGTTTTGCACAAATACCAATGATTGGGGGCTGTAACCCCTAATATACTGTTATCCAAATCGACGATTTACAAAGGTGAGATGCTCCCAACCTATACTATGGTTAAGGTTGGGTTTCACTTCGTTCTACCCAACCTACTTTTATTAAACTTAATTGACTTATTACTTATTACTTATTACTTATTACTTATTACTTTCAACTCCTCCCCTGCCGCCTTCTCTGATTTTGAAAGCGCCGACGCTCCATTTCCAACTGACGGCGAGACTTAATCGGCACCACCTCAGCTTCACTAGCCTCTCTTGCCACCCGAATTAATAGCCCTGCTGAAATCAAACTAGCTATCATGGAACTACCACCATAGCTAAAGAAAGGAAAAGGCAAACCCGTAGTAGGAAGAACACCAGTAGCAACTCCAATATTCAACAGCGACTGCCCCACAATCAAAATCATTGAACCCATCGCTACCAGCTGATGAACTTTATTACGAGCCTTAATTGCTACCATTACTGCTAGGGTTGCATAGGTCATCAGTAGCAACAGTAACAAAGTGCTGCCAGCAAAGCCAAATTCCTCAGCAAAGACAGCAAAGATAAAGTCGGTATATTGAATTGGTAAATAAAATAGTTTTTGCTGCGATAGCCCAAAACCAGAACCCCAAATGCTACCAGAACCAACAGCAAGCAGACTTTGCACTAGTTGGTAACCATCGTTCATCGAGTCAGCCCAAGGATCAATAAACGAAGTTATCCGACGCCACTGGTAAGGGTTAATACTAACACTGATCATTGCCAGGAGAAAACCACCTATTGCTGTTCCTCCCAGGTAAGAAAAAGGTAACCCTGCTGCCAGCGCCACCAGCCACAAAGTTATCCCACAAAGTGCTGCTGTACTCAGATTGGGCTGTACCAAAATTCCTAGAAGCACAGTTACAAAAATCCCTAACCAGAGTAAACGCACTCTCCAGGGTAGTCTCTCCCAATACCCAAAGATGCGAGAACTCTGTAATACTAGAAAAGGCTTTATTAATTCCGAAGGTTGCAAAGGAACAGGACCAAGGGATAACCAACGGGTAGCACCATTAACTGTAGTGCCTACGCCTGGAATCCTAGTAATTAAAATAAACCCTAACAGCAGAAGTACAAACCAATGGGTAACTCCCAACAGATAACGTAGGGGAGTTCGTACCAACAGGTTAAACCCAACTAAGCCCAAAACTACCCAGATGAGCTGACGCTTGAAGTAGTAAAGCCCATCTCCAAATTCAGCATCTGCACTTGGATAAGAAGCTGAAAAGAGAACGGCTAACCCCATGAATGTCCACAAAAAGGTTAGCCACCGCAATAGGCGTGCATCCATTCCCCATGCTTGGGCAGAAGGATTTACCAATAGAATTAGGTTTCGCAAAGCCACTAGTTACCAGTTATCATTTATCAGTGGTCAGATTCATCTGAAAAAGTGGGTTTTGCTCAATTTTCTATAACTAATCGCGACATTCTCTCGAGGTTTTCAGAAGTTTTGCCACAATCAAAGCCCAGTATTTATACCCTGCTTGCCTGTAAACAGTTCAACTTTAATGATTTTGCCGCCCATTTTCTGCATTCGCTGCTGTTCACGGAACCAATTCTCGTAGGGAACCAATTTGGTGAAAAAGGTGTTTTGTAACTCTCTTTGAGTCCGAATGCGACTTTGGCTAGGAACACAGGCGGTTACTTTAAACATGCGCATGTTTCTACTTCTCCTATTTGAGTTAATTGACTTCTTCCGCCACCAAAACAGGCGGGATTCTAAGCGGTTGTTCTATAGCGGGTAAAATTACGCTACTTCAACTCTGTTAGCCTTCACTGGACTATAATTTTGCAATTTTTAATTTGAAATTAGTTTTTGCAGCGACACACTAAAGCTGTATTCAAAATCCTGTTTCGACTAAATGCCTCCTTAGACTAGGCAATCCCTTGAGTTCCAACACTCTACAATCATAACCCTAGCATGCTCGATACTAAAGGCTACCACATGCACTTCTGTGAAGCGAAATCGCCTTTGGCGCTACCCCTACAGCCCTCCGGGCATCCTTCGGCAGGGTAATCGCCCTTGGCGCTGCCCTTAGCGCAATCGCTAAGACGACAAAGGCTGGGAGTCAACTGTCAATGCTAGACTGCCAAAACTTATCTGCTTGACATTGGAGCAAAACTTGTCTTTAACAAGCTAGCACTCACCACTGACTTCCCAGACTTTGACAAGACAAAAAATTCCGAAGAGCTCAGAATTTAAGCCAGCCAGCTGATTTACTTAGCTCAAGCCAGAGCTAATGTAATCGAAATAGACGCCCATTTCTTTGCCTGCATCAGGACCAACCAAGCTAGCGGTTACTTCTTTCATCGCTTGGATAGCTTGTACAGTATTGCCAATAGGAACACCAAGAGAGTTGTAGGTTTCTTTCAAACCATTGAGTACACGCTCATCAAGGATGGAAGGATCGCCAGCGAGCATTGCATAGGTTGCGTAGCGTAGGTAGTAATCCATGTCGCGGATGCAAGCAGCATAGCGACGAGTCGTGTACATGTTGCCACCGGGACGAGTGCTATCAGAGTATAGCAAAGACTTAGCAACTGCTTCCTTAACAATAGTGGAGGCGTTAGCGCTGATGCTGGTTGCTGCCCGTACCCGTAGCTCTCCAGTCTGGAAATAGCCCTTGAGCTTTTCGAGGGAAGAGGCATCTAAGTATTTGCCTTGGACATCGGAAGAATTGATAACAGAAGTAATTGCGTCTTGCATAATTGTGTTTCCTTCAATTTCAGTTAGTCTCGGAAAACTAAACTTTCTGACGCGAGATGGCGCGTCTCTACTGCTTTGGGAGATTACTCTTAACCCTACAGCAGTCCTCCAACCACATAGTCGAAGTAGGAGGCAACCTCAGCAGCATCTTCTGCAGACAAGATGTTAGAGGCTACTGACTTCATGCAGCGGACGCTTTCAGCAACCGCATCAATGGAAGTACCTAGAGACTTATACATTTCTTTAGCACCAACCAAACCAATTTCTTCAATTGGTGTGACATCACCAGCGACAACACCGTAGGTGACTAGGCGCAAGTAGTAATCCATGTCCCGCAAGCAAGTAGCTGTCATTTCCTCACCATAGGCGTTGCCTCCGGGAGAAACGACATCGGGACGCTTCTGGAACAGCTGATCCCCTGCCTCTTTAATGATGCGCTCACGGGATTCTGTCAGGGTTTGAGCAATGCGAAGACGCTGCTCACCACTGCCCACAAAGCCCTTGATACGGTCTAATTCGCCAGGGCTGAGATAGCGTGCTTCGGCGTCTGCATTCACGATTGACTTCGTGACTATACTCATTGATGGATTCCTCCAGAAAGAAAATATAACCAGGTTTGTTTAAACTGGCATTAACACTGAAATAATTGCTGAGCTGTCTTCCCTACATGCGATACAACTACCTGCTCTGTGTAGTTGTTAGCTTTCTACTCTTGAGATTTGCGCTAGCTAATTCTAGGAATCGTTGGAGCATCAAGCAATACATTTGGATAAGGATAGAGCTGCCTTCCGCAAATATTCTGCGACAGATTGTTCACAATCTTACTGCGTCCGCAACATTTTGTAACATTTGTCCTCAGATTCCTAGAAGGAGATGGGGAGATGGGGAGAGGGGGAGAGGGGTGAGCGAAAAAAAGAGTGGGGCAAGGAGTAAGCAGACGCGGAGACACGGAGACGCGGAGACGCGGAGAATTCAAATTCCAACCAAAATTTCGCTCACCCGGGGGGGGAATTAGTGTATAGAAAAATCCTTACACAGCCCCTACAAATCCCACACCTCCTACACCTCCTTCTTCCTTGACAGACTAATAATGAGGATGATGATTACTCGGAGATAGCTTTGACGCTACCTAAGTATTTGCCTGTAGGCAACGAGGGAAAGCGGTTGTAAGGAACAACATCCTCGCCGAAGAAGCAAGCATATTCTTTGCCATCAACAATATCTTCAACCACAGCCTTTAAGCCTTGCTGAGAAAGTATGGTGCTGTAGTGAGAAATTTCGGCTTGGGTTGTCGGTCCTCGTCCCAACAAGTGCCTTAACAACAGTTCAACTACCTTCGGCTGAGGATAGGAAGAGCCAAAGCGCTGTTCATAGCCTTGAGAACTTGCCAAGGCTTGCACAAACTGACGCACCGAGATCTCACCATCACCGAGCTTGCTCTCTAACTCAGAAAGTCGGTACTCCTGTGGCACTTCGCCGAAGATATCCATCACCTGGGAGTAAATAGCATTAATCACCATGGCAATTTCTGCAGGAGAACTCCCTTGGGTTATACGGAAAATCCTTGTTCCCTGAGGACGCTTGGAACTCAAGTTCTCCTCGATGGAGAGGACACTATGACTTTGGAATGAGCGCCCCAGTTCAACAAAATCCGGCTTGCTCACTGCCATTTGCTGCTCTTGAGCATTGATCTGGGAAATCGCCTTGCCCATCAGCGGCATCTTCGAGTTATCCATCCGTGCTTTGACTGGCTCAAAGCTGGGAATAACTACCTCGTTATCCTGCTTGGTGAGCTTATTGTATAGCTTCTCAGTGTTGGGGAAGTTGGCTGCTGGTAGATTGGGGAAGCGCCGATAGGGTACAGTGTCTTCGCCAAAAATCTGTAGATATTCCATACTGTCAACCATGGCACCGATAAAGCCACGAATACCCTGAGATGCCAGAATCTGATTGTACTTTTGGATTTCCTTCTGATTTTCGGGGGCACGACCAAGGAAATGCTTGGTTCCTAGTTCAATAACCTTGGTGTTGGGGTAGGGGGTATAGAATTCCTTAATGTAAAGTTCCGAACAACCTAGACCTTCAATGAGTTCTTTAACCGTAATTTCACCATTACCTAACTTACTTTCGAGGGAAGTAAACTCAGGTTTGACTACATAGGGTTCAACATCCCGCTCAAATATTTGTCGGTAAGCAGCCCGAACCAGTGTCTTCACTGCCGGCTTATCGTTAAGATCGGTAAGTTTGAAGATCTTGGTTTGCTCCCGCTGCACCGTAACGCCCTGATTAATGCGGAATTGAACATCTGGTTCTGTCCGCATTTCGGTAACTGTACCCAATTCGATGAAGCGCGGCGTTACCGACGTTTCCATCTTGGCGGTCATTTCCTTGCTCATGCTAGCAGGTCGCATCGAGCGCAACTTCAAACCAGCAGGAGTGACATAGCGTTCATAGGGAACAGTATCTTCTCCAAAGGCCTGAGCATACTCTGGGCTATCAATAATGGCGTCAACTACAGCATAGAAACCTGACTTCGAGGAGATGTCAAAATATTGGTTATTCTCCTGACGTCCATAAGTGGGACGACCTAATAGCCTACGGTGAATATACTCAACTGCCTTCATCACATACAAAGGCGTCCAGTAACGTTTGCGGAAACCATTGGACTTCGCTAGTATGCGGATAAATTCCCGCACTGTAATCTCACCATTTTCCAGGCGAGCTTCCGCTGAAGAGAGGCGTTCACCTTCGTAGGGAAAACAGCCATACACTTGCAAGTAGCAAGCGCGAATTACTGCTTGGGTAGAAGTTTCTGAGAACTTAATGCTTGCAGGAGAATTGTTTCCTACTCCCGGCAGTTGATCCAGCTTAAATACCTTTGGTCCGAGAGAACCAGGAGCCTTGGGACGAGCAGTTGGGTTACTAACCTGATTGTCAATTCCTGGACCGCAACGAACCAACAGGCGGCGAGTATCTTTGCCAAATCCAGCTGGTTTAGCATTAGGATTACGAGTTTCTTTCGGGAAAATCGCCCCAAATTGAATTTCTAAGGGGTCATTGCCGGAACCATAGGGATGTTGGTCAGGTAGGGGTTGCTCATACTTGGCAAAGGTTGTCAGGAATTGGGGGACCTTGCAGAAGGGCGCAGAGTACCTCAACAAGTCTTGCTGCATTCCCCAGTTGCGGCATTCTTGGGCTTCTTGACCCAATCCTCGTAGGTAGGGGACGGTTTCTTCACCAAAGTAGTCGGAGTATTCCTGAGAATCCATCAACGCATCTACTAAGGCGGATAAACCACCATCAGAAACAATGGAGAAGTATTTCTGGACTTCTTCACGGGAACTAGGTCCACGACCAAGGAAATGACGGAAAGCCAGTTCTAGAGCCCGAGAGTTGATGTAGGGTTCGTAAAATTGCTTGCGATAAAGCTCCGACTTGCCCATGCGGCGCACAAACTCTTTCATTGAGATGTCGCCGTTTTTCACCTGAGATTCCAGATAGGAAATTGACTGACTGTAGGCGCGAGTAATGTCACGCTCGAATATCTGTCGGTAGGCAGCTTTAACTACTTCCTGTTTCTCTGATGAAGACAAACCAGGTTTCATGACAAACTTAGGACGCCGCTCTGCCGCATTAAAGTAACTTTGGGGCAGTTGCAGACCTTGTTGGTCAATTGAAGGACGCTGGCGTAGTTTATCTGAGGGCGTTGCCGCTTTGAATTCGTTAATGACGATTTCAAAGTACTCGGCAATTACTGCCTGGGCATCGGCATCGCTCTTAAAGTAACCCAAGGAGGCCGAACGCATTTCCTGTAGCGCCACTAGTGTTGCCTCTGAAGAGCAGGCATTTTCAATTACTTCCCGCAAACCACGGACGTTGACAGTGATGATATTGGGGTCACCGGCAACGATGGCATAGGTCAGATAGCGCAACATCCAAGATAAGTCACGCAGGGATTTCTGCATGTTTTTCGGACCATAACGGGCGACATTAATCGGTCTGAAACCCGCTGGTGTTGGACCGCCACTAGAAGCGCTGAAGAGTCCCTTGATACCCTCGAAAAAGCCGCCGCCACTTTCGACATAGGTGGCAGTTCCTAACTTCATCGATTCTCTGACTTCGGTGCCAGCTCCTATGGGGGCAGGACTAGCGCTAACCCCTGCCATGGCTGGTGCTGGTTCCTCAATCGGCTTTTCTAAGAAAGCCATCGGGGTTCCCCCGACGAAAATCCTGTTGGCAGCACGGGATACGATTAAGTCTGAATTTCTGGTTATGGTATCTGCAATTTCTAAACGCTTTGTGCCAGAGCGGAAGTAATTAGTCAGCTCACCGAGCTCACCATTCCCCAAAAAACGGTCTTGTTGCTCTGCTTGGATGATAGTTGAAAGCGCTACTGTTTGATAGAGTTGAGGATTCGCAACTGAGCTCCCACCACTTGCCTTAACACTCATTATTTTTCAAACGCTCCCATCGAAAGTTGCTACTGTGTTAAGCGTGACTAAGGTTCTATTGTCAGGTTTATCCTGTTTACTTAGGCTGAACCTACCGAACGTTTTTCCTTTCCCATTAGGAAAATGAACGGTTATAATCACAACGCCTTTAATAAACAAATCTCCTGGCTAAACCACGTCAGCCTCTAGATTAAAACTTTTCTGATCTCTCAGACTGGACTTATTTATTAAGAAGTGTATAGAACACCACTGGGCATTCCACAGAGTAATAATAGTGGATTACAGTCAACAAATGAGAAAGATCATACGTTTTGTTACGTTATTTTTAATGTTTTTATGGAAACCTCTCACAAGACTAGCGCTGCTGTTGAAAGGCTTTACGATACCTACCCCTTTCCGCCAGAACCTCTGCTGGATGAACCACCTCCTGGCTACAACTGGCGCTGGCATTGGTCTGCTGCCTATAGTTTTTGCACCGGTCAAAAGCCCCTCAGGCAGGAAATCCGCATTCTGGATGCCGGTTGTGGTACTGGTGTAGGAACAGAGTATTTGGTTCATCTCAATCCTCAGGCTTCTGTAGTGGGGATCGATTTGAGTGCAGGTGCATTGAAAGTGGCAACAGAGCGCTGCCGTCGTTCAGGGGCGAATCGGGTCGAGTTTCACCAATTGAACCTGTGCGATGCAGCTCAACTCGAAGGTGAGTTTGATCTGATTAACTGTGTTGGTGTTTTACACCATCTGCCTGACCCGATCAAGGGAATTCAGTCTTTAGCTGCCAAGCTAGCTGTAGGTGGATTATTGCATATTTTTGTCTATGCTGAATTAGGTCGCTGGGAAATACAATTAATGCAACAAGCGATCGCGCTTTTGCAAGGTCAGAAGCAGGGGGATTACCGAGACGGTGTTAAGGTAGGGCGTCAATTGTTTGAATCTTTACCAGAAAACAACCGAATTGTCAAGAGAGATAAAGAGCGTTGGTGTTTGGAAAATCATCAGGATGAGTGCTTTGCCGATATGTATGTTCATCCCCAAGAGATTGACTACAATATCGAGACGGTATTTGAACTGATTGCAGCTTCTGGTTTAGAGTTTGTGGGCTTTTCTAATCCCCGCTACTGGAATTTGGAGCGATTGGTAGGGAAGAATCAGGAGTTGATGAGGAGGGCGCAAGGGTTGAGCGATCGCCAAAAATATCGGTTAATTGAGTTATTGGATCCTGAACTGACCCATTATGAGTTTTTCCTGACACGCCCTCCCTTGCCGAAGGCAGATTGGTCAGCCGACGAGACTCTATTGGCGGCAATTTGTGAGCGCAATCCCTGCATGAATGGTTGGCCTAGTAAGTCTATATTCGATTATGATTATCAGCTTGTCCAGTTATCGGAAGCAGAGTTTGAATTTCTGCAAGCGTGCGATTACCCTGCCGAAGGCGATCATAACTCAGATGGGCGGCTAAGGGTGGCAGAGATTTTGGCTAATGCGCAGTTGGAGTTGGAGGAAGTTAGGGAACTCCTCAAGCGGCAGTTGATTATGCTCAGTTGATACTCCCTTCCGGGTGAGGGAAATTTTGGTTGGAATTTCAATTCTCCGCGTCGGGAGCGTCTGCTTACTCGTTCCCTGGTGAAGGAAACTCCCCTATCCTTGTTGAGAACCTCCAGCCTCGGATCCTTCCTGGTTAAGTATTGTTACTTCCACGTGGTAATATTACATGTGGCTTGCTAGTAGCAAGCCAGCTTTCTGGACTAGCTTTAGCTGCCACCCGTGAACTTGTCAGACGAACACCTTCAACAAACATCGGTAACGGAGGAAATTCCTCAACAGGATGTTCCCACCTCCGAAACTGGTTCTTCAATGCAAGAGTATTACCAACTCCAACAGACTTTGCTGTTGGTTACACTTGCCTTAACAGGGGTTATTTTTATCTCTGTGTGGGTTTTTTACTCCCTGGATATTGCCTTGAATTATTTAATCGGGGCATGTACGGGCATGGTCTACTTGAAAATGCTAGCTAGAGATGTAGAGCGGCTGGGCAAACAAACGGGTAAACTAAGTTCTTCCCGATTGGCAGTTTTTTGTGGAGTAATTATCGTTGCCAGTCAATGGCATAAATTGCAGATATTACCCATATTTTTCGGCTTTTTGACTTATAAAGCCGCCGTGATCATCTATATGCTCCAAAGCTTCATCCCTTCTGATTCTAAGTAGGTTAAGTTGTTAGGTCAGTTAAAGTTTTACACTTGACAAGTATACGGGTAAATATCCATCATTGAATTAGAAATGGTACATGGTTTAAGCGTTCTGAATCCTTTGTTTCTGGCTGAATTAGAAGTTGGCAACCACTTCTTATGGAAAATTGGTAATTTAACAGTACACGGGCAGGTGTTCCTATCCTCCTGGTTTGTGATTGCCCTGATTGTCATTGCTTCGATTGCTGGCACTCGCAACATGCAGAGAATTCCTAAAGGAATGCAGAATTTCATGGAATATGTCCTGGAGTTTCTGCGTGATTTAGCGAAAAACCAGTTAGGCGAGAAAGAATATCGACCTTGGTTACCTTTTATTGGTACATTGTTTCTGTTCATTTTTGTCTCGAATTGGTCGGGGGCTCTAATTCCATGGAAGTTATTAGAGATACCAGATAGTGAACTAGCTGCTCCGACTAATGACATCAATACAACAGTTGCTTTGGCATTGCTAACTTCTTTAGCGTACTTTTACGCTGGTTTTAGCAAAAAGGGTTTGGGATACTTTGCTAATTATGTCAAGCCCATACCAATCCTGCTGCCGATCAAGATTTTAGAAGATTTCACCAAGCCCCTTTCCCTCAGCTTCCGTCTATTTGGCAACATTCTGGCGGATGAATTGGTGGTAGCCGTATTGGTGTTCCTAGTTCCCCTGTTTATCCCCCTGCCCTTGATGGCTCTGGGGCTGTTTACCAGTGCCATTCAAGCCCTAGTGTTTGCTACCTTAGCAGGTGCTTACATTCATGAGGCGATTGAGGACGAAGGTGAAGAAGAGCATGGGTAGTATTCTCCAAGAGGTAGGTTTTATCCTGCTCTAGGGGTAG
Source organism: Symploca sp. SIO2E9 (assembly GCA_010692645.1). GTDB lineage: Bacteria > Cyanobacteriota > Cyanobacteriia > Cyanobacteriales > Coleofasciculaceae > SIO3C6. Next base: position 22,977 of record JAAHGS010000042.1, read on the forward strand.
GATGAGGAAAGTCATTCTGCCTAGCGAATACGCTCAGTTGTAGACAAAGTGGGAGTAAATCAGGAGGAGTAAGCATTATTAAATTGCTTTGAGGCTCCTGGCTCCTAAGTGTTGATTTGGAATTTGTTCTGTACTAAAGGTTAAGTAAAATATCATGGATCCAGTACTTGCTTCTGCTTCAGTTATTGCTGCTGCCCTCGCCGTTGGTTTAGCAGCAATTGGTCCTGGCATTGGTCAAGGTAACGCTTCGGGACAAGCTGTAGCAGGGATTGCCCGTCAGCCAGAAGCTGAAGGCAAAATTCGCGGCACTCTGCTGTTAACCTTGGCATTTATGGAATCCCTGACAATCTATGGTTTGGTGATTTCCCTGGTGCTATTGTTTGCCAACCCATTTTCCTAAAACCTTGTGACTGTCTAGAGACGTGTTTGTCCGCGTCTCTATATTTTTGGAACTCTGAGTCAGATTGACACCTGAGTTTGACATCAAGATTGGCTCAGCCCAAAAATACCAGGATATTTAGCTGCAAGCTAGCTTCTACAGCCCAAGGCTGCTCGATTGGTGTCGAACTCAGGTATTTGTTCTTTAGTGTTTCGGTTACAGTCCTAATTGATTTGATCGGTAAAAATGTTTGATTTCGATGCAACTTTGCCTTTAATGGCAGTGCAGTTCTTAGTGTTGGCAGCTGTACTCAATGCTATTTTCTATAAGCCTCTAGGCAAGTCCCTAGATGAGCGTGATGATTACATCCGCACTAATACAGCCAAGGCGCGTGAACAGTTGTCTAAAGCTGAAGGCCTAGCTGTGCAATACGAACAGCAACTGGCAGAGGCTCGCAAACTCTCTCAAGAAATTGTGGCTTCAGCTCAGGCTGATGCTAAAAAAATAGCTGATCAAAAAATCGCCGAGGCTCAGCAGCAAGCTCAGGCTCAACGAGAAGAAGCCCAACGAGAGATTGACAAGCAAAAGCAAGAAGCGATGCATTCGCTAGAACAACAAGTGGATGCCCTCAGCCGCCAAATCCTAGAAAAACTTTTAGGGGCAGAGCTAGTGGGATAACTGGCTCAGTCTGGGATAGATATTTACCGCTTGTGCAAGTCAGGGCATGATCCGGAATTCTCTTGTTGAGCTTCCCATTCCCCCTTGCTAGTCACTTGCCCAGTTGTGGACAAGTCAAAGTATTAGAGATTGAGCGGCAAAGTATTAAATTTAGGTATGATGGACAATTTCTTTTTATTAGCCACAGAAGCTAGCGAAGCTGGAGAAAGCGGTTTTGGTCTAAACTTAGACATTCTAGGAACCAACCTGATCAACCTCACAATTTTGATTGGGATTCTCTATTACTTTGGAAGCAAAATTCTGAGCAATATTCTCAGTGAACGACACTCAACTATTGCTCAAGCAATTGCCGAAGCTGAACAGCGGCAACGACAAGCAGCCGAAGCTTTAGCAGATCAACAGCAAAAACTGGCTCAAGCCCAAGCCGAAGCCGAGCGAATTCGCAAAACCGCTGAAGAAAATGCTCTGACTGCCAAAGCAGCGATTATAGCCAAGTCGGAGGAAGATGTCAAGCGTCTGCAAGAAGCGGCAGTGCAGGACTTAAATTCTGAACAAGAGCGGGTAATTGCTCAATTGAGACAGCGGGTAGCTGCCATGGCTATAGAGCGAGTCGAGTCCCAATTGACACAGCAATTAGACCAGTCAGCTCAAGAAAAATTAATTGACCGCAGCATTGCTATATTGGGAGGTTAATTGATGAAAGGAAGTCTCTTAAGTGCTCAGGTACTTGAGCCTTATGCAGAAGCTCTAATGTCTGTGGCAGATACTCACCAAATCACATCGCGTTTGGGTGAAGATGTTGCTGCCTTACTGGATGCCCTCAAATCATCAGCAGATTTGCAGGAGTTTTTAGACAATCCTGTGGTTAAAGCTGAAGACAAAAAAGCCGTGCTGCAACAGCTATCTAACAGCCTTGGTGAGGCTCAATTTCACTCCTACACGCTGAATTTCTTAAACATTCTAGTAGACCGCAGGCGCATCCTCTTCTTAGAAGGAATTTGCCAGCAGTACCAAGCTCTGCTCAGGAAACGCAATAAAACCGTTGTCGCGGAAGTGACTTCAGCTGTAGCACTTAATGATACTCAACAGCAGTCAGTGCGCGAGAAAGTCATCGCCATGACTGGTGCTGAGCAAGTGGAAATTGATACCAAGCTTGACACCGATTTAATCGGTGGTGTGATCATCAAAGTAGGCTCTCAGGTAATTGATTCCAGTTTGCGAGGACAACTGCGTCGCATTGGTCTAAGCCTGGGTAAGACCAACTAAGAAGTTTGGATTTTAGATGCAACCACTGGCAATCTAAACTCTAAAATTATGCCCAAAACTGACAACTGACAACTGGCAACTGACATGATCAGCATTAGACCCGACGAAATTAGCAATATTATTCGGCAGCAGATCGAACAATACGATCAAGAAGTTAAAGTTTCCAACGTTGGCACCGTTTTGCAAGTCGGTGACGGCATTGCCCGGATCTATGGCTTGGAAAAGTGCATGGCTGGGGAACTAGTAGAATTTGAAGACGGCACCATTGGCATTGCTCTTAATTTAGAAGAAGATAATGTTGGTGCTGTACTCATGGGTGAGGGTCGTGAAATCCAGGAGGGTAGCTCCGTAACTGCCACCGGTAGGATTGCTCAGATCCCTGTGGGAGACGCTATGGTTGGTCGAGTGGTGGATGCCCTCGGAGTCCCCATTGATGGTAAAGGAGACATCAACACCACAGATTCCCGCCTGCTGGAATCGACTGCCCCTGGTATTATTGCACGGCGTTCGGTTTGTGAACCAATGCAAACTGGTATCACTGCTATTGACGCGATGATTCCAGTGGGACGGGGGCAACGGGAACTAATTATTGGTGACCGACAAACTGGCAAAACGGCGATCGCGATTGATACTATTATCAACCAAAAAGAAGAAGACGTGGTTTGCGTCTATGTCGCAATTGGTCAGAAATCCTCTACCGTTGCTCAGGTAGTGGGAACCCTACAGGAGAAGGGAGCCTTAGATTACACAGTGATTGTGGCAGCTAATGCTAGTGATCCAGCAACCCTTCAGTACCTAGCTCCTTATACTGGCGCGACAATTGCTGAGTACTTCATGTACAAAGGCAAGGCAACCCTGGTAATTTACGATGACCTTTCTAAGCAGGCACAAGCTTATCGCCAAATGTCCTTGCTGCTAAGACGTCCACCAGGAAGGGAAGCTTATCCAGGAGATGTGTTCTATCTCCACTCTCGTCTTTTAGAAAGAGCGGCTAAGCTCAATGACGAACTAGGCGGCGGCAGTATGACCGCACTGCCAATTATCGAAACCCAGGCTGGTGACGTCTCTGCCTACATTCCCACCAACGTAATTTCGATTACAGATGGTCAGATTTTCCTCTCCACCGACCTATTTAACTCTGGTTTGCGTCCAGCAATCAACCCCGGTATCTCGGTTTCGCGGGTAGGTTCTGCAGCCCAAACCAAAGCTATTAAGAAGGTAGCTGGTAAATTAAAGCTGGAATTGGCACAGTATGATGACTTGGCTGCCTTTGCTCAGTTTGCCTCTGATTTAGACCAAGCCACCCAAAACCAATTGGCTCGGGGCCAACGTTTACGGGAACTGTTGAAACAACCTCAGAACTCACCACTCTCAGTTTACGAGCAAGTGGCAATTGTCTATGCTGGTCTCAATGGCTATCTAGATGACATTGCTACCGAGAAAGTCGCTAGTTTTGCTCAGGGACTGAGGGATTATTTAAAGACTAGCAAGCCGAAATACGGTGAGATTATTCAGAGTGCGAAGGTACTGACAGAAGAAGCTGAAACTCTTCTCAAGGAAGCGATTTCTGAATACAAGCAGACATTCTTAGTATCGGTTTAATTGGACTTAGGAGCTAGGAGTAGTAACTAAATAGATTTACTCCTGGCTGCTGAATTCTGAATTCTGACTTGTTAAGGAAGACTATGGCTAATCTTAAAGCAATTCGCGATCGCATTAAGTCGGTCAAAAATACAAAAAAAATCACTGAGGCAATGCGCCTGGTTGCCGCTGCAAAAGTGCGCAGAGCCCAAGAACAAGTAACCTCTACTCGCCCTTTCGCTGATCGTTTGGCGCAAGTTCTCTACGGCTTACAGAACCGCCTACAGTTTGAAGATGCCGACTTGCCCTTACTCAAACAGCGACAAGTTAAGTCTGTCGGTTTGCTAGTTATTTCCGGCGATCGCGGTTTGTGTGGCGGTTACAATAATAATGTCATCCGCCGCGCTCAAAACCGTGCCCAGGAACTAAAGCAACAAGGCATTGACTACAGATATGTCTTGGTTGGGCGCAAAGCGAAGCAGTACTTTGAGCGTCGTAACCAGCCAATTGATGCTGAATATACAGGTTTAGAGCAAATTCCCACGGCAGCTGAAGCATCAATGATTGCTGACGAATTGCTCTCCCTATTTTTATCAGAATCTGTGGACAAGGTTGAATTAATCTACACCAAGTTTGTGTCGTTGATTAGTTCTCGTCCAGTAGTGCAAAGTCTGCTACCATTAACGGCGCAAGGGCTAGAAGCGCAAGATGATGAAATTTTCCGGCTAACCACTCGTGGCGGTGAGTTTCAGGTGGAGCGGGAGAAAGTCACGACTCCATTGGAGGCTTTACCACAGGACATGATCTTTGAGCAAGACCCGGTGCAAATTTTGGATGCACTCTTGCCACTATATCTTAATAACCAATTGCTGCGAGCATTGCAAGAATCGGCAGCCAGCGAACTTGCTGCCCGGATGACGGCAATGAACAGCGCTAGTGATAATGCCTCAGAACTAATTGGCACCCTGACGCTTTCTTACAATAAAGCGCGGCAGGCTTCAATTACTCAGGAAATCCTAGAAGTTGTGGGTGGTGCAGCAGCACTGAGTGGTTAGATTTCCGATAAGGTAGAAGTTTTAGGGCTCCAGGGTTCAAGGGTTTGTACAGTTACTTTACTGTGCAAATTCAAGCCCTGGTTAATCTGTCTTCTGTGCTTACCGTTGTGCATTAAAAATGCACAACAGCTGATCATGGTGTCTAAAACTAGCCATCTATTGCATGCATTAGTGATTCTGGCTGTCCATATTCAGGAATCCTCTCAATTTCAATAGAGAATCTGCCTTTAAAGCCGGTTCCTACCACATCAAAGTGCCAACCATCCTCAACCATTCTCATCATTTCTTGCGGCTCTGGTTGAAAATCTGGCAGTGCAAATAGCTCATGGTTGTGGAGGTATAATTCTGGAGTGCTTTCTGTTAGCAGGGCGCGGACGTAGTAGTGCTTGCGAAAGATCAAATTATCGGAGAAACCAATACCAGAAAGGTCTCGTTCACCGACATAAAAGTCGAGTCGCATTACCATGTCCTTGGGTTGAATGCTCTCGTCTTCTAGAATTGACGTGCTATTAAGATAGCCCTCCCAAATTAATTTGTTATCGTCTGCCCAAGGAAAAGCAGGATTTTCATCAGTCAAATTGTCCTCATTAAAGGGACCATAGCAGTTTTCTGCTTCCTTACTCTGGTGGAAAAGCTCGAAATCTACTCCCCGCGGCTTAATGGAAACCCCAAGGAAGAATTCGCTCTTGCCAAATAAATCTTTACCACGGCTGATTTGAGCTTTAACCATGCGCAGGCGTACACGCACATTGCCAAACAAAAAACGCGTCGTTACTTCAAAGGATTCACGGGAGGTGATTAAGGAATCAAAACCACCATGACACTTGTGAACAAAGGTTCGCGGTGCCCCAGGAATTTGAGCAGCAATTTGCTTAACTAGCCCATCGCTGCGATTATAATTGATTCCATATTCATTTGACTCAGAAAAGATGCGGTTGAGCCAAGTGCCAGACCAATTATGGTAAGGTCGGTAGTTAGTGCCAACTACTGTTAATAGGCGCTCTAAGGGGAAATAATTCTTGAAATTCCAGAAGGAATTTGGGTTATCTGTATCATCTTGATTTTGGGGATTCATTCGCTCTAGGTCTTTTTCTGCCTCAGAGCCTAGCCAATCCTTAAAAATTTGGAAAGTAATGCCTCGGTGCGGAGTTCCCAGGGTAACAACTTTGTTAATGTAGTCCTCAGCCTGGAGATATCTCTGGGGGTAGGTTTCTTGTATCGCCTGACGAATTACCAGCCCACCCATAGAATAAGCGATGATGTTGACCTTGGGCTTGACACCTTGCTCATCGGCAGCTATTTCCCGGATGCAGTCGATTAGCCGCACCAGAGCGTTGCCATAGGCTTCAAAATTCCGCTCTTTGAGGTCATAATAGCGGAATACCCAAAGGGAGCGATAAGGGTCTTCTGCTAACTCCAAAAATTTCAGCGCCATTGCTGGGTCAACAATAACCCGATTTCCAGAAAATAACCCATTTGCTTGCAGATTATGAAATTTGTCAACAATATTTTTATCCTTTAGCCTCTGGAGTTGATCGGGAAGAGTTGCTTCCTGTGAACTCATTTCCTCTATGTACTTGATTTTCCTAGGAATAATCGGCTCATGTTCAATCTCTTTACCACGGTAAAAGATGACATTGGTGGCATCATGGTATTGCCAGTCAGATTTGAGGAAACGCAGGATCATGCCCTCATAAATATGGTTTTCCCCTTTTTTGTGATGGTAGGCGCTGCCAACATTAAATCCTAGATAGGTACTTTTTTTTTCGTCATCTGTGCTTGAACTACCAAACCCACCAATCAAAATTAGGGGTAGGTGGCGTCGTGTTGGTTGTGATTGCTGCTCAGACATGGTTATTTTTATTCGTTTAGGTTTCTGTCGGTTAAAGGATTTAATCCATCTTCTGAATTTTCTAAAACACATTAAATTAGATAAAATTAATTATTCTGCATGATTACAATATATAAACTGATCAATATAGAAGATTATACGAGGCGGAAGCTAAGGTCTTGACAAGACAAGTTTCTTATACTTAAGTCTTACAACACCTAAGCATATTGTTTATTGTCCAAATTTTAAGAAAAATTACACGAGCGCGTATACCTTTGCTTCCCAAGGAAAAATTGCTTCTCTACCAGCTTGGTCATCAATAACTGATCTATTCTGCGTTACTTCCCACCATTGTTTATCAGTTGCTACGCTCGGCCAATTAGAAATAATATACTCGCCAGCAGGAGGAGAGCAGTAATCAGAAAAATTGGCGACTACAACTACGATTTGTTCTCCATAACCTCGCTTCCAGACAATAACCCGCTTCCCTTGATTCAAATCAATATGTATAAAATTGGTATCATTAACTGCCAAGGCTTGAGCTTTTGTACGCCAGTGAACTAATCTCGCTACATAGTTGAAGATATCTTGACGCCATGATTCTCGCCAGCGTTCATAGTTAACAGGGTCAACTTGTTTATCTTTAACTTCTGCTGGTGAAAGGTCATGCTCGTCTGCGAATTCTTCACCTGCTAAAATCATTGGAATACCTACAGCTGTAAGCAGGCAAACAAATGCTAGTTTAATGTATTTTTCTTTTTCAACAATTCCCTGGTTGTCAAGATAGTTGTAGAGGCGTTCGTTTCCATCGCCTTCGACATCGTGAGAAGTTATATAGTTAACAGCTTGAGAGCCATCTGTGAAGCCTAATAAACGACAGTCAATTAGTTTGCGGACACTCTCTTCAAAAGAGGATTCACCATCAGCATTTCTCCCCAAAATAACTTGCCGTAGGATATGCTTGAATTTTTCATTCCACAGGCAATCAAGGCGTTGTTGATGAACAAGGGAAAGTGGTACACTCAGTTCTTCCCCAGCTACAAGAAAACGGTCATCTGTGCCACCTCGTTGTTGCCAAAGTGAACGGGCATAATCCTTAAATTCCTGCACAAATTCGTCATTGGCAATATTATTAACACTATCAAGTCGTAGACCATCAACCCGATAGTAGTTCATCCAATGGGCAATGTGGGCTTTCATGTACTCACGGGCAGGAACCAACCACGATTTTTTCCCTGTAATTGGATCATAACCTTCTACCCAGTAATTGTATTTAAATAAATCTCCTCCAAAAGCCTCCCGATTTCCTTGTTCTGGATCTCCACTATTCCATTTCACGTGAAAATCTAGAAAATTAATATAGCGGTAAGGAGCGTTACGGGAAAATGCCATCACGGCGTCGTAAAAAAAACGCAATCCCTGCTGATGACAAGTTTTAATTAACTCAATTAAGTCAGTGGATGCCTTAGGTGCCGACTGTTCATTTTGACGTCCCAAGTGGAAATCTGCTGCAAAATAGTTAGCCGTGCCATAGCCCCAATGCAAATTATCTTCGCTATCAGCTGGGGGCAAAAGTTCCAAGGCATTGACCCCTAATTCCAGCAAATAAGCACGCTTTTGTGTTAAGGCTTCGATATTATTAGAATTAGAGGCAATTGCCTCTAAATTCAACAAAGATAGCACATCACGAAAGGAGCCAGTACCAACTTCCTTCTTTCCGGCAGAACCAATCCGAGTCCAACGAGTTGGCAATTCGTAAATCACCAATTGATTATTTGTTGGTAGTGTATTAATGGGTGCATCTCCTTCCCAATTGGCAATTTCCCCCTCTGGATCACAGGGAAGAAGTTGACCATTTTTATAGAATACAACGCTAGCGGGATGGTACTTAACCTCCGGTGCAGAGCTCAACGGCACTGGTGTTTGAGAGTTAGGATCAACGGCGAAGCGCCGATCTACCGTCCAAGCTGTAGGATCACTACAGTAAGTAATTTGGCGATTACTTTCATAGACATTAGTATCGCCAACCTTGAACCAGTAAAAATAGACTTGCTCATTTTTGAGGTTACAATCCCTGGCTGGTACTTCCCATAACTCTGGAAACTGTGCTGAGGGTTTAAGTTCGATTTCTCGGAAGTTTTCAGGTTGGCATTGTGAGTCCTCAGAGCCAATAATACCAATGTAAAGGATTGGTTTTGGCTGTGTAACTCCAGGACGCCATAACACAAAGTGAGTTTGTTTGCGAATGAGTAAATCTACAGGCATGATACAAGCCTTGTTGGGTTGACAGTAAGCTCATTTGAAGCTTACCAAAACATTTTTCTGTCACTAATCTCCTATCAGACTCACTGCGATGACAAGGCTTTTCCCAGAGGTGACAGCAATTATAAGTAAAAACAATTATTTTCTACAATCAGTTTTTAATTCACAATCAATCATTTGTATCTTAACTTCACATTAGGGCGATTATTGAGAATATTCTCATTTACTGTGAGAATTGACAGGTCTAGTTGACAATGAGAAAATGTATATAGATGTATTGTGGGTGTTTTCTATGTCAAAAAACACCATTCTTCTCCCAAACTATTGATTTACCGTGTAATTTGAGCCAATTACACACAGCATTATCTGAGTTTTCACTACCTTCGAGGGACGGATTTTTTGTTAAGCAGTGTAAAGGGCAAAAATATGCTCTTGACAAATAAAGTATTTTATAAGTCGAAGGCAGCTAAATTTTAATTTACCCAGAAAAATTTAGCATGAAGGTAATGCAGTTATAGCAAATTGAATGTGGAATGGTTTATGAATGCAATTGATCGACTTAAGATGACTGGACTATTTGCCATCATGGGTTTCTGTTGTAGTATCTATTTACCAAGTAACACAATTCAACGGTTTTTTGGTAGAGTCTTAGGTGCTTTAATCTTGGCTTTAGCTACTTGGTTGATTTTAAGTACATTCAGAAAGTATTACCTAACTAATAAGCGATTGATTATAACTGGACTATTTACACTAATGGGATTTTGTCGTTGTAGTTTGTTATATCTTTACTTATTCTATTTCTATGGCTTCAAAGATAACTCAATTCCGCTACTTGTTGCAGGACTGTTAGAAGCTCTGACCTTGGGTTTAGCTAGTTGGTTAATTTTTACTGTATTCAGAAACTGTGACTGGACTGACATGCGATGGGTGATGATTAGGCTATTTGCACTAATAGGATTTTGTTGGGGTAGCACGTTGCCTTTTGCCCTAACACTTGGTTCAACTCCGCTGTTTATTGGAGGACTTTTAGGAGCTTTAGTCCTGAGTTTACCCATTTGGCTCATTTCTGAAACATCGAAGATAATCAAATACTGTACCTCTGGTATTTTTTGCCTAGTAATAGCACCTTATTTGTTAATTTCTAACTCTCCGCAGTCGTTGTATGATTGTGCTTCTGTAGGTAATATTTTTTTGGGGGGTATTGAGTGCTACTATCGACCTAATCCAACAATTGATACTGTTCTCCCTCCAGAATTTTCTGAAAAAAAGTTTTTTAGTATCAAGCCGGGAATGGATAGAGATGAGGTTATTGCTCTGTTAGGTAAACCCACACATCCAAAGTTAGGTCTATCTTATGGTGATGATGGAGCTGCTGGTTGGTGGGACTTTGCTTATATTAATTACCATATATTCGTTGATGGTAATGATAAAGTCATCAGAACGCATAGACAAATTTGGTATAATTGACTCAATTAGTAAGTAGTTTACTCAAAATACTCTATAAGTCGTTTATGACTCATAGTTCATAGTTCATAGTTCATTGCTCATGGTTAATAATACTATCAATTACTCAGTTCTTCCCGAAGAATGTCCCAGCGTTGGAGCCTGATTTTACGAAAAAATAGGCGACTTCCTTTTTCATACTGCTTTTTATACTTACGGTAGTCTAGCAGGATTTCCCGCCACAACTTCTGCAATTGCGGCACAGTTGAACATTTCTGAATCTGACAAGCAACAGCATTTTTCCACTGTTCTAACTTCCGATAACTGATGAATTGTCCGCCCACATCACGGCGATGTACAAAGACTACATAGGCCCAGCATTCAACGCGCACAATCATGTGCTGGGGTATTTTCAACAATCTCGCGAGATCACAAATGCTAATGCGAAATTTCTGAGCAGGTTGGAGAGATTTAAATAAATTTGTCATGGTTTATAGCTCATAGTTTATGGTTTATCGTTCATGGTACGCGCTCCGCGCATACTGCACAAACATTGAGTTGGTATTCGACAGTTGTAAAATACTTTCTCTTCCAAACAATCAACAAGTAATAAGCAATAAATACTCTTGTTCTCACGTATTACTTATTACTTATTACTTATTACTTATCCTTCGGATTAGGTAAATCCCAAATAACTTCAAACTTGGCGTCGGGGACATGGTGACGCCACCACTGAAGATGTCCTTCTGCGTCTGATTTGGTGCGATAGCGATCGATAATTGACCATTGCAGCTTGTTGTGCAATAGACGGGCAATTGCCCATGGCTTGAGTCTGTTTCGATAGGACATAATTGAATTGTCTCCTATGACTATAAGTGGAGCCAGCGCCAGCCTGAGGAATTTGAAGACTCGCAGGCTGGCTTTTTTCTGGGTTACGGTTGCAACAATATTAAGTTACCACACCACTTTTATTTGCGCAACTCTTTGACAAAAAAAATTGAAACTTATAATATTACTTAATAATCTGAGTTCGATATTAAAAAAAGTAGCAATAATACAGGAAATTGAAAGCAGGTTTACTGAATGATTTCAGGATGTGCTAGCAGATAAAAAATATCCCGTTACAGTACCTAGATAGTGTAACGGGATAAGCTGTCACGCATTTAAATTGACTATAAGTTTTAAATGACGAACAGCTTAGCTTTAAGAAACTACTAACGTCTGAATCATCGCCTCACATAGTGCCCCATCTAAAACTTGATCGAACTTGACAAACATGGGTGAACTATTGAGTTCTAAAAACACAAGTTTCTTAGTTTTTGGATCGGTCTTAAAATCAGCAGCTCCAAAATCCATCTTTAAAGCTGCCATTAATTTGCGTAGTAACTCTACTTCTGTCGGAACTGTTTTCAGAGGAATTACTTCCGCATCTTGCTTAACCCGATAATCTAGATGTTGACTACGGATTTCAAAGGCAAAGGCATAATTACCCACTACATAGACCCGAATTTCTGGCGCTACTAATCGATTTTGGACAATGGCAGGCATTGCCGCACAACCATTACGAAACTGGATAGAGGAGTGCAATTCCTCTAGAGAATAACAAAAGTCACCCCCAGCAACTGGCTTAGCGATCGCACTCCCCACCGGATATTTCCCCAATTCCTCAGCTTCGTTGGTAATCCAAGTATCAGGGATTGGCAAGCCTAAGTTTTGGGCTAGAATCAGCATCGCTGGTTTATTGCCAACCGCAGGTAAATGATGACGATTGAACAAGCGGATTTGGTTTTGCGATAGCAACCAGCCGTAGAGGGCTTGATACCAACCCGATGCCCGTTGTGATGCCCCAGAGTTGGGAGAATTAAGATTCCCAAAAACGTCATACCGAATAAAAGCTCCAGTTGCAGACAGAAGCTGAGTTCCTACTCTGGGTTGCCCTTGGGTAAGATGCCATGAAAAATGTGGACTTTCTTCTTGCCCATGGCGTAGCTCACAAACAGGGATTTGTCTGCGTTGAGCAATTTCAATCAGCCGAGTTAGATTCGGATCTAACCCCCCACCTGCAACTAGCAAACATCCACCATCTGCTGATTTAATCATTAGTACCAACCAAATGGACTACCCTCTTCACCAATAGCTAGAGTAGTAGGACCTTCTTCTCCTACTGCCTTTGTCGTTGGTTGAGAACCTTCTTCTCCTACTGCCTTTGTTGTCGGTTGAGGACCTTCCTCTCCCACAGCCTGTGTCGTCGGTTGAGGACCTTCTTCTCCTAATGCTTCTGTAGTAGGTTGTTCTTCTCCTAGTGCCTGTGTAGTAAATCGAGGATCTTCTTCTCCTAGTGCCTGTGTAGTAAATTGAGGTTCTTCCTCTCCATATGCATATGTCGTCGGTTGAGGACCTTCCTCTCCATATGCATATGTCGTCGGTTGAGGACCTTCCTCTCCTAATGCCTGTGTTGTAAATTGAGGCTCTTCCTCTCCTAGTGCCTGTGTTGTCGGTTGAGGACCTTCCTCTCCTAATGCCATTGTCGTTGGTTGAGCTTCCTCCCCTACTGCCCGTGTACTAGGTTCTTCTTCTCCTAATGCCTGTGTTGTAAATTGAGGTTCTTCTTCTCCTACTGCCAGTGTCGTCGGTTGAGGTTCTTCCTCTCCTACTGCCAATGTCGTAAAATTAGGTTCTTCCTCTCCTACTGCCTTTGTAGTCGGTTGAGGGCTTGGCTCACCAGGCTTGAGAAACTCAGAAGCATGAACAGTAATAGAATTGATGCGGGCTGAAACAATTACTGCATCTGCACCATTGGTTGGTGTAAAGTCCAAAGCAGCCATAATTGGCGTCAATCGTGGCAGACTAATATCTGATGGTTTATCAGCATCAAAACTGAACTCTAGGACAGCATCATCTGGATTAGGATCTGCTGAGTTATCTAACCGAGGATTTGTCCAGCCGGAAGTTGCAGTAAGCCCCTCTGCTTGAATACTGAGCTTGAGAGGAGATTCACTGATCTTAGTTACAGAAACTCGTAAAACTTTGAAAACCTTCATTCTATTATCCCTCGAATTAGCAGCAAAGTCAGATTGCGGTAACGAAATTGTCGCAATTTTACGCCTCGCTAATCTTAGCAATAAAAAAGTTACTTTGTACTCATTATCTAAATAATTAAAACTTATTGTGTTTGTTGTTTTTAGCTGAAAATATTAATATTGCATTCTATGAAGACAATTATTAAAAATCAATTAATATCTAGACTAGATTGCCCTATTTTGGATAGTGGCAAGGTATGTCTTGCCACTATCACTTCAGTCAGATGCAATTTTTGTTTTTTTGTGGTAGTTGGCTGTTCTGATTTATTGCATCTGTGGCACAGTTGGTAAATCAGGACTTTGACCCAAATTGCTCATATTACTGTACTCAATCTTGCCAGTGGTTAGAAAACGGAAGGTTTCCTGATATAAACTCTGCCAAAATTGGTTAGTCATACCTTGACTAACAGTCTCAGGATCAGCAAGAGGATGAGGTACTAAATCGCTTTCGGGATAGATATAGCAGCGATGCCCCTTGTTTTCACCACCCATGTTTTTATAGGTTTGTTCACTAAATTTCGTATCAGCAGCGTCCTCATTTTCAGTGAGGACAAAAAAGGTGGGAATATTTTGCAAAACTTTGATACTATCAGGACTAGAGACAAAAGAACCTAAGCGGTCAGCTGCTGTCAAACACCCCACCGGAAAACTCAAGCCGTGTTCCCAGCTAAATTCCTTGATGTCTAGTGGTCCAGCTAAATTGACGTATTTCCTCTTGGTTTCGTCGTAAACTCTTAGCAGAGGAGCATAGGCAACTACTTTTTTTACTCGGTCAGGTCTATCTGCTGCTAGAGCTAGGGCTGTTGCTCCTCCTACTGAAAGACCTGCTGTGTAGATTGGTCCAGGCATGGCTGCCAGTTCATTGAGACGTTCTCGGGCATCATTGAGGTAATTTAGGTGAGAAGATATATAATAGCGCTCAAAGTCAGGATCGTCATATTGCTCAATTGCCGCTTTCATATCCAATAAACGCGGCTCAATTAACAACAGGCGGCTGAGCAAAGCTACTCTCTGAAATGGTTTTAGCTCCAGAGCCCCAGCTGTCTCACTCCTAGCTATATTGGAGATAAACTTTTGTAGGACTTGGTCTTTTCTGACCTTTTCCCGCATTGGATCAATGTATTCTGGCTTGAGGTCGATTTGTGGCCAATACTTGTCCGGTGGAATGAAGGAATGACCAACCAGAGTAACTTGGTAAAAATTGAAGCCGTTATTAAACAAGTAGTCTGCTAAACGCCACAGCTGGTGAGGTTTGCCAGAGAAACCATGGAACAGCATAATAGTACCACGAATTGCTTCTCCTGGTTCGTGAAATTTGTAGTAAGGAAAAGCTCCTATTCGTCGATCTGGGTGATTAAAAAGACTGTCGATATAACCGTCAATTGCTTGTTTGGTTTGGTTAATTTGCTCAGCAGTAGGAATTGTGGGAATCTCTAGGTTAGTAGTCATGAATTTAACTAGGATGTCACTAGGAATTACAGAAGTGCCTGCTACAAAAGAAGTGCCTCCTACTCCAGGAGCGACGCTACGACAATCTATACAATGGCGCAGCGCAGAAGTTCTTCAACTGTACTCTAGAAGTGTAGTCTAACAGTAAAATGCGACCGCTTCGCGCTAGCCCTTCAGGCTAATCGCGTCTCGCTTCACTATCAGCAATACTATCTATTCCTCACTAAAATCACTAAAATGGTAAGTCTTCATCTTCAAGCTCTTGAATCGATAGTCGCCAGCTTGTAGTGACTTCCTCTTCCAGTGGTAGTTCTTCTATTGCCTCTCCCAGTTGTTTCTGAACTGCTTTTGTCAAAGTTACAGGCAAATCTAATTCAATTCCCAATGTTTGCGTTAACCTTGCCAACTGCTCAAAGGCAGCTTTTTTGGTGGTGCGCTTTGAACTTGAAAGCTTGAAACCAGTTGTTTCTGATACTTCTTGGACTGCCATTGCCGCCTTAATTCTATTTTTGATATGGTTTATTTCTGTATCTATTTGCTTCCACTGATGTTCTAGTTGTCGATATCTGATCATCAGGGCACTCAAATCTTCTGTAGCTGGATTTGGATTTGCTAACTGCGTTAGTTTGAGAAGTTGATGATGTACCCTAGCCAGATAAACGGGGTCCATTTTGGCGTAATGCAGCTGCTTGGCATTTAAAGGACGTATTCCCCAATCACTACTTTGTTGTGTTTTATCCACCGCTGATAGATGGCAAAGTTGTTCTGCCAGAGTTTCTAGTTTAAAATTTGACACTGGGAGTAGATAGTAGGGGATACTTTTTGCCATCTCCAAGGTACAACTGACATTTTTAGCTTGGCGATTACCTAAAAACCTCAGGTCATAATTAGCATTATGAAACACTTTTTCAATGGCAGGGTTATAGATGATTTTTTCAATAAACTCATCTATAAGTTCTGGTCGATCTAAGACATCTAAAATTGAGACAGTCTCAGCAGCATCGACACCTATCTGTGCCGGTTCGTCCAAGACTTGAATTAAAGATAATCTTGGGTTGCTAGTTTGGTAGTCAGCAATTTCTGTATCAACCCACAGAATTTTTGCCTGAGTATATTTAGTGATGACTGTCTGAATGTCCTTAAAACCAGTGAGATACTGCATAAGTGATTTATCGACAGGGAAGTTGGAGGGGTGAGTTAGCTCCTCATCTTGAGAAGATGGGTATCTAACTCACCCCTGATGTAAATTATGAGATATCTCCTGGGAAGACGCTGAAGGCAAAATTTAGCAATTTTTTTTGAAATAGGCATATAGAATAGGATTATTGGACAGATGCACTAGGCTTATTTCTCTGAGTTGGTGCATCTTCTAACTAACCAAGTAAAGTTGAATGGTAATGACCCAAACTGCTGTCCGAACCCTCAACAGTTATTGGTTATTCCAGTTATTTACTAAAGTTTTTATCTACTATCTTAAAGAGTATACTCAGCAAACTGAAGTCATGTGGGATGATGTACTACTTCCCATACTCGAAGCAGTTATTCCCGTGATTATTTTGCTGATTGGCGGTGTTCTTCTCCTCAAATCCTTTGGGGTTGACTTAACTGGTATCTGGGTAACTTTAGGGGGAGCAACCTTTGTAATTGGCTTTGCAGTCAAGGATATTTTAGCTAACTTCTTCAGTGGGATAGTTCTGCTGATTGATACCCCCTTTCAATTTGGTGATGTTCTTCGCCTTGAAGATGGATCCATGGGGATGCTGCGCAAAATTGGTGTTCGAGTCACTCAATCGTGTTAGTGCTCAGATTTATCAAGAAGTATGGCGGTATCTCAAAAGTAGTTACAATCATTTGGGTAGCAGTAAGGAATAAAGGGAACAGGGAATAGCTAAGAAGACTAATTGTATCTCACTAATTCAAGAATTGCTATAGCGTTTCTCAAATTGATGAGGTAAATTCAATTTTCTTGCCCCCACTCCCTACTTCCCACTCCCCACTCTTCGTTAAACCTAACAACTAGCAATTATCTTCCCATCTCTAAATCCGGGGAATTAGCAAGTAAGGATTCCAAATTATTTGAGTTATTAGGGTAAAATTCCACACTAGGTCTGAGCTTAATTAAATCTTCAATATTGCGTCGCATTGTCGCACAAATTGCATCCAGTGGCAAGTCATTAGGATCGTAACCAAAAGGATCTTCGATTTCGATGCCAATTTCTTCTATACCAAATAAGGTAAAACTAATTAAAGCTACAACTGGACCAGTCAACCAGTCTAATTCTCCAACTAGTTGAAATGGTAAGAACAAACAATAAAGCAGCAACAGTTGCTTGAGATGAATAGCATAAGCCAAGGGTATAGGAGTTTTCAAAATACGCTCACAACCACCTAAACTATCTACCATTTTGTTGAGTACACCTTGGAGTGTAGTCAGCTGATAGATATTGAGGGCTTGACGATTAGATTGCTGCTGTAGATAATCTCCAAGGGATAAAGCAATCTCTAAGGGTGGATGATTCATCTCCTGTAGTTTTAAATACTCAGATTCGGAGACTAAATCCTTTAACTCACTATTGACAGGCTCTGATCTCAAATGCAATTTTGTAGCAACAGCAAAACCTACTAATAGGCGTAAAGCGGCAATTTTTTGAACTCGATCCCTTGGTTCAATTTCTGCCACAGCTACCCAGATTTGCCATGCAAGATTGCGGGTATGATTTACTAAATTGCCCCAACATTTACGACCCTCCCAGAAACGATCATAGGCTGTATTGGTGCGAAAAACTAACAATAGACCTAAAACAATACTGGGAATAACAACCCCAAAAACTGGCTGTGACATGGGTAAACCAAAGTAGTGTGCGGTGGAAATCAGCGAACCAAATACACCACACCATATAACCCGATTTATAATTGAGGGAATAACTGACCCTTTCAATCCTAGAGTTAACCGAAACCAGCGCAGAATCTTAGCATGCATAAGACACTCACCTGATAATTTAGAATAATCTAACTGCATACTTCTAAATATCCTGGAAAAGTACTGTCAGGCCAAGGTAGAAGAAGTTAAGATTCAAGATGATAAGTCAATTTACACTAAAAAAAGTAGTGGGCTGAGATTTAGGTGGTAACTATAGACACTGAATCTAGTGCGATTTATCCCTAAAAAACTTCAATTGTTTCTTGAACGAGTAAAACCGATAAAACTTTCCGCTTAATCTGATTTCCCTGTTTGTCAACTTTCCCGTAAAAAGTTCTACCTTGGTAATAAACAGCAGAAGAGCTTCCTCCATCTAAATTCATTGCTTCTTCAACTCCTTGGCTACTCATGAACTCGGCTAGTGCTGCCAGAGACATGCCGCTAGTTGTAGGAGCTTCTGGCTTTTGGGCTACCATAGCTAAAAGGATATTGCCCTCGCTAGTAATACCAACAGCACTCCTAGCGTTGGGTTGATTACTACCAAGGGCATCCCTAATCACTTTACCTTCTGAGACATCTATAAAACCTTCAGCAAGCGAACCAATTTCTGGCAATAAACGAGGACCACCTCCCAAGACGTCTACCAAGGAACAACCAGTTGGAATCGGTTCACTGCGAAGAGCAATGTCGTAACGGAGATTTTGTCCACAGTGATAACGCCTCCATTCCGTGCGATCGAGTATTTTATTTAAGTAGGGGGTATTGTTAGGATTATTAATTAACCTTTCGTTAAGACGAGGGTCTGCTACTAGTTGCCCTTGTCGGAAAATATAGGAAGTGGTTTTTTGGTTTTTCGGATCGAAGAAGCCCCCATTGATAACTGCTATTGCCTGGTGCTGCTGGGCAAAGTTGGCTAAGGTAGTTAGTTCTGAAGAGATGGCGCTCCTTACCGAAAATTTACTCCCAGCCGGAATCAAGAGTGTGTGAATCACACTTTGCTCTAGGTGGTGAGACTTATATTGGATATCTTGCTCTGGAGGTGTTACAGCTTCAGAAGAAGATAATCTTAACAGCTTGGATAGAGACACACACAGGTAAACAAGTAGAGTCAGAGACAGTGTCTGTAGTAAAGACTGGAAACTTTTCATCAATCTTGTTACTAATTGTTACGTGCAAGTTTACATGAAATTGAGATTATACTATGCTTGAATTAAAGTAATTTAGGAATTGACTCTAACCGGCTCTCCAGAGATCTTGGTGGAAACTGTAGATCAGACTACAAATTATCTTTGGTGGGTTACGGCGCTCATAGGAAAACAATACTAGAATTCACAAATTATGACCCCAGCCTAACCCACCCTACAATATATAAAATTTTATTGTCACCATATGTACGGGAGAGGCAGCCTATTGAATCAGCTTTTGACTTTTGAGACATTTCCTTTACTCAATGCCTGCTGTTGAATGGGTGACTTCCGCACAGCAGTACTAGGTTTAAGTTGAAAAAGGCAATAGCCATAATAAGGAAAACATCCTATGCTTTTTGCCCGTAAATTATTATTGATTGTTGTTCTGAGCAGTTTGATCCTTATACTCAGTTTTAGTATCAAGGGCAATCTTAGCTATGCGCGGAATCTGCCCACAGCTAATTCCAGGCGAGCTACTACATTACTAAGTTTTAAGTTGCCCTATGATATTGATCTAAATAATTCTAATACTCTAGAAACGCGGCAGCATGATTTTGATGTATTCTCTTGGCAGTCCTTTGTCGCTTTAAACTGGCCAACTTTGCCTGATGAATCAGTTAATACTACAGAATTAATCGGTAGTAAAGGAGATAACGCCACTGTCTGGGAAAGCTACAAAGAAGCTTATCAAGTCTTTCTTCCTGATGGAAAAACACCTCCATCCAAGGGACAAATAGTAGAAGTTCCCAACGCTTGTAAAAACCTGAAGACAAATAGAAAAATAGTCTTTCGCATGAGTCAGAAGGTGGCTAATGAAGTACTAGATGCTGATGAACAGGTGTTTAATACTGGTCCGCTAATCGATCAGCATGGTCAATATGTACGCTATGCAATTCACTTCAATGACCGCATTTTTGATTACATCCTCAATAATAATTTGTATAGTAAACAAGGTCAGGACAATTTCGTCTCTGAAGTCAACTTTCCTGGCGGCAATAACAATACTCAGGAAGTAGGTGCAATTATTCTCAAATCAGCCTGGAAAATCTTAGATCCACAACAAGATGATGCCAGCCGTTTTCATAAAATTAAAGCTCTAGTCTATTCTCCGGCATCAGAAGAGCCGCTGGTTCAAGAGTCCTGTCAACTGAAGACAATGGGAATGGTTGGTTTACACATTGCTCGTAAAACTAAGTCTGCGCCGCAGTGGGTTTGGTCTACATTTGAGCATGTAGATAATCTAGAAGTACCTCCAAATAGTGGCTTAAAATCCTTATTTTTTAATCCAGAATCTAATGCACCAGAAAATCAGCCGCCACCGAAACCTTGGAACCCCAATCTGCCAGCTACACCTAGCCAAGTTACAAGGGTAATACCTATTGATCAAGCTACTAAGAATTTGAATAGTCAATGGCAAGCTAAACTTAGGCAAGTTAATGATCAATCTGTTTGGCAAAATTATCAACTCGTGAGTACCCAGTGGCCAGCTAATCCAAATAGTTCAGCTGCTGGTGATCCTGCTCCTCAGTTTTTGGCTAATATCACCATGGAAACTTATATCCAAGGTAGGGTTCCTAATGTTTCTTCCAGTTGTGTTTTGTGCCATATCAATTCAACCATGACTAATGGTAAATTCTCTGACTTTACTTATTTATTAGAAAGAGCAAGGTGAGAAGATAAATGGATCGTGATTATACTTTAAAAAACTTCGTTAATCTCTCAGCAATCCTAACCGGATATAGTAGCGATCGCATTATGCCGGCAATCGACCCAATTGGGTTAGCAAAGCAGTATTTAGATTATCTTCAAAATGAACAAACAGATGTGGATGAATCCCTGATAAATCAACTTTTTACTACCTTTATAGGTATTGCTGATCAACCAAGAATCTCGCCGGAAAAATTAGCTCAAGAAGTGGGAAAAAAAATCCTTAAAGATGCGGATGTAGGACCTATAGCCAGGAGAATTATCAGGTTGTGGTATTTAGGAGTTTGGTACAAAAATGAACCCCCTAAATCCTTTGAGGATGGGACAGTAATATCTATGAATGCCTACATACGAGGCTTGAGTTGGGATGCCATCCAGGCTCATCCTATGGGCTATAGCGAAATGAGATATGGATACTGGGCTAATCCACCGCAATTGTCATTAATATCTGCTCTTGAAAGCTAATAGAGGGAGATGGGGAGAAACGGATGAGCGAAAAAAAGGGTGGGGGAACAAGTAAGCAGACGCTCCAGACGCCCAGACGCCCAGACGCGGAGAATTAAAATTCCAACCAAAATTTCGCTCACCCGGGAGAAACAAGAGAGTGTGGGGAGAGAGGGGGGAGGGGGAGGATACGGGGGAATGAGTGTATACCAAAATCCTCCCACACTTCCCACGCCTCCCACACTTCCCTATCCTTATTCTTCCTGATTCCTTAATAGCTAGTAGGGGAGAGAAATCTTGACTCAAACAAATAGTAAAACAAATAGTAATAATTATGACGTTGTAATTGTGGGAGCAGGTATTGCAGGTGCGCTGGCTGCTTATAAACTAGCTCAAGCTAACAAGAAGGTACTCATCTTAGAAGCTGGTACAGAAGTTCCCTCCAATCGCGGCGACTATATGGAAAGGTTCTATCTAGCTAGTGCCAAAACTCCGGAATCACCATACCCTAAAAATCCTAATGCTCTTAATGCTACTGTTTTAGATATTCCTAATCGGGGCTATTTACTCCAAAATGGTCCTTTACCCTTTAGCAGCACTAATGAGCGACGGGGGGGTGGTACCACTTGGCACTGGTTAGGAACCTGTTTGCGCCTCTTGCCTAATGATTTCCAGATTAGGACTAAATATGGTCATGGAGTTGATTGGCCAATTACTTATAATGATCTGGAGCCTTGGTACTGTGAAGCTGAAAAGGAAATCGGTGTAGCTGCCGATGTTGAAGACCAGCAATATCTTAGTTTACACTTTAGTCAGTCCTACCCGATGCCCGGTATTCTACCATCCTATTTGGATCAGCAGATTGCCCAAGGTATAGAGGAGATGAGCTTTGATGGAGAGCCTGTTAAGGTTAGTCCTACTCCCCAAGCACGTAACTCCCGCCCTTATGATCATCGTCGAGTTTGTGCAGGTAATACCAGTTGCATTCCCATCTGCCCCATCCAGGCAAAATATGATGCTACGATTCACCTAAGTAAAGCCCAAGACTTTGGTGCCGAAATATGGTATAAAACCGTTGCCTATCGTCTGGAAGTAGAGCCAGAGACAGGCAGAATTGGCGGTATTCGTTATAAACAATATCAAGACACTGACGGTGGGGTTACTAAGGAAAGTATTATTACTGCCAAAACCTATATTCTAGCAGCCCATGCCATTGAAACAGCCAAACTGCTATTGATGTCTGCAAGTGAAGGGTTGCCAAAAGGTGTGGCAAATCACAGTGATCAAGTGGGCAGAAACCTCATGGATCATCCAGTACAACTGAGTTGGGCGCTAATGCCCAATCCCGTTTATCCATTTCGAGGGCCACTTTCGACTTCAGGCATTGAAAGCCTCAGAGATGGGTCATTCCGTAGCAAACGGGCAGCCTTTAGAATGGAAATTGGCAATGACGGCTGGAACTGGGCACAAGGTGATCCTGATCATACAGTAAATGATTTAATCTCTAGCGGACGCTCAGGCACAGATTTAAAGAATTCTGTAAATTCGATCATCACTAGACAGATTCGATTTGGTTCACTGGTGGAGCAAATGCCCCTAGGCAGCAATCGTATTGTTCCTTCCACAAAACATTGTGACCATCTAGGCATCCCGCGCCCAGAGATTAATTACCAACTCTGTGACTACACAAAAGCAGGTTTTGCTGCAGCCCGTAAAGCCGCACAGACAATTTTTACCAAACTAGGAGCCACTGACTATACCCATGTTAATCTTAACAGCCCTCGATTATTTTTCTATCAAGGTCAGCCTCACATCCTCAATGGGGCGGGGCACACTATGGGTACTTATCCCATGGGTTCTGAAGCTAATACTTCAGTCGTAGATGTAGATTTACGCTCCCATGAGCATAGCAACCTGTTTATGTTAGGTAGTGGAGTATTTCCCAGTGTGGGCACTTCCAACCCTACACTAACTATCGCTGCACTAGCTTTAAGAGCTGCTGATAAAGTTATCTCCGAATTAAATAAGTAATAAGTAATAAGTAATAAGTATAAACAAGAAATGCTTTGGTTATTACTTGTTGTTTAAAGTCGGAGTGTTTGTAGCATATTTTTTGTACAAGTAAGGAGTTTGAATTATGAGCAACCAGCAATCCGAGTCATCTCTTCCCCCTGTTGCTAAGGGCTTTGGTTTGCCTTTTTATTACTCGTCGCTGACCAATTGTGCTGTTTTTTATTTGGTAGACCTGGCGGTATTAGAACCTTTTGTTGCCAATAAACCTGTTAAAGCTGCTGCCTTTGATGGTCAAGGTATCGTAACTTTTAATTACCAGCTTTATACGGGGCAATTTCCCTTTGGTGCCAATATAGTCAAAGAGATTGAACTGAATATTATTATCTATGCTGAGTCACAGGCAGCTAATGTTCCGAAGGTATCCTTTGAGCAGTTTATTCTGGGCGATGAACAGACAAAAACTATGGGTAATCTCCGGGTGCATGTTCCCTGTGACAATGATATTGCTATTCAGGCAGGGATACAGTTATTTGGAGAACCGAAGTTTAAAACCACATTCACTACGAATTTACCATCACTAAATGATCCTTCTGTCAAGACTTGGCAGTTTACTTGCCATGACCCTGATTATCCTGATAATGAAGAAGAATGCATTCTTTCCTGTGAAGTTGATGTGCAAGGACTTAACCCATTAGCTGGGAATTATTCACCAATTACTGAATATGGCACCCAAGATGGTAAATTAATTGCCGCTCGTTGGAATATCTTACAACCTCTTAATAGCTATATTCTCACGCCTGAGGAACAAGAGCGGGTTGTCACAATTAAATTTGGCAAAAGTAAACATCCCATGCGCCAAGATTTGGAAAAGCTAATTTCTGGCGTACCTGCCGCTGCTGTTAGGACATTCCAGTCGCCACCGGCAGCAATTCAGAGCCGAGCATATTATCTCTAATTTTTAATTTGTTCATAGTTAATCACTTATGGTTCATTGGTCCATGAGTGATTAACTATGAAAAGTATCTCGTCTAGAGTGACTTTAGTCACAACAACGCTATTTAGGTTTGTTATAATAATCTTGGTTGTTGACCCACCCGACTGACTAAGAGGCCACCCTTTGGGTATAGTAAGTATGTACTCGGCAGAGTTCGGGGAATCAGAGAAACCGCTGGCTCTAAAGATGTCCATGTTGATCTGTCCGTAAAATCGGAAAACTCCACAAGTAAATAAATTTGGGATGAAAGTTCCAGAGAATCTCCTTTCTTCTAGAAAGGAGAGTATCAAAGTATATTGTTAACAACCATAGGGGTAAAAAGCATGAAAGTTGTCAGCTCAATCGGAAGCTTGAAGACTCGCCACAAAGATTGTCAAGTGGTACGCCGTCGTGGTCGTCTATATGTAATTTGTAAAAGCGACCCTAGATTTAAAGTCCGTCAGGGGGGGTGTAAGAACAAAAAGAAAGGCAACGGCTAAACTGAGCAAGTATAACACCATCTCACAGTCGGGAGCGTGGTAGCTCCCGTTTTCTAAACGGGGGCGGAAACGCGACACGGCAAATTTATTTGCCGTGATGTGGGTCTTTGATGTAAGCCATTATCACCGCTGTTGAAACCT
>JAAHGS010000043.1 GCA_010692645.1 Symploca sp. SIO2E9
ACCAGGGTTCCGGATCTCGAATAGTCCGCTTGACCTACTTCGTCTTAATATGTGCGCTTTACCGCTAAAAATATTCTACTATCAATCCCATTGTTTATCAATATTGCTCCCACAAAAAGCCGTCAAGGGAAGGACGGGGCTTGAATCCCATATTTTTGGTCAAAAATGAGGTGAGGCTGGTAGTATCTTTGTGGGGAGAATGCTGACGGTAGCAAAAGTCTAAGTTCTCAGAGCCAGGAAGTCTTGGTCTTCATGACCAAGAATAGTTGCTACTGCCCATCAGGGAAATTTTCTTCCCTATTAGCTTTTATACTGTCTCACCTCCTCGCTTAAGGTTCCATTAAGTAGAAGTCAACCAAGTCACAAAATGTCTAAAAATTGTAAATATTTTAGTTTACTCTTAGCTACATCACTATGTTTAATTAGTGAACCAACTAAAGCTGATGAGCATACTACCCGAAACCTTGACGCTATTAACCATACTACTCCTAAAATAGTTATTTCTAAAAATCACTTGCCAGCTATTGTCCTTAATGGCAATAACTTAACTCCAAAAGAAGTGGTTGAGGTAGCACAACATGGAGCTAAAGTCGAAATTAGCGATGCCTCCCTAGAAAAGTTACAAAAATCCCATGAATTATTGCTTCTAGCTGCCAAAAATGGTCAAGCAATTTATGGTTTAACCGTAGGGGTTGGTTTGAATAAAGATCAATCTATGATTGATGCCAGCGGCAATTTAAGTGAAGAGGTAATTCAAGCTTCTCGAGAATTTAATCGAGGTTTAATTTATGCTCACACCGCAGGTACTGGTCCAGAAATGAGCCGAGATGTAGTTCGAGCGGTCATGGTGACACGCTTAAACTCTATTTTGTATGGAGCAACAGGTGTTCAACCAAAAGTAGCCGAACAATACCGAGACTTTTTGAATAATGATATTGTTCCTGTTATTCCTTCTAGAGGTTCTGTAGGACAAGCAGATATTACTTTGATTACCCATATTGGTCTGGCAATGATTGGAGAGGGAGAAGTATATTACCAAAATCGGAAAATTGCTGCTGCCAAAGCCTTAGAAATGACGAGCATTAAGCCTTTAGTCCCTTTTGGAAAAGATTCTTTGTCAATCTTCAGTTCAAATGCTTACTCAGAAGCTTTGGGAACTTTGGCAATTGCAGAATTAGAACATGTTTTAAAGCTCTCAAAACTGGTTTTTTCCTTAAGCATCGAGGGATTTAATGGTAATATCGAACCTTTTTTAGAAGACTCTAATGAAATTCGACCTTTCCCGGCAGTGAATAAGGTGTCAAGGGATATTAGAGAACTTCTTAATGATAGTTATCTTTGGCAAGAATCAGAGGAAAGAGCATTACAAGACCCTTTAAGTTATCGAACATCAGCTTACACTCTAGGAGCAGTAGAAAGTTGTCTCCAGCAATTACAAGCACAACTTCAGATTCAACTTAATTCTTCTGATGATAATCCAGCCGTTGTTTTGAATGTCGAGAGTCCATCACAGCGACAAGAAGAAGCCTCTCACTACGTTTCAGAAGAAAACTTAAGTGGTGCAGTGTTACCAACAGCCAACTTTTCTCCTTTACCTTGGGTAATCTCTTTCCAGGAAGCTGCGATCGCTCTTAGTCATCTTTCTAATGCTTCAGCACAACGTACCATAAAATTGGGCAATCCAAAGTTTACCCATCTTACCCGCTTTTTGGGTACTGAAAATACAGTCCATGCCTATGGTGCAATTCAAAAGGTATTTGTTTCCTTGGCTGCGGAAAACCAAGAACTCGCTATGCCTGTATCAATCGATTATTTTGCGATCGCAGGAAACATTGAAGACATGTCTACCAATGCACCAAGGGTTGTACGTCGTTTCCGACAACAAATCGATAATCTCTATTACATTTTAGGGATAGAAATGATGCACGCAGCACAAGCTATTAATTTAAGAAAGCAAAAAGACCCCAACTTAAAATTATCTAGAATTACCCAAGATTTTTTTGAACAGTACAGACAGTTTGTTCCTTTTATGGAGACAGACCGGGTTTTAACATATGACATTGAGAAATCATATACTTTCCTCAAAAATTATAATTGAGCGTCTTCATAAGAAAGTAATAAGTAATAAGTAATAAGTAATAAGTAATAAGTAATAAGTGAAGACTAGAACATTTATTGCTTATTACTTGTTCATGGTTCATTAATGAACTAGATTAATCTCGCCACAAAGCTATACCGCCCAACAACCCATTAATATTAGGCACAATTTTTACATTAGGGGGTAACTCTAAAGAAATTCTTTTCGCTTCACCGCCACCAAGATAAAGGTAGTCGTAATTAAAGAGCTTTTCAAGGGAAGCGATCGCTTTTTGCAAGCGACTATTCCATTTTTTCTTACCCTCTTTCTCCAAAGCTGCACGCCCTAACTGTTGCTCATAGGTTTCCCCTTTGCGAAACCGATGGTGCCCCATCTCCAGATTAGGTACTAGCCTCCCTTCGACAAACAGAGAACTACCAAAACCTGTACCTAAGGTAATTACCATTTCCACACCCTTACCAGAAATTGTTCCCAATCCCTGTACATCAGCATCATTGGCAACACGCACTGGCTTCCCCAAGCGATTAGCCAGGGCTGTAGCTAAATCAAATCCACCCCAACCTGGATCTAAATTAACAGCGGTTTTAGTGACGCCAGCCTGTACCACACCGGGAAATCCCGCCGAGACACGATCAAACTCGCCTTGTAAGGTGGCTAACTGGACAATCGTCTCAATCACAGTATCTGGCTTGGGAGGTTGCGGCGTATCCTGGCGGAGGCGTTCAGTTAAAGGCTTGCCAGCTTCATCTAAAACTATCACCTTGATGCCGCTGCCGCCAATATCCACTGTGAGAGTAAGGATCGAGCCATCTTCTTGAGTCATTAGAATATTTTTCTCCTCTTCGAGGCTTGGGCTTGATTATGTAACAGTTCTAGCAGTGAAAATGGCGGCAGTGCAGTTATTATTGCTGCAATAACTTTTGCCGAGCACGTTCTGAACGCGCTTCGGCACTATCCATTACCTCAGCCATTTTCTCAAGTATTTCTCCTGGATAATTTTCTAACATTCTGGTAGAAAGAGAAATACGACCCTGCCCTTCGTCCAAGTTAACAATCATCGCCTTGATTGGCTGCCCCAACTCGAACACTTTGGAGAGGTCTTCAATAAAGTTTTGGCTGATTTGCTTAATGTGCAACAAACCAGTTGTACCCTCAAAATCAATGAAGACACCAAAAGACTTAATTGAAACCACTTTACCTTCCACCAGCTGTCCCATCTCTAGCTGACTAAAGCTTTCAGCGCGAGAGGCTTCACGCTGGGAAAGTACCAGCTTGTTACGCTCGCGATCCAATTCTAGAAAGGTTACGGTGAGGCTTTGACCAATCAATGACTCTAAATTATTACGCTCATTGAGATGCGATCTCGGAATAAATCCCCGCAAACCTTGCAAATCGACAGTGACACCTCCCTTGTTGACTCCGGAAACGCGCACTTGCACTGATTTACTATTCTCCTGTTGTTGAGTTAAATCGTCCCAAACCTTCTTTACTTCCAGCTGACGCCTCGAAAGCGTCACTTGACCATCAACATCCTGTTCCCGAATAATCAAGAAATCCATTTCTTCATTTAAGGGCAGTACCTCAGACAAATCAAGAGAAAATTGCAATGAGACTTCGTTCATGGGAAGATACGCCATGGACTTACCACCGATGTCAATATACGCGCCATCAGTTTCGTAGCTGTAAACTGTACCGCGCACCACCTGTCCCTTTTTAAACTCGTAGTCGTGTTCTTCTAAAGCCTTAGCAAAATCGTCCATAGAAAAAGACGTTTTGCTAGTTTGAGAACGAGTTGATTCTGAATTCATGACTATATTATTGCTATAGAAAACTAATAAATTACCTACTTGGGCATACTGGTGGTGTGCTGGCGATTCAGCATGCTTACTATAGTTCCTGCTCAAATAGTTGTTTAACTTGCTTCCAGGCATCAGTTGCCGCTGCCTGATTATAGCTGGCACGACGATCGCAGAAAAAGCCGTGATCTGCTCCTTCGTAACGAAATATTCGGTGTTCAATTTGGTGTTTGTTGAGGGCTGCCTCAATTTCCTCTACCTGGGTTGTGGGGATACTGGCATCTTCGATGCCGAAGAAGGTGTAGATTGTACCCCATATCTCCGGTGTGCGAGTGATGGTGGGTTCACCCCCCCCTGGTGTCATGGTAGTAATGCCAGCGCCGTAGAAAGAAGCTGTGGCTTTAACCTCAGGTAAAGTAGCGGCAAGATAGGCAACATGACCACCAAAACAAAAGCCGATGCAGCCAATCCCCTTATCTTGCAGAGGCATCTGGCTTTTGAGATAATCAATTGTAGCCTGAATATCAGCAAGTAGTTCCTTAGCCTTGGTTTGTTGTTTATATTCCTTGCCAACTTTAAAGTCTTGTTGAGTGTAACCAGTTTCAAAACCAGGGGCTTGGCGTTGATAGAGTGCTGGGGCAATTGCTATGTAGCCTTCTTGAGCCAAACGCTCTGTGATCTCCCTGATATGGTCATTAACGCCAAAAATTTCCTGTAGTACCACAATTGCAGGAAAAGAACCATCCTCCCTTGGTCTTGCCAAGTAAGAGGCAATTTCGAGAGAACCATTCGCTACCTTGACTGAATCCGTATAGATTTCTTTATCTGTCATAATTAGCAATGAGACGGAGCTTGTGTGCTCTGTTGAAGCCAAAGTTGTCTAGGATCGATGGGTGATCGATCTTCTGACTAGTGGAAAACTTCAGCCTAATTTTAACTCCAACTCACTCCTTTGCCTGCAAAACTTTCAAAATTAACTTAGGTTATGAGTTTATCAGTTGCTTTCCCAGTTAATCCTTGTCTTTTACCAACTTCAACTTTCTGTAGATAGATTTGAGTCTGATTATTAATAATTTAGAGATTTACATGAGTGAGAAAATTTATTTTTATCTAATTGAAATCTTTTTCCAGGAGTTGATAATTTTGCTTTTACCATGAACTGCTAACAACGCCTGACCCTCTTAATTGGTGTACCGGAGAGCTTTGGAGACTCTTTGATGGTTAAGTATCATATTCAGCAAGACAGTGAAATTCCTGCCTCAAAGCAGCTATTTGACCAAATTCAGTTTGCGATTGCCTCTAGGCAATATCCACCAGGAGAAAAACTGCCCAGTACTAGGCAGCTAGCGATGGAGACTGGTTTGCACCGCAATACAATTAGCAAGGTATACCGACAACTGGAAGAAACGGGACTAGTAGAATCCTTAGCTGGCTCAGGTATTTATGTCAAAGCACAGGGGCATGAAGGCGGTACTCAACGGCAGTCTCCCATCCTCAATGAGTATCCCGAAGCCTATAAAGTTGTGCAAGAGAGTCTTGATCAATTACTAATCCAGGGTTGTTCCCTCAGCGAAGCTAGGCAGCTATTTTTGGCAGAAATTGATTGGCGCTTGCGCTGTAGTGCACGGGTACTGGTGACAGTTGAGGCCAGAGACTTAGGTGCTGGTAAGTTAATGGTTAATGAATTGGAACAGTCTCTAAAGATTCCTGTGCAGTTAGTACCAATTGAGGAGCTCTCGGAAGCACTGGCTCAAACTAACTCTGCCACAGTAGTAACCAGCCGCTATTTTATTGGCAAAGCGGAGGAAATTGCCGCACCTAAATCTGTTCGCGTCATTCCCCTTGATATTTACGACTATGCTCAGGAAATCCAGTTGGTGAAAAGTCTCCCTAAAAATAGCTGTCTGGGGGTAGTCAGTCTTAGTTCTGGTATTCTACAAGTAGTAGAAATTATCCTCCACAGTCTACGGGGGGATGAGTTACTACTAATGACAGCTCAGATTAAAGATACCTACAAAATCAATGCCATGGTTCGTTCTGCTCATACAATTATCTGCGGAGACCAGGCAAGTTACCCAGTCGTTCAAGAGTCGATCAAAGCTTCCAGGGAAGATTTGATCCGCCCCCCCAAGATAATTCTCAGTAATAACTATATTGGCAGTAAGTCGATTAATCTGCTTAAACGGGAATTGGGCTTGGGTTAAGGCAACTCCAAGAAATAAATTATCCAATTGACGCCAGAAACACGATGTTAAGATTCTTCTCCCCCTCTCCCCCTCTCCCTCTCCTCCTAACCGATGGGATATTTTTTTATTTGGAAGTCCCTAAGTGATATCCTCCCACACTATACTCGTTAGAGTCAGTGTGGGCTTATTATATAGCAATCGCCAAGGCGGTTAAGACATTAAAACAGTATCAATCCCTGGCTACAGTTACTGCCCTGACACCTTCTAGCTGAAAGCGGCAAAACTCAGATTTTAGCATGATCACCTATTCCTAGAAACTTGCACACCCTTTCTAGATAGACTTCCGGAGCTTCTAGCATTGGAAAATGAGCTGTATTAGGAATCTCGCAATAATCAACTCTTTCACTCAGTTGCGCCGCCTTACGTCCAAGTGCCGCTGGGATAATCTTGTCGCGCTCGCCAGAAACTAACAGAGTTGGCACACTCAACTGAGCAAATTCCTGGGGCATCACCTCTGCGGCATACTTGCTCACTGCCGTTAGCATTGTACCCAAAGCTGCTTCATAATCAGCATCCAGGTAATCTTTCAAAAAGGCGCGACTGACAGCTGTAGGCAGTGGACGGTACAAAAATCGCTTCATAAACAATCCCTCAGCAAAGGGAATCTTTAACAGCCAACGAGGACGAAAATTAACAACATAGCTACCAATTTTGTGGAAGGCACTAAAAGATTTTTCTTCGTATTCAAAAACACCACTGCAAGTCAAAACTGCCTGTTCGACTCGCTCTCGATAGCGGTTGAGAAACATCGTCGCCGCTGAGGCACCCAAAGAGTGGGCATTGATGTAAATGCGACTTACCTCCAAAATATCTAACAAAACTGCTAAATCTTCGGCGTAGTCTTCCATTTCATAGCTTAAGCCTGTCGGTTGTTGCGGTAGCCGTGAACGACCAAATCCCCGCAAATCATAGAGCAGGCAATCAAAAGTCTCTGATAGGAAATTAGCGGTACTTTCCCAGTAGCGAGCCGAACCTCCCCAGCCATGCACAAAGACCATCACTGGTTTGTTTGC
The DNA here is from genome assembly GCA_010692645.1 of Symploca sp. SIO2E9. Lineage (GTDB taxonomy): Bacteria > Cyanobacteriota > Cyanobacteriia > Cyanobacteriales > Coleofasciculaceae > SIO3C6. Next base: position 7,154 of record JAAHGS010000043.1, read on the forward strand.
AGCTGAGCTTGACTTTTTTATCCATTCGTAGTAGTGAGGAACACCCCTAACTTGAATGTAAGGCATTTTGATGTCCTTTGTCTTTTATTTTTGGCTTTTGACAAATGACAAATGACTCCTAACTTAGTGACAACTATGCTGATTCTGGTTTTGGCAGCGAAGAAGGATGCACCAGAAGTTCTGCTGTTGAGCGCTTCTCCACCATTTCCCTGGTAATTGTACAGCGGGTTAGATCTTTACGTGAGGGCAATTCATACATAATATCGAGCATCAATTCCTCCACAATGCCCCGCAATGCCCTCGCTCCAGTTTTGCGGCGGTAGGCTTCTTGCGCGATTGCTCGCACTGCTTCCGGCTTGAATTCCAGCTGTACGCTGTCCATCTTCAAAAGCTTCTGATACTGCTTGACTAGAGCATTGCGTGGTTCGGTCAAAATTGCCATCAGCGCTTTCTCATCAAGTGGGTTAACTACTGCCACCATCGGTACTCTGCCAATGAATTCTGGAATCATGCCGAACTTGACCAAATCGTCAGGCTCTAAGTGCCGTAATAAATCAGCTGCTCGCTTGTCCCTAGATTGCCCTTGTCCTGGCTGAATAAAGCCCATAGAGCGCTTGCCAATGCGCTGCTCTACCACTTTATCAAGACCAACAAAGGCACCACCGCAGATAAATAGAATATTGCTGGTATCAATTTGAATGCAGTCTTGATAAGGATGCTTGCGTCCACCTTGCGGCGGCACATTAGCTACTGTCCCCTCCAGCATCTTCAACAAGGCTTGTTGGACGCCTTCACCAGATACATCTCTGGTGATTGAGGGATTTTCGCTCTTGCGCGCTACTTTATCAATTTCATCAATGTAGATAATTCCTCGCTGAGCTTCCTCAACATCGAAATCCGCTACTTGCAACAGTCGCAGTAAAATATTTTCGACATCTTCTCCGACATAACCTGCTTCTGTCAAAGTTGTGGCGTCTGCTACTGCAAAGGGGACATCCAGGACTTTGGCTAGGGTTTGAGCTAGGAGAGTTTTACCACAACCAGTCGGTCCAATCAGCAAAATGTTGGATTTGTGTACCTCTACGACATCTTCGTTCCCTTCCTTGCCGTTAGCCTTAGACTGGATAAAACTCAGACGCTTGTAGTGGTTATAGACAGCTACTGAGAGAACTTTTTTCGCCTCGTCCTGACCAATAACATGATCATCAAGATACTTTTTTAGTTCTCTAGGTTTGGGAATTTGATTGAGAGAAAGACCAGAAGCACGAGTACGACGCTTCTGAGGAGGTTCTGAACGCGGCACTGGCTGTGGGGCTGAGGAGTTAGAATCAAGTAACTCCTCATCTAAAATTTCGTTACATAAATCAACGCATTCATCACAGATATAAACTCCCGGGCCAGCAATCAACTTGCGCACCTGTTCTTGAGACTTGCCGCAAAACGAGCATTTTAGATGAGAATCGTATTTAGACATAACCTGCCTCTTCGCTTAAATAGAAGTGATAGCTGCTTCCTTTTGGGGAAGGTTGTGCCGGGAGATCACTTGGTCAATTAAACCGTAGTCCTTGGCTTCAGACGCTGACATAAAAAAGTCGCGCTCAGTATCTTCAGCAATTTTCTCAAAGGGCTGACCCGTATGCTCAGCCATCAACTGACTGAGTTGCTGCTTGTGGAAGAGAATTTCTTTGGCTTGAATCTCTATATCTACCGCCTGTCCCTGAGCTCCGCCAAGGGGCTGGTGAATCATAATCCGAGCGTTGGGAAGTGCCATCCTCTTGCTAGGAGTTCCAGCTGTAAGTAAAAACGCTCCCATGCTAGCTGCTAGACCGTAGCAGATAGTAACCACATCCGGAGTTACTTGCTGCATTGTGTCATAAATTGCCATACCAGCCGTAACTGAGCCTCCCGGTGAATTGATATACAGCTGTATATCCTTTTCTGGGTCTTCAGCTTCCAAATAAAGCATCTGGGCAACAATCGAGTCTGCCACCGCATCATCTATGGGTGTTCCCAAAAATACAATACGCTCTCGCAACAGCCGCGAGTAGATGTCAAACGCCCGTTCTCCTATACCGGACTGTTCTACCACCATCGGGACGATATTGCTAGGGCTAATGTCGTAAATTTCTGGGGAACTCAAGCTATTTAATAGGTAATCAGAGCACAGAGATTGGAGCATAAAAGCAAAGTAAAGGCATTTTATCTTTAGTTAGACAGAGGCGCTGTCAGAGGCGGCACATCCAAAACTCAGCACCAACCATATCTTCTAATGATTATTATGCATCAACTGCTTGAAGACTAACTTTCTTAAGACCTGGGATCAGGCACTCGATTATGAAGCACTTGGAACCTTTTGTGATCGAATATTGAATTATTCGCAATAACTTGCCTAAAAATTCAGCAGCTCCCGCTATCTTCCTGAAATTAGCGGGAGAAGGTGACTCCCAGTATTACTCTTGGACAGATTCTTGAGCTTGCACTTCAATAGTCTGCTCGGCTGCATCTATCGGTTGGGAGACAGTTGCTTCTACTGGCGATTGTTCTTCCTCTGTGGGAACAGATTCTTGAGCTTGCACTTCAATAGTCTGCCCAGCTGCATCTATCGGTTGTGAGGCAGTTGCTTCTAATGTAGATTGTGCTTCTTCTTCGGTCGTAGCTAAAGAACCTTTGGGAACTAGCTCAATTGTGGAATGTTCTTCGAGCCATTGAATAGCTTTCTCCTTGAGCAAATCAGACTGGACAAAATTGCGCACCCGCTCAGAATCAACCTCTTGTCCAGAAAATTGCTCCATCAATTCTTCAACTTTTTTGTCGATTGCCTCTGATTCGACTGTGAGCGATTCACGCTTAGAAAGTTCTTCTAATGCCAGCGATTGCTTGAGGCGGTTGATAGCATCGGGGCGGGTGCGCTCTCGCATCTGTAGCACAGTTTCTTTGGTAAAGAGTTTTTTAAGATCCATCCCGTAGCTTTCCATCTGGATGGCTGTTTGAGTTAAAATTTGGTCAACTTCCTGCTCAATCATCGTTTCGGGCAGGTCAATTTCAACTGTCTCAACCAGAGCATCCATCAAGGCTTGTTCCTTACTTGCTGATGTTTCGCCCTCAGCTTTTTCCTGAAATTGCTTAGTCAGCGATTCTCGTAACTCTTCAAGCGTATCCTGTTCGCTGATTTCTTGGGCAAAGTCATCATCTAACTCTGGCAACTCTTTTTCCTTGAGTTCTTTGAGAGTAATGCTAAAGGTTGCTGCTCTATCTGCCAAATCTTCTCGCGGGTAATCTGGGGCAAACTTTACAGGTACTTCCTTCGTCCCCTCGACAGACATGCCGACAATGCCCTCAACTATTTCCTTAATAAATTTTCCTTCCTGTAGCTCTAGTTGAAAATCGCTAGCTTCACCGTTGGGGATGAGAACAACTTCTTCCCCTTCCTCCTGGTTGACAAACCGACCTACATAATCAATTATTGCAACATCTCCCATCTGGGCTGGTCTTGATTCTACGGGGATCAGAGTGGCTTGCTCGAGGCGGCGCTGTTCCAAGAAACTCTCTACTGCCCCTGGTTCAGGTTGAGTTTCCTCGGCTTTAACGCTCAAGTTACCGTAATCCCCTAAGTTTACACTTGGTGGTGTATCAACGGATGCCGAGAACTTCAGCGGTTCTCCTGGTTGAAATTGGTTGATTAATTCCTCATAGCTAGATTTTAGTTGGTAGTTTCCCAGAACCTCAATTGCCTCTTGCTCAATCACCTGTTTGAGACTATCCTGAACCAAATCTTCAATCGCGGCAGCTTTGATTCTCTGTGGACCTAGCCGCTGTAGCAGAATCTGACGCGGCACCTTTCCTTTGCGAAACCCAGGAATGTTTGCAGAGCGAGAGAAATTTTGCACGACCCTTTCGTAGACTTTCTTGGTCGTTTCAGCCGGAATTTCAATTTCTAGACCAATTTGGCTAGCGGGAAGCTTTTCCTGAGTAACTTTCATGCTTACTTTACCTGCTCGATACCCTATCTGTGATACAATTGGGCGGAATAAATTTTTCGTGACAAGAATTCAGAACGAGGAATGACCGACTGCTGCCCTACTCAAAGTGTCAGATTGAGTAATCTATTTGGCAGATGCCTTATGATAGTCACTGAACTAACACTAAAACATTTAGCAATGCGCTAAGGCGCACCACTTCCCTAAAGGCAATGTTAACGGTCGGTACTTCCAAATAGCACTGGCTTAACCCTTTAGACCTGCTTAACTACTTGGTTACTCCAGCTATGGACTGGCGGAAGCATCCATAGGTGTCGACTGAAGCGCTTGCCGTTAACGTAGTACGCCAGACACTTAGGCTGGTCAACCTAGGGATCTTACAAGCCTCATCCAAGCTATCAAGCATGGGCGGGGTAGTTGACGGTAAGCCAGTTCTACAGCCAGCAAACATCTAGCTTTTCTCACCCAGCAGAGCCTGAGACTAAGCTCTAGACTACTCCAAGTGTTTCCGTATCTGAATGATAGTACATTAAGAGTGACTCAGCCGCAGTTATAACTATTTGGTTAGTAGAATACTATTGCTTTTGACTAGGTAGAATTGATCGAAATGTTCAGATAGCTATTTTAAGCAGCTCATGGTGTCAGTACTGTAAAGTAAGTTACTATGATTGGTTTATATTGAATGCATTTACGGGGGAAGTACGCTACAATCAACCGCAATATAATAATCAGGAATTAACAGGGCAACTATCATTGAAATTGACAGATATTTTAATTATTGTTAAAGATTCTAGAGAAATAAAAATTAAAAATCACTAAATTGTAGATCTTGGATTTTACTTAAGTTAAGTGGAGGAAATGCCTTTGTGTTCTCAAGTGAGCGTTGCTATCTTAGGGGCAACGGGTGCGGTAGGTACCGAGTTGCTTAAATTACTGCAAAGCAGAAATTTTCCCCTTTCACGATTAAAGCTTTTGGCTTCGTCCCGCTCAGCTGGACGCCAAGTCTCCTTCGGCGGCGAAAACTTGACGGTGGAGGCGTTGTCAGAGCAGGCTTTTGATAATGTTGATTTGGTTTTGGCATCTGCTGGTGGGGCAACCTCAAAGGTATGGGCACCCAAAGCAGTTGCTAAGGGTGCAGTAGTAATTGACAACTCCAGTGCCTTTCGCCTAGACTCAAAAGTTCCTCTGGTAATTCCTGAAGTCAATCCTGATACTGCAGTAAGCCACCAAGGTATTATTGCCAATCCCAACTGCACAACAATTTTGATGGCAATGGCAGTTTGGCCGCTGCATCAAGTGCAACCGGTGCAAAGAATTGTGGCTGCGACTTATCAATCAGCTAGTGGTGCTGGGATGAGAGCAATGGAAGAGGTTAAAATTCAGGCAAGGGCAATTTTGCAAGATGAAGTGCCGCCGACAGAAATCTTCCCCTATCCCTTAGCTTTTAACCTATTCCCTCACAATTCGCCCCTCAACGAACAGGGTTATTGCCAGGAAGAAATGAAGATGGTTAACGAAACCCGCAAAATTTTTGGAACCCCCCAATTACGGGTTTCCGCCACTTGTATTCGGGTTCCAGTCTTGAGAGCTCACTCAGAAGCGATTAATCTAGAGTTTGCCGAACCCATGCCAGTGACCACAGCTCGGGAAGTTATAGCAAATGCCCCAGGCGTAACTCTTGTAGAAGATTGGCAGGCGAATTATTTCCCAATGCCGATGGATGCTTCAGGTTGTGATCAAGTACTAGTGGGTCGAATTCGCCAAGACCTTTCTCACCCTTGTGGTCTAGAACTATGGTTGAGCGGAGACCAAATTCGCAAAGGGGCAGCTTTGAATGCAGTGCAAATTGCTGAGTTGTTAGTGGCAAAAAAGTCGATCAAGCCAGCACAGGCTCTAGCTTCTTATTAGAAAAACTGGCCCAATACCAAAAAATGCCAAGGAGGAATTAGAAGAGATTGGTAAATTTTGGACGCGTGCTAACAGCAATGATCACGCCTTTCAAGGAAGATGGTAGCGTCAACTATCAGGTTGCAGAGGAGCTTGCTGCTCACCTGAGTGATCATGGCACAGATACTATCGTCGTCTGCGGCACTACTGGTGAATCTCCCAGTCTGAACTGGGATGAAGAGTATCAGCTATTTCAGGTAGTACAAAAAGCAGTAGCAGGTAAAGCTATGGTGATCGCAGGGACTGGTTCAAATTCTACCGCAGAAGCGATCGCTGCCACCCAAAAAGCTGCTAAACTAGGCATAGATGGATCATTACAAGTTGTACCTTATTACAACAGACCCCCACAAGCAGGACTGTATGAACATTTTTTGGCAATCGCACAATCTAATCCTGAATTGCCTTTGATGCTCTACAATGTCCCTAGTCGTACTGGTCAAAATCTACTGCCGTCTACGGTAGCCCGTCTGGCGGAAATTCCTAACATTGTGGCGATCAAAGAAGCCAGTGGTAACTTCGACCAGGTAAGTGAAACTCGACTATTAACACCACCAGAGTTCGCCATCTACTCTGGAGATGATTCCTTTACCATCGCCATGTTGGCAGCTGGAGCTATTGGTGTGGTCAGTGTTGCCAGTCATCTAGTTGGCAACCAGCTGCAAGAAATGATTAAAGCCTTTCAAGCTGGTGAAACGACCTTGGCAACTGAAATCCACCTCAGACTTTTTCCTCTTTTTAAAGTCTTGTTTTGTACTGCCAATCCTATCCCGCTTAAAGCAGCACTGGAACTTCAAGGCTGGGAGGTAGGTTCCCCGCGTCCACCTTTATGTACTTTGCCAACTGAATTAAAGTCAGGCTTGGAAGATGTACTCAAAAATCTCTTTCTGCTCTAAGTAGGTGCATATATAACAACAAGGTTTTCAGCACAAACAGCATAAGTTGTCTCCTATGAGTTACGGTTGATCGTCAATAACCTATCCAAATTAAAACCCTTGAGTAAGGCTCAGTTAATTCTAGGTATGGGATAGGCAAAAAAAGCAAAGTTTTATCTGCATCATCTCTACGATGGCGATGATATCGGCTTAATAGTCGATTGCTAAAGAGCAGTTGTTTGCCAGCTCGGGATGGTGTCGTACATGATTTTGTAAATTTTATCAAGTTTTGGCACATTTTCTTTAACCGATAAACCTGATTGGACTTGGCATGATATGAACAAAAAACCTCAAGATAAGGAAGCAAATGATTAAGAAAAAATCAGAAGATGCTCTAAAAATCATTCCCCTGGGCGGATTACATGAAATTGGTAAGAACACCTGTGTCTTCGAGTTCAACGACGAAATTATCCTGTTAGATGCAGGAATTGGCTTCCCCAATGATGAAATGCACGGAGTCAATATTGTCTTGCCGGATATGACTTATCTGCGGGAAAATCGCCACAAGATCAAGGGCATGATTGTCACTCATGGTCACGAAGACCACATTGGCGGGATTCCCTATCACCTCAAACAATTTGATATTCCCGTCATTCACGGCCCCCGCTTAGCGATGGCATTACTGCAAGGTAAGCTTGAAGAAGCTGGTGTCGCTGAGCGCACGGTCTTAAAAACCGTCATGCCAAGGGACATTGTGCGCATTGGTTCTTCCTTCCTCGTGGAATTTATGCGCAACACTCACTCGATTGCTGATAGCTTCACAGTTGCTATCCATACCCCATTAGGCGTAATTATCCATACCGGAGACTTCAAAATTGACCATACGCCAGTGGATGGGGAATACTTTGATTTCCAAAAACTGGCAGAACATGGCGAGAAAGGAGTCCTCTGTCTGCTTAGTGATTCCACTAACGCCGAAGTTCCAGGACACACGCCTTCTGAACGCTTTGTCTATCCCAATCTAGAACGAGTTTTCTCCAAGGCTTCTGGACGCATACTGGTAACAACCTTTGCCTCTTCAGTCCACCGAGTGAGTATAATTCTCGATATTGCCCAAAAACTGAACCGGAAAGTGGCGGTTGTGGGTAGATCCATGCTCAATGTGATTGCCCATGCTCGCAATCTCGGTTACATTAATTGCCCAGATAGTTTGTTTGAACCCTTACGAGCAGCTAACAATCTACCTCCAGAAAAAGTATTGATTCTGACTACTGGCTCCCAAGGTGAACCCTTGGCAGCAATGACCCGCATTTCCAACGGTGAACACCGACATATTCAAATCCGCGAAGGTGACACAGTTGTATTCTCAGCTAATCCCATTCCCGGTAATACTATAGCTGTAGTTAATACTATTGACCGGCTGATGAAGAAAGGAGCCCACGTAGTTTATGGGCGCGATAAGGGAATTCACGTTTCAGGTCATGGTGCTCAGGAAGACCACAAACTGATTCTTGCCCTGACTAAACCGAAATTCTTCATGCCAGTTCACGGTGAACACCGGATGCTAGTTCAGCACGCGAAAATGGCTCAGAGCATGGGAATCCCTGCTGAAAACACGGTGATTACTGACAATGGAGATATTGTCGAATTGTCGTCAGAGAAAATTAGTATCGCTGGCAAAGTGCCCTCAGGGATTGAACTGGTCGATCGCAACGGAATTGTTCACCACAACATCCTTAAAGAGCGACAACAATTGGCAGGAGATGGTGTAGTTACCGTCGCTGCAGCAGTTAGCTGGGAAGGGAAGCTGCTTGCCAACCCAGAAATTCACCTGCGGGGAGTCGCCGCAGCAGTTGAGAAATCATTACTGCAACAGTTGGTACTTAAGCGGATTGAAAGGACTTTGAGCGATCGTTGGACAGAGTTCGCCAAGTCTTTGGAGAACAAGCCTAATGTTGACTGGATAGGCTTACAAGAGGAAATTGAGCGTGATCTCCAGCGTTTAGCTCGACGAGAACTTCAAAGCCGTCCTCTGCTAGTCTTCTTATTGCAAAACCCGGAACATCCACCTGTAAAGGTGACAGGTAGCAAACGCCGACGTTCAACAGCTGAGATTGCATCCTAAGCACTTCAAATCTTCGTTCATCTGTCTTCGCGGCAGGAGACTCTCGCTTGAGCGCGACGAGACGTGCGACATAAACGCCTGGGGTTTCCCCAGGCGACGCGCACTCGCCGAATGCCTCCTCCAATTAAGTTTGTGGTAAGATACTTTTGGTCGTTGACCCACCCAGACAACGGGGACAGACAGCCTAACAGATCGAAGTTCGTAATTTTTGGCGACGGCGCAGAAAAGTTGGCAGACTGGGATAAGCTGACAGGGCAATGGAAAGTCCAACCCTGAAAGACGCAAAGTGAATAGATTTTTCGATACATAACCGTACCGCAGGGCTTGCGGAATCGGGACTCAAAGTGGAGTCGAATGTCTGTGGACGTATCGATGTCGGGGGCATAGTTTAAAGATTGTGTCTAGATATGTACGGTTGAAGCAGAAAAACCTAATCGTGAGGTTAGGAATCCCGCGAAACACGCGCTGGGAGGATGTCAAGGTTGAAATAGCTCAAGTAACCCTTAACCATTAACAACCAGGTGTGGGAAAAAAAGAGTGGGGGAACGAGTAAGCAGACGCTCCAGACGCTCCAGACGCGGAGAATTGAAATTCCAACCAAAATTTCGCTTACCCCTCCTACTCCCTACCCAAAGACTTATTCAGCAAGCCCTAAATACTGGCTCTTAGAGTTTGGCTAATGGCTCAGACTCTCAGTCAGTATTTTCTTTTTGATTTTTTTGTTTACATCTTAATTAGTAATCAGTTATCCTAATAACTGTGATGAGTTATTCTAATGCTCATTATTTAATTAACGCCAGTAACAATACTGAACTTCTGGTGTAAGTTTAACCAGCAAAGTTCAGTGAAATTACTCAGGCAGTACTTCGGAAGTCTCAGGCAGCATATGCATAGGCAGTCTAACTTCCCAAATTAATAAACTCTAATTGCAAGAAGTTAATAAATCCTGTTTTAAGATCAGCTGCTCGTGAGAGTAGCGAATATGCACCTGGCAAATTGTCAGAGGTCAAAACCAAGAGAACCAATAAACCTGCAACTGTTACAAAGCTTAGGTCTTAAGAGCAGTTTGTGACTGCTCAACTCTTACCGTGGCAATCAGGAAAGGACTGCCCCGAAATCAATCCGGAGTAGACAGCTAAGCAGATGTAGCTAAATTACAGGCTAGTAGTTCTTCGCTTACAAAAAACAGGATAAGGATTTATGAGTGTATCAGAGCCTACCACACAAAAGCTAGTTTTGGCAAGTTGGGTTTGGATTCGTCCAATCAAAGCTTTCTCTAAGCACATAACCCCAGCCAAACCTCTGACCAAAAAGAAAGCTTTCGATCCTCTTGCACCAGCAAGGCGTTGGCTCAACACACTGGAAGTTAATCACCCCAACAAGGCTCACTTTCTCTGTCAATTGATCCCAGCACAGTGTCCCTTTGAGCGCGATGTCAAACTCTTTGGTCGTACTTTGTTTCAGATTCCAGCAATGTGCAAACTAAATCCTCTATATGAAGAAGTGGCAGGATTACGCTTTCGAGCACTTTGCTATTTGGCAGATGAATGTTGTGAAGATATCACCGCTTACTGCTAGAATTCCCAAACTGGGATTTTAGCTGCGAGCTTCGGGAAACCGTGTCTCTCGCCATACATCATGGTCATCATTGCCCTCAAAGCCTGGTACCTCCAGGATTACGAGCCACTTAAAGAACTGGAAAAACGCCCCCACGACTTGCGTTTGAGCAAAAATAGTTTGCTCAAATCAGGTTTGAGAGCTGACTTTTTAGACGATAGCCAAAATGTCAAAAAATCAGCATGGTTTAGGCGTTATCTGGAAGGAGAAACCGTAGAGTTCTACATCGAAGGTAGTGGCGGCTACGCCATCTCTAACATTGACTTGATCTCGCACGAGATTTATTTCACTAAGCAAGAGTTGACGGCGCGACTGGATCCAGTCATCTTTTTGAGCTGCCAAACTGAATACACCCCTTCAAGTCAAGCTTTGCGTAATGCTCTGGCTGAGGCAATAGAAAGCTTCAACCAGCGCTCTCGCTTACCCTTAACCCTAGAAGTGCCTCTGCGCCCAAGCCGTGCTACTGTGCGACTAGAAAGCATGCTGTTAAAGAAAATCAGGAAAAGCCTTCTGTTTGTTGCCGATGGAACACCTGTGACTCAAGTAACAGGGGAAGCAAGCTCCTTGCTACTTCCTCACCCCAATGTCTGTGTGGAAATTGGCTATGCTTTGAGTTCTAAGCGCAAAGAACAAATTCTGCTAGCGAAGATGGAACGACAAGACTTGCAGGGACAGTTTCCCTTTGATTTACCCAAATATCAGCAGTTGTCGTTTCAAGCTCCAGATGAGCTTAGTCAAACTCTGCCGTCGGTAATGGAGACTCTGCTACAGCGATATAATTTGTTTTCCCGAACTAAGAAGTAGGGCTAAGCTGTCACACATTTAACTTGCATTTTTAGATAGATGGGGAGAGGGGGGGGAGGGGAAGAGGGAGATAGGGGGAGAGGGAGATGGGGGGATGGGGAGATGGGGAGAGGATTTTGATAAACCATCTGACTTCTAAACTCCTGAGGTGGAGCCTTTCTAGAAATGATCGAAACTGCAATGCTAGATGCACAAGAGCTTAGTAACTTAAAGTAGCAGGAGATTTCCTCAGACTTAGACGTTAGATAATAATTAAAATTGATTAAGGATAATTCTCCATGCCCAGAACCCCAGATGAGTACGCTGTACACTTCTTCTTGTCAAGTGGTCACCGCGAAGAAGTGCGTTTTACGACGATTCAAGAGTTTCAACAGTGGTATAGTGGCGAATTAGTACCAAAATCCGACTCTAACGACTTCATCAACATACCAATTAAAAATATCCAGGGTGAGTACATGGTAGTGCGTCCCTCTAGCATTACAGCAATCAGGGTGGAACCAGTTTTTGCCGGCAGCGTCGAACGCTTCTAGTGCAATTTAACAGAAGTACATCTGATGAAAAAGACGATAACTTTGCTCTCCTTGAGTTTGGGAATAGCTCTCTTGAGTATCAGCAGTTCAGCTGTTGCTAAGGTGCCACTGCGACTAGTTAACCCAGATAGCACTCAGATCAATTTGGATGCTTTGGGGTTAGATGAACAGTTGTGGGGGCATTCTGGGCAGCCAGGAGATAAACAAGCACTATTGGACTCTATAGACCACAGTCTGCGTTATCTAGCTACTCCCAGTGCAGCTAAAGCTTATCAGGAGTATCCAGTGCGGGGAATAACACGTAATCGTGTCCACCGCTCCTTGGTTCGCTTCCGTCAACTCCTAATTAATTCCAGTTCCTCTGCTCAATTGCAAGCTGCTGTAAATCGCGAGTTCGCCTTGTACAAATCTGTTGGTCAAGATAATCAGGGGAGTGTCTTTTTCACTGGCTACTTTGAGCCAATTTATACTGCCAGTTTGACTCCTAGTGCCAAATATCCCTATCCCCTCTACAAACTACCAGCTGATTTTGAGCAGTGGCAGCAGCCTCACCCAACTCGTGCTCAATTGGAGGGGGAGGATGGTTTAGGTATTAAAAGCCCATTGCGCGGACGAGAGCTAGTATGGTTAAGTGATCGCTTGGAAGCTTTTCTAGTTCACATCCAAGGTTCGGCGCGACTCGAGATGCCTGACGGCAGTCTGATCAGTGTTGGCTACGCAGGCAAGACTAGTTACCCTTACACCAGCATTGGCAGAGAATTGGCAAAGGATGGCATCTTGCCTTTAGATGGTTTAACGCTACCAGTTTTAATCGATTATTTCAGCTCTTACCCGAAACAACTAAGTAAATATTTGCCTCGCAATCAAAGTTTTGTGTTCTTCAAGGAAACCTATGGTGCACCAGCTACTGGTAGTATTGGTGTACCAGTGACTGCTGAACGCTCGATCGCGACTGATAAATCTCTGATGCCTCCGGGAGCCCTAGCGCTGATTCACACCCGTATCCCCTATCCTAATACTGATGGTAAACTGGAATACCGTCTGGTCAGTCGCTATGTGTTAGATCAGGACACTGGTAGTGCGATTCGAGGTCCTGGTCGTGTTGATATTTTCATGGGAACTGGTTCACAAGCAGGCGATCGCGCCGGGATTATTGGCGGCAGAGGAGGATTGTACTATTTGTTGCTGAAAAATTGACGATTGAAACTCCCCCACCCTAAAGATGGGGGAGTTTTGACTCATCGAGAGAACTTATCTAAATTCCAGCTAGGGGGCAGTTTCTTTGGAATTGCTTTACTATATCGGAATCAACTCAATAGACTACCGAAGGTCTAGAATGCGAATAAGTGCGATCGCTTGTAGGTTGGGTTGAGAAACGAAACCCAACAAAATAACCTCTCTTTGATGATTATGGTGGCGTTTTTCGGAATTGAACTGTTGGGTGTTGGGTTTTGCGATCGCGCAACCAAACCTACGTTTTATTCTCGGCCAATATACGAATATAAAATAGTGCGATCGCTGAATCTCCCGTCCCCCTCAACCAATCATCCGAATTACTCATGAACCAAACCCAACTCGATAGACTACCGAAGGTCTAGAATGCGAATAAGTTATAATTTAGTGCTAACTGTAGGAGTGGACTCTTGGATAAGGCGGGTTTCCCAAGAAAACCAGCAAAACTCTCAGCTTCACCAGCAAGCAATATTCCCAAAGACGATATTCCAGAAGCACTGCGGGATACGCCAGTTCTCAAGCGCCGCTCTCGGTTGCGCCGCAGCTTACTGATTATTGCGCCCTTAGGACTAGGAGCGATCGCTCTGATTAGTGCTATGTTGCTCCCCAAGCCTGATGTTAACTCAGCAACTACTCAGGAACCAACCGAAGCTAGCTTAGAAGCCAGCGAGAGCGAGAGTGAGAGTGAGGCGGATGACCTCCTGGGACATCTTCCCTACGAAGAAGCACCACTGTCAGAACTACAGCGAATCACAGCGGATGGTAGCATTAAACTCCGTACCCCTGCGGCGAATAAATTTCAAGAGATGTCAGCGGCAGCGAGGAGAAGTGGTGTCATCTTAGTACCGCTTTCAGCTTTTCGTTCTGTAGCTAAGCAAGAATACTTATTCTTCGATGTTAAAGCACAGCGGGGACAGGTAGCAAGCAAGAGAGCCGAAGTCAGCGCTCCCCCTGGTTACAGTGAGCATCACACTGGCTACGCTATTGATATTGGTGATAGCATGACCCCAGCCACTAATTTGAGTCCTAGTTTTGAGAATACAGCTGCTTTCAAGTGGCTAGAACAGAATGCAGCTTACTATAGCTTTGAAATGTCCTTCCCCAGGGATAATCCTCAAGGGATTGATTATGAACCTTGGCATTGGCGCTTTGTGGGGGATAGCCACAGTTTGGAGACTTTCTACAAAGCTAAAAAAGTGGCTGATCCTGTTTCCAATCTATCAGTAGAGCCGATAGAGGGTTGGGAGCAATCAGAGAAATAGAAGTTCCATCTACCAACATCTGCACTGCCATAATCATAAATCTTGCATATCAATCCCCAATTCCCGCAGTCGATTTTCTAAAATTTGGATGCGAGCTTCTGCTTGCTCTGCCCGTTGTCTTTCCTGTTGTACTTGTTGCTGTGCCCGTTGTGCTTGTTGAGCTAGTTCTGTGGAGCTTAAAAATATCTCACCATCAGGACGATAAATCTCAAGTTCGGCTTTTGTTAACTGAAAGCGCACCCCCAATCTAGGGCTTACCCAACCCTCGATGGGATTAATCACTTTTAAGCGGTTATCTGAACGCAGCCAGCCATTGAAATCAATTTTATCTGGGTCATACAGATAATATTCTTCGACACCATAATGGTCATAGAACTCTAATTTTTCTGCCATTTCCTTGAGGGTATTACCAGGAGAAAGAATCTCAAATACTACCTGGGGAGGAATGTTATCTTCGAGCCATTGTTGGTAAGAACCTCGATCCCCTTTTGGTCTGCCAAATATGGCCATCGCATCAGGAGCTTTTCGGATTTTATTATCTCCTTCTACAGGGTACCAGAGGAGGTCTCCAGCAACAAATACGTTGGCTTCATTGGCAAATAATATCTCTAAGTTCTCCTTAATCTTTACAATCCAGTTAAACTGTTTGGTATTATCTGCCATTGGTTGACCATCGCTGTCGGGGTAGATGACCTCTTGTTGGTTAGGATTTGGCAGTTGTTGAACCATCTTTCTATATTTTTGTTTATTATGTCTCCCTTAATCCTCAATCATCAAATACACCCCCCAAATTGCCATTGCTCTTAAGTAATGACAAGCACGAAAAGTACCGGCGGCAGTAATAGCTTCCGGCGTTCTAAATTGCAACCCATGCTCATAAACCTGCCTAATCATAGCCTCCATGAATTGAAAGGCTTCATCCTTCATTCCTTGTTGTATGAAAAATGCAGCTAATCCAAAATTAATACCAGTCCAAACCTCTAAAGGATGAGTCATATCAGGATTGGTTGGTGTACCATCCGGTCTCACTCCATTTACTACCCCAAGCTTACCACTATGGAATTTTAAAAAGCAGGCATCATAAACAGTTCTGAGGGCAGATTGAGTACATTCTTTGGGCACAATATCAGGTAATTTTAATAACTGGGCATAAAATTGACCACACAACTGGTCAGCCATGACTACATCTGAATTACTATCACTATCGAGCCGATAGTATTTACCATTCCAAAGTTTTTCTTGATAAATTGGTTGAGCTAAATCAAACCATTGGTCATATAAATTAATAGTTTCTTTGATTGATTCAACTTTAGGTACTTCTATCAGTTGAGATGAAGGTGGGTAGTTTTCTATTAAAATCTCACCAATAGCGATCGCAGCTTTTAATGCTGCTAACCATAAACCACCACAATAGGCACTAATCCCCTGTAATTGCCAGTCATCAAAAGTCTGATCTGGTGCTCCAGAGTTTTCAGGAATTCCATCTCCATCTTGATCAAATCTCTTGAGGTAAGCTAGGGTTTTAACGATTGCTAACCAACATTCCCACAAAAACTCAATGTCTTTAGCGCCAGTGAGGACAAAATCACGATAAACCTGCAATACGAAATCACAGGGTAAATCCTTCCACTGGTTACAATCTTGATAACTAGTGTAATTAGTCTTCTCCCAAGGATGCTCATTCGGTGCCCCTAAGTCGTGGGGTGTAGCATCTGCAAGTTTGCGAACTGCTGTTGAGAGATTATAACCAATAATGCGGGGTGTATCATCGCTGCTGGGGATAGCTCTGGCAAAGGCTTCTAACACTGCTTTATCCAATTTAGGCCAAAGCATCAGCAAGGCAAAAGAGCCATAAAGCCGCACATCTAAACTCTCGTACCAGCGGTAATCCAAACATTCGAGGACACCAAATTTACCAACTGGGTCATGTTCATCAGCTGCGCTCCACAGAGTGCCGCCGTCAGCAAGCAAATAAAGTTCATTGAACAGTGCCATTTTAAACCAATTGGGCAAATCCTCTTGATTGATAATTGGCTCCTGCCAGGATTGAATTCGCTCTCGCCACAGTTGATCATGCTTAAGGGCAGTGCGGACTATTGACCAACTATTATTGCCATTGCGACCGAAAAAATCGGTATAGCGGCGATAATAGTTGATACCCGAGGCAAATTCAGTAATGGGGAAATCCCAAGCTAAGATAAAGGGGATTTGGCGTGTTTTACCAGGGCGAACAGTAAAACGAACTGCGATCGCAACGGCAATTTGTTCTCCTGGTTCAGCTGGAGTCTCATTTTGAGTATCTCCGAGACTACCGTCAGTGGCAAAGCTTTCCCAGACTTCAGCGCCATTACCAGCAGGATTCCAACGGGTATGGTAAAATACCTCTAAACTTGGATTAGTTGCTGTAGCAAGGCAAAACTGGCCTTCCCCTTCCTGTACCTCATCGTTCAGCCTAACCCGGTCTAGCAGACAGCCCACCCGGAAATTGTCAACAATCCACTGATTATAATTGCCTGTAGTGTTCCCCAAACGCGGTTGGTATTCATAAACTGGACTTCCATCATCCCGCACCTTTACCTGGGGATTCTTGATCGCATTAGTAAACCAGCCCACCATATTCTGCCAGGTGAACATAATGCTGAGAATAATAGGGGCATCAGTAGGGTTGTGTACAGTCCACTCAAAAACTGCAACCGGATAACTACTTTCTTGATAAGAACCAGCCCAGATAGGGGAAAACTGCTCACAAGTTAGTTCTGCCTGAAAAATATTTTCATAGGCAAACCAACTGCGAGGATACAAAGCATGGTAAGTCCCCGTATTTTTGGTTGTTAATTGAATATTTTCTGCTCCCTGTGTTCCCTCTGCACAAGAACTATCCCCAGAAGCAGGATACCACTGCCAAGATTCAAGGCTGCCATCTGACGGGGATTGTGTACACAGAGCGTAAGCTTTTGCTGGTGAGTCCTCTAGTTGCTCAAAAATGCTAAACTGACAAGCTGGGATACTCTTGAAGGTATGCTCTCCACCATCAAGGTGCCATAAGTTAAAGTCTCCCCTTGGAGAACGACCAATGCAACCTGCCCCAAAACCGCCTAGGGGCATACCGTGCCAGGGTCCATCATCGAGATTACTGGCATATCGGACAGTGTAGGGTTTTTCCCAGCCAAGTCCAAGGGGACGCTTCCAGCTACATTCAGGGATTTGTGGGCGCAGTGTTTGATAGATCATTCCCTGATTTTAATTGACATACTCCTACACTTACTTGCAAGAGGAATATCAATTTCTGGGCGACTCCCGTACCACTTCGGACAGTAGCTGAGCTTTTTGAACGACACGGGATTCACCACTGCACCGGAATAATACAAATAAAGGGAGTCCAAGCTTATTGCTTCCCCATGAACATTCTGTCCTGGAATGCTCTATATGTTTGCCTTATTTTGACTATAAGATACTAGAATTAGGTATGGAAAACCCCGAACCAAGTACCGTTACCGTAGGCAACATCAACTAATTCATATCCTTGATCCCATCGCTGTGAGACCGCTTCTGTAAATTCGCTGAGGCTTCCTCTCCAAGAATAAGCACTAGAAACATCAGGGTCATCTTGAAAAACCCCAAACCAAACGCCATTACCGTATTCAACATCAACTAAATCAAATCCTTGATCCCATCGATCTGAGATCAATTGTGTAAATTCGCTGAAGTTTCCACTGTAAGAATAGGCCCCAGAGTTAATATCAGGGTCATCTTCAAAAACCCCGAACCAAATCCCATCACCGTACTCAACATCAACTAAGTCAAATCCTTGATCCCATCGATCTGAGATCAATTGTGTAAATTCGCTGAAGCTTCCACTAGAAGAATAGGCATTTCCATTGGAATTCTCCTGGAAAACCCCAACCCAAACGCCATTACCATACTCAACATCAACTAATTTAAGTCCCTCATCCCATTGCTCTGAAATAACTTCTGTAAAATCACTTAAACTTCCACTATAGGCATAACCGTTTTGAGTGGGAATCTCCTGAAAAACCCCAAACCAAACACCATTACCGTACTCAACATCAATTAAGTCACGTCCCTCATCCCATTGCTGTGAAATCACTTCTGCAAAATCGCTAAGACTCACTCTGGAAGTATAAGCATTTAAAGCCATAAAAAGATCCTGCCTTGTTTAAATTTAGCTTCTATCTAAACAATATACTTTAAACAAAGAAAATTTGATTGGATTTTGAGTAAAATTTAATAAAAAATTACTTTTTGACCTACATTATGTAGGTTTTTGTGCTTAATTTTGTTAGCGCGGTGGGGCTAAAATTGAAGATGACATCACATTTTAGGAGAATTGCTTCCCACCTTGGTAAAGTCTTGAGCCTGACTGTTTGCCAGATAATCATTTAATTTATTGTTAAGGATGCGAGTACGGCGCGATAGCAAGCGAATAATATTAATCGCGAATTCTGGGGTCTCATCAATCGCATCATAAAGTTGCATTTGCTTGAGTTCCAAACACTCACACTCCCCGATAGTTGTAACAGAAGCTGAACGAGGCTCTGAATCAAATACAGCCATTTCTCCAAAGCAGGCTCCCTTATTAAGCTCTGCTAAATCGCGTTCTTCAATATGAACTCTGACTGTACCAGAGACAACGATATAAAGTGACTGCCCTTCCTCTCCTTGGGTAACAATTGAGTAGTCAGGGGGAAAGGATAGCTCCTCCATCACGGAAGCTAGCCGCACTAAGAAATCATCCCGAAGTTCCTTAAAAATTGGGACGCCTCTGACAAACAATAAACGCTCAACACTGTTTAACATTGATTAGAGGTTAATTGCTAGCTCTTCAATCTAGAGACCTTAGCCTTCACTAGCAGCAAATCTTAAGTTTACCTGAAAAATTAGGTTTAAAGCCTCTCCCTCTAAAAGATACTGTGGGAAGGGAGAAAAGAGGGGGAAGACAAGGGGGAATTTTGTATATAAAAATCCCCCCACACCTCCGGAACCTCCTAGTACTCGATTGACTAAGGTAGTGCAGTTGGCTTCAGATTCCCAAACCCAATTCCCCTATGATCTGCTGAGCTTGAGCAGCAACCAAGCGATCAGGATCATTCTTAAACGCTGATAGCAATTTGATGCAAGTGCGTGGGGAAACTTCTCTGAGATAGGCTAAAACTGCTTCTTTAACAAAACCAGTAGGATGGCGCAGACATACTAAGGTTGCTTCTGGCGTAAAAGAGTAATGAGCTTTCCTTGCCAAGTGAAAACAACATGCTAAAGACCAATCTGAGAGAAAATGCCGCAACTCTAGCAATCGGCGTAGGCGATTACTGGGCTTCATAGGTTGATAAGGCAACAACTCCACTAAACAAGCCAGTTTTTCGGCAGTGGTACGCCGGTCTAAAACTCCCAAAAATGCTCGTTTGAGGGGAATATCAACAGTGTTATCCAGAATTTCCAGAGCTAGAGCACGATTCGACCGAGAATCAGATTGGAGATTAAACGCAGCTGCTTGAATTGCACTAAAAGGATAAAGTAACTTCATCAGTAAAAAACAACGGTCTAGCAGATCCACTTGCATATCTTCTAGCGCCCCTCGCAACAAATCAGCCTCTGGTATAGCAATTTGCTCAACACTTAAATCTAGAAGGGCTGCATAAATCTGACCTAATAGTAGTAGCTCTTGCTCAATTAAAATTTCCACCCCAGTGCGTCCCAAATTGTCTAGTACCACCTCTATCCCTGCTTCCTGGGGAATTTTTAACAGGATACGGAGCAGATTACGGCGCGTCGTTCCCCAACTAGTCATCAGCTGTTGCACCAACAGATTTAAGGCTTGGGGCGTGCCAATCTCACCCAAAGCTGTCCAAGCTTGTATCCTCACTAAATCTTTTTGGCAGTGATCTTCTGAAAGCTCCAATAGTAAAGGAATCGCTTCATTACCCATACTCACCAAGGCAAGGCGAGCAGCTTCGCGGGTAGACTTTTCATCAAGTTTCTTAATCAGATGCCCATAGTAATCTGACAAACGTTTGGCAGCAATTACTTCTAGCAAGGCTTGACGTACAGGCAAAGATTCATCCTGCAAGAGATTGGGAATATGAACCCGCAGTGCTTGCAAATGCTCGGTTTCCGCTAAGGCCCTAGTACCAATTACTCGTTCTTGCTCCTGTTTGGAAATCAGTAGCCTGCGCAGAGTATTAGTCGCTTGGGCCTTCTGTGTCACTGTTCCCCGGCGCAAAATTAAAACTGCCGCTGTTGCTCGTAATAGCGGATGCACAGTGCTATGCAAATAAGGCTTTATTTTGTGAGGTTCTAGTTCAGTCTGAGTCAGCCAGACATAGCGTAGTGCCAAAGCCAGGACTTCTGGCGGCGGTTTTTGCTCAATTAGTAATTGGACATCTTGGAGATAAGCCTTTTGGGGATGCTCCAGCATTGCTTCTAGACTTTGGCACTGCAAGAGTGCAGGTAACTGAGGTAAGAGAGGGGCTAATACCTCGCCCACATTCTCTGGATCCATTTGGCATAACAGCTGAATGCAAGAGCTTTTATCAGCTTCAGTACCTGGTTGCTCTAAAGCTTCTACTACTGCCCGCTTCAAAGCTCGCAGGGCAGCATCGGCAAAACCCAGGCGTCCTTGCTGCTCTGCACTCTCAACCAGCAAGTTCACATAGCTCGAACGCAGGAACCAAGCGCTCAACCACCAGCTTAAGGAGAAAAATACGATCGCTGTGCCAAACACTAAACTTTGCCACTGCTCCCAAATCATTTCCGATTCTGTGGGGAAGACCCAGCGCAAAAATCCTATAGTGATTAGAATGCTAATACCAGTGATACCGCTACTCATGGGCTTGGCAATACCCTGGACAGAAGTCTGAATGGAATAGCGAATTCTCGGTGGCAGTGGTTGAAACAGTACTGGTTCAATGCCAGCAATTAAGGTGTAGCGAAATAGTTCGTCAATGAATTTTAGTAAAATTAGACCTAAAAACAGTCCTGTAAGCCATGCTGGGAAAGTAATTGTCTGACCCAAAAGCCCTAGAACTAGGTCGAGAACACCTGTCAAGGTGATGATGCCTAAAACTGATAGCGAGGCAGGCAAAACCATAGCAGCACCAAAGACTCCTAGTCGATCAATAACGCGACTAGATAGGAACCATTGGCTAGTAAGTTCACACAGTCCGATAATCCCGCCAAATAAGCCCAGGAAACCAGCAATTTCTGAAGGCTCAAAGGTTACCTCTAATTGACCTAGATACTGGAATTCAATCAGGAGAAACAGTGCTTCGCTGAGGATAAAAAATGCAAATAGGGGAATGATGTAACGCCGCAGGGGACCAGTAGTACGACTGACTCCAAATTGGGCCTCAGTCTCTTCCCATTGTCGTACTGGCGACTTCGGAAAAGCTTGTTCGTAGCGCTGGGCTAGATAAAACAAAGTTGCCGCCCCAATCAACATCATTAAGGCAGCGGCAACTAGGACGTTGTTGAGTCCAAATAGTAGCAATAACAGGGGTAAGGAAAAGCCTGAAATCACATCAGCGATTAACAGGCCCGAAGATACTAGTGGGTAGGTACGCTTGATTTCCCTGATGTTGAACAACTGATTGGCTGCCACCTGAGAATTGAGGTCATTGAGTACTTCGACAGCATCGAGCCATAGTCGCAGTAGAAAGACTGTGCCAAAAGCAATTAAACCGTCTAAATAATCAACCTGCAAGCCTAGGCGCAGTAGCAATAGTGGTAAAGCTGTTAACAGAGCGATCGCCAATAAAACTACTCGCATTGGCAATATTCTCTGTAGCCAGGAATACAACGAGCCTAAACCGGCGCACATCACAGCACTAGCGATGTAGATTAACGGCAACGACTCGGCACCATATTTGTCTAAGAATAGCGCTATGGCGCTGTACTCCAACCACAGTAGACCGATTGAGGCAGCAGTATAGAAGGCAAACATCAGTAGTGTCCGTTCACCTTCTTCAGGGCGAAGATTCACCAATTTGAAAATCTTCGCTACCCACTCACCCTGAACACGAGTACGAGGAAGCAGTTTCATGGGGCTGTGTTTTCTCATTAGTCATTAGATCATTAGCACTTTGTCCTGACAAATGACTAATGAACATGAGCATCATTTCTTAGGAGAAAGCAACATCATCATGTTGCGACCCTCTCTTTTTGGTGCCTGCTGAACTTCTGCAATATCTTGCAAATCCACTGCCATGCGTTTGAGTAACTCCTCTGCTAAGTTAGAATGCTGGATTTCTCTGCCTCTGAAAGTAATCGTGGCTTTGACCTTATCTCCAGATTTAAGAAAGCGTTCTGCATGATTGACGCGCACCCGATAATCGTGATCATCGATTTTGTAGCGCATCTTCACTTCCTTGACATCAGCAGTGTGTTGCTTTTTCCTGGCTTCGCGGGCTTTTTTCTCCTGTTCAAATTTGTACTTGCCGTAGTCCATGATCCGACACACTGGCGGGTCTGCTTTATCACTCACCAAGACTAAATCTAGCTCTTGCTCCTCAGCAAGGCGCTGACCCTCTTGAGGCGTGATAATCCCTAGCTGTTCGCCCTTGGTGCCGATGGCTCGAATCTGGGGAAATCGAATTTTTTCGTTAATTATGGGTATGTCGCGTTGGCGTCTTTTATCTGTCACAGGCCTATTAGTTAGTTCTTGGATTGATCAAGAGTAGGCTTCATTTACTTGCTATTCTACTGATTCTGATCTGGTTTCGGCTGGAGTTGTTAACGTAACTTCCCAAAAAATTAGTAAATTGATTGATCACAAAGCTGAATTTCAGGAGATTCTCAGGCGCTCAACTTAGGGAAACCAGTACAATAGGGGAGAAAGTGTAAATTTTTTTGAACTTGGGGCTAATCTTGAGCAAACCTGTGCCTTGGCAGCAACGAATTGGTTCTCAAAGAGACTGGTTTTGGCGGGGCTGGCAGACTAGATATACTTATTTTCGTCCACCGGCAAATGCTATGGCGGGAACTACACCTGTAATTTTACTGCATGGTTTTGGAGCTTCGATTGGGCATTGGCGTCATAATTTGGAAGTTTTAGGTCAGTACCATACAGTCTATGCTCTAGATATGTTAGGTTTTGGAGCGTCTCGGAAAGCCTCAGCTAACTACAAAATCCAACTCTGGGTAGATCAAGTATACGATTTTTGGCAGACTTTTATTGGGCAGCAGGCAGTGCTGGTAGGGAATTCTATGGGTTCAATGGTTTGTTTGGCGGCAGCAGCAGCCTATCCAGAAATGGTGAAAGGGATTGCCATGATTAATTTGCCAGATTTGTCCCAGCGAGAGGAGGCAATCCCTAGTTGGCTACAACCTTTGGTTTTTACAGCCGAGAGGGTTGTAGCCCCTATGTTTGTCAAAAGTCTGTTTTATCTGATCCGACGCCCACCAATTCTGCGCCGGATCTTATCTGGGCTAGTCTACGCTAATCCACAGGCTGTAACTACTGAGTTAGTTGAAATTCTGGCAGAACCTGCCCAAGATCAAGGTGCAGCTGCTGTTTTTAGTGAGCTGTTTAAAGCTACAAACTCTCCTGAGTATGCTCCTAAAGTCAAAACTATTTTGCCAACCTTAGCAATACCGATGCTGTTAATATGGGGACTTCAAGACCGGATGATTCCCCCTAGTTTGGCACGTCCTCGTCAGTATCTTGAACTTAATCCTAATTTGAAGTTAGTGGAATTAGAGCATGCGGGTCATTGTCCTCACGATGAATGCCCTGAGCAAGTTAATCAGATTGTATTAGACTGGCTTGCTGCTCAGTTTATGCAGCAATCAGATCACAATATCTCTTCGGTATCTTCTACCAGCATTGAAAAGTTAAGGTGAAGGAGAGCTTATTTAACGGTTTGAAAGATTTTTATGCCCATTTTTTCATTGTAAAAATCCTTCATAATTACTTCTTTAAGCCACTGTTGTTCAGCTAAATAAGCATTAGTTGACCAAACAGACACGATCAGGAAATTCCGACACTTCGATAGCTCTTTGAGCTGGGATAAGACCTTGGGGAGAACACTAAGGGCAAAGCTGTTCATGATCAAGAAACAATCTGCCCATGGCCAACTGATTTGCGTTGCGTCACCACTGATTAAATCAATGGAATTTAATCCAAGCATTTTGCTTACTTTTTGAGCTTCTAATACTCGCTCCAAAACCATCTCAATTCCACAAAAACTGATTTCTGGCCAAAGTAAGGATCCATAAAGCAAAACTCTTCCATAGCCGCTGCCGAGATCTAAAATCTTGGAAATTCTAAAATTACCTAACTCTTTTAAAACTCCTAATTTCCTATATAGTTCTCTGATAAAATTGTAAGAAATGTCCCCTTGATACAATCGATGTTGCCCATACAGAAGCACAAGATCTATAAAGTCTAGCTTCTTTTCAACAGTTGCCCTTTCTAAACCAAGAGCAGCATCAATTTCTTGATCATCGAGGACATCATTGCCAGCATGAACTTGAGTAATTAACTGGCGAATTTCATCTGCTTTTGATGAAAATATATTATGCCCAGTGACTTGTTTACTCATCGATCTGTATTGATTAACGGCTTATTACCGATTATCGACTGGATCTTTTCCATTAGATCTTCCCAACGCTCTCGATCTTCTTCATATCTTGCATTTGCTTCTTTGACGTCCGTATGACAGTGTGGGCAAACTTCCTCATGATTCCAGATAAATTGATTGCATGCCTTGCATTTCTCCAGTTTTGGTGGCACTCTGCCGCCCTGATTAGCATCATCTTTGATTGTTTTTATCTCTGAGGAGTTAATAACAGGTTGAGTAATCCTTAGTTTTGGTATCTTGTCGCCACCAGATTGAGAACTCTGTTCGCAGCCGGGAATGGGTTCTAATGTTAATTCAAATTGACCAATAGCAAAGGCAGTGGGGCCAGCCTCTTTAACTTTGCGGACTCGTTCGCGCAATCCCTGTTTTTCAAGCTCTAAAACCCTATAATGACAATAGGGATTATTCCCAGGTAGACCTAGAAGTGAATGGGATGTCCAGGTACAGCCCCCTCGACAAACTTCAGCGTAGTAGCAATTTCTACAAAATCCCCATAAGTCATCTATAGACCTGAGTCTACCAAAGTGGATTTCTTTACTTGTATTCCAAATATCTTCCAGCGATAGGTCTCTGACGTTGCCTCC
The DNA here is from genome assembly GCA_010692645.1 of Symploca sp. SIO2E9. Classification (GTDB taxonomy): domain Bacteria; phylum Cyanobacteriota; class Cyanobacteriia; order Cyanobacteriales; family Coleofasciculaceae; genus SIO3C6. The sequence goes on from JAAHGS010000043.1 coordinate 32,700, forward strand.
AGCATATCCTATAGTTGGAAGAGAGGGACAGCCTTTAACGGTTCCGTCTGCTTCCAAACCAATGGCTGTTTGTCCTGCCGAACACCCACTCCAATGATGATCGCTTGGGCTGCGAAATTTGTGTTCGTATGGACCAAAGTAACCGATATTATTGCCAGCAATTATGGTTAACCCATTGTCATATGCTTCATCGAATAGCTGTGCTAAAAGAGGCATCAGTTCGAGAAGTTGGTATGGTTGTAAAATTAAATGCTCATTATCAACAGCATTTCCCATAGCTACGGTTAACTGAAGTTGCCATTGTTGCGCTCCAGCGTCAATAATTTTATGCATCAACTGGCGTAGCATCGGGATTGTCTCGGGACCAATTTGCGTATTAACGCTGCGATTTAGCCCTGCTGCCTTGGCACGCCCTAAGGCATCAATGGCCATTTGATAGGAACCGGGCACTCCGCGCAAGCGATCATGCAATTCGGGCAATCCATCAATTGAAACTCCGATACCCTGCAATCCTGCGGCAACGGCCTCTTCGAGTTTCGATTGGGTGAAATTGCGAGCTCCCGTCTGTATTGCACAGTAAATGTTGTGACTTCTAATGGCTCTGATAATTTCAGTCCAGTCTTGACGCAAATATGCTTCACCACCAATTAAGGTAATCTCGCGGGTTCCCAGTTTAGCAAGATGATCAACTGTCTCAAGGCACTCTTGAGTAGTTAACTCATCATTTCGAGGTTTACCTGCCCTGGAACCGCAATGTTGACATTTCAGATTGCAGGCAAGAGTAATTTCCCAAACAACATGAACGGGAGTATGATTTCGATAATCATCTTCGGTTCGCAATCTAGGTGGTCTTGGCATCTCTATAACCTTATAAAGATAAAAAATTTGATTCTTCTTTGGTCACTAAAGGAAATTTTTAGGAATTTACTTTATTTCAATCTAGGAGAATGACAAAAGCTTTGAGGAAATCAATCAGTTCCTTGTATGGATGTCAAGAAACAGAAATGTTTTTTGACATAAAGTTTATAGTCTGGTATTGAGGCATCTTGGAATGCATCTAAATAGATGCATTCGGCGACTGCAAAAATACCTAATTACCTGGACTAACAGTTTCGTTCGAGTTTAGCGATTTCTAGCTTTAAAAGTTCAAGTGCAGCTGAAACATCACCTGCTTCTTTGAGCCATTCTTCTGTTTGCTGCACCATCGCTTTCATTCTTTCTAGATCGCCTGAAACTATGGATTCATGGATAGCAACTCCATAGGGTAATACTACTGTCATTATTTATCTCCTTAGGTTTCTAGTCTGGTATTGAGGTATCTTGGAATGCATCTGAAATAGATGCATTCGGCGACTGCAAAAATACCTAATTACCTGGACTAACCGTTTCGTTCAAGCTTAGTAATTTCCAGCTTTAGAAGTTCAAGTGCAGCTGAGACATCACCTGCTTCTCTGAGCCATTCTTCTGCCTGCTGCACTAGTGCTTTCATTCTTTCTAGATCGCCTGAAGCTGAACATTCATGGATAGTAGCTGCATACAATAATACTGCTGTCATTATTGAACTCCTTTAAATCTCGCGTTAAAAGACAATTATAGCAATTTCTACAATAAAACACTATAATTGAAACAAACTATGCTCTGTAATTGTAGCAGAACATTTGATTGAGATCATCATAATTTTCTCTTATTGTTTAAAAAAATTAACAAAGTGCAAGTTTTAGGGTTGTTATAGCAATCGCTAAGGCGGTTAAGACATTAAAAAAGTCTCAAACTAAGATAGAACTTGGCTTTTCCTCCTGCCTCCTGCGATAAATGTGGAGTAACTGAAACTATTCCCTCTTCTAGTAAAACGAATTAATTAAAACCCCTCATCTTTGAATCACGGAGGATGTCAATATCCTGTTGGCAGTAAATCCTTGTAGTCTACTTGGAGATGTCTTAGAATTAACTCACAGACATCGGTAGCATCAATTGCTTTAGCTTGGCTTAGGTGCCTCTGTCCTGTGAGCAATAGTGGGCTCTCGGCGGATGAGGTAGTAATCTGACCGTGACAACCACGGACTAGTGTAGCATCGAGAGGAATCACATCCATTAGATAGCGAAATCCAAGCTGTTTTTTGATTAGGGTTAGACCTATTTTGAGCTTGGGAAATTTGAGCTGTTGGTCTAGGAAGAGTTCTACAGGATCGTAACCTGGTTTACGATGAATATCAACAGTCCTAGCAAAGTCTGGGGCTCGAGAGTCATCAAGCCAGTAATAGTATGTAAACCAGGCATCAGGCTCGGCAATTACTACTAACTCACCTGAGCGAGGATGATCTAGATGGTATACTTGTTTACCTGCTTCATCTAATACCTGGGCAATACCTTCAGTTGACTCTAGTAATGAGCGAACCTGGGATTCACAATCTGGGTCGTTAATATATACATGGGCAATCTGATGGTCAGCCACTGCAAAAGCTTTACTTGCCCCAGCATCAAGTAGTTCTCGCCCCAATTCTTCACGTACCGCAATTAAGCCATTTTCCCGCAGCATGCGATTGATGTAAACTGGTTTGGAGACTGGGGTGATGCCGTATTCAGACAGAATAACAATCTGAGCATCTCGTGCTTGGTAATATTGAATTAAATCGCCACAAACTTTATCAATTTCTTGCAGAGCTCTTGCTATCTTGTTCTCATCGGGACCAAATTTCTGTAAAGGATAATCTAGATGGGGTAAATAGACTAGTGTCAGTGTAGGATTGTAGTGTTCTTCAAGCCATTTGGCGGAATTGGCAATCCAGCGACTGCAATCAATTGATGCATTTGGTCCCCAAAAATTGAATAGGGGAAATTGACCTAATTTTGCCTGTAGCTGCGATCGCAACTGGGCTGGTTTAGTATAGATATCGGGAATTTTTCTACCATCAGCAGGATACATGGGACGAGGTGTGACTTCATAATCCGCAGATGAGTACATGTTGTACCACCAGAAAAGGTTGGCACAGGTAAAGGAGGGATCCATTGAGCGAGCAATGTCCCAAATTTTAGGAGCTTGTACTAGTTTATTGGACTGTCGCCAAAATTTGATTTCGCAGTGTTCCCGGAAGTACCAACCATTACCGACAATGCCATGTTCGTTGGGATATTTACCTGTGAGATAGGTTGTTTGAGCGGTGCAGGTAACAGCAGGTAAGACTGGGTTAATAGAAATAAGTTGTCCGCCACTAGCCCATTGTGACAGATGAGGAGTATATTCCCCTAGCCAACGGGGTGTCAATCCTACTACATTCAGAACAACGGTTTTATTCATGAGCAAGCCTAGAGCGTTGGCAAATTATGAAACGATACTGGACTATTATTGGCACTCTGCTGTTATTTTTTCTAATAGTTTTCCTGATTGTGGAACAACTTGAGCTGCCTTTGCTTACCAATCCCGATGAATGGATGAAAGCTAGTACTGTTGGTACTGCAGTATTGGGCATTGCTTTACTAATAGCAGACTTGTTCATCCCCGTTCCTTCCAGTCTGGTAATGATTGCTAATGGTGCGCTATTTGGGGTTGTGCTTGGTACTATTTTGTCACTGTTAGGCAATTTAGGGGCAGCCCTTACGGGATTTTTTCTAGGTAAATGGGGAAGTTCTTTTATAAGTAGAGTTGTCTCCCCCGAGCAACGTAGACAAGCCAACCGCATGTTGGAAAAATGGGGTTTATTAGCGATTATTGTGACACGCCCGGTTCCTTTACTAGCTGAAACTACTGTGATTATGGCAGGTACATCTACCATGTCATGGAATAGTATATCTTTAGCATCATTAGTCGGTTCTTTTCCTGGGGCGCTAATTTATGCTTTGACTGGGGCAACTGCTACTAGTTTTAACAATAGTTTGTTGATGTTTGGTTTGGTGTTGTTGATTGCTGGGGTATTTTGGTTAGTAGGTAATCTTCTGAATCGCAGCCTCTCGAAAAAATAAGAGTCTTCCTTCCAGTGGCTTGAGCTCAAACAGTTCCAGAGAGAAAGGAGGAGTATCTGAAACCTAACAAAGCTAGTATGGGCACAATAGTCAAGGAGTTACACACTGTACAAATCAGCCATAATTTGTATCAGGCAATTCGGTCATTTCACACGCTTCGACTAACCCTAATTTGCTCACTGCCTTTGCTGTCTCAGGCACTAGGAATGGCTGAAATAACCAAATCTCCTATAGTACTAATGTACGATGGCCTGAACTAATGCAGCTTATAGCCATGTTTTACATAGCAGGTTTGGTTGACCCAAAATAATCAGGCTTGAGAGTGAAAGCTTTATTTGATTAGGCTTTCAGAGTAACCGTACAAATATTCGTTATGTACACCCCTTGAGAAGTAACAACCAGGAGTACCAGCAGTAGCGGAGTCACAAATAGTATCAGCAACAGCCTTATCAATGCCTAGCAAGACTGTAGAAAGCAAAAGGCAAGCAAAAAAAGAAAGTAGAAATCTCTTTGCCCTAGTTAGGGTACACCTTAAATAGTTCATAACAATTTTTTGCTTTTGCTGTGTTGATCTGAGAGAACAAAGGTTTGAGACTTATTCAGCAAATCCTACTTAATTTTCATTGGCAACTATGCACTGAATGAAGACAACAACAAGTCTTGGAAAACAGAAGGCAAATTAACAATTAACTTGCCTTTACTACCTAAATTTAAACTGGTATTAGGGTGAATAAATTTTGCGTGAGATTTGAATTCTCCGCATCTCCGCGTCTCCCCATCTCCGCGTCTCCGTGTCTCCGCGTCTCCGCGTCTCCGCATCTCCGCGTCTCCCCATCTCCGTGTCTCCGTGTCTCCCCATCTCCGCGTCTTTATTTGCCCTTGTTGACACCTTGCCGAGCTGCTTTGAGATTCTTGTAAAACTGTGCCTTACTACCGATATCTTGGAGTTTTCCTCGCAAAGGCTTAGCAACAATTGTCCAACGCACTCCTATCTTCCTTGGAGGAGCAACTTTTCCAATGTCTGCTGAGGCATCGCCATAGGATAAGGTATATTCTCCATCTGCCGATTGCTCGCGTAACCATTTCAGAATTGTCTCGAGTTTGGGAGCAGACAAGTCACGAGTTACAGGCATATAATTGGGGTCACTAGTATCTAGAGAAAAGGCTAATTCTAGAATTGCACGATTTTCCTTGACTGACTCATAATCGCCGAGTTCAACTAATCTTTTGCTCATAATTGGATAGAGATTGCTGTACTGTTGAAAAATCGGCTGAATGTGGTCAACCCATGTTGGTTGTTCGGGAACCTGATAGGTATCAAAAAGCAGGATAATAATACTGTCGAGGAAATGTTGCTGACTTGAGGGCTGCCCTGTAAGCTGATATTTAATTTCGTAGACTTGTCCGTCAATATAGACGCGGGGATTATTGGGATTAGTAGTTCCAATGTTCAACACCAGCTTACCCTGGGCATCTGTTTTTAAGTTTGAAGGCAAGGTTAATGCTGAGGCAGGGATATTCATTTCAGGGATAGGAGCTGTAGGCTCATTGTAGCCAGGGCCCATTCCTGAAACCTGTGCTGGTGGGGCGACAGAAACTTGTACTTCAGCATTGACTAATGGTTTGCCATAGATAGAAGCAAACAGAGTTGTGGAAACAGTTTCTCCCGGTTCAACTCGATGTACAAAGTTCTCAGCACGGAGCAACCAACCATTATCACTTTCTCGCACCATTACCTCACCATGAGTCTCATCAGTCATCTTAATTAGGGCAAGTGGTTGTTGGAGAACCGACGAATAGATATTGTCTGGTATTGCCGCAGAAAATATCCCAGCTGTTTGGTTTAGCCAATCTGGTTCTAAGTAGGGAATAGCACTTCCTAGAAGAAAGAAATCTGTGTCTTTGGTGAGTTGAGTTGATGTTACCTGCTCAGCAAGTACTGCTAACTGTAAAGTGCCAAGATCAATTAGCTTTACATCTTCATTGTCCTGATTTTCATTTTCAATGACGAATGGCAGAGCATTACCTAAATCTGTAAATACTAAACGCTGGGTTTCATCCACTTGGCAATCGAAAAAGCTAATATTGTTGATGGGATTGTCATTATCATCTAGCTCCGGAACCATGCGTCTTCCCAGAACAAAGGAATGGGGTTCATTTGGCTGATAAAGACCAATTGCTCCTACCAATCTGCCCATAGTAAATCGGTTTACTGTATGATCTCTTTTGTAGGCAAAAGTTGTTAACCGTATTGATAGCAACTGGTCTGTTGCTGGAGCTGCTGCAATTGCTGCCTTTAGTTCTTGGAGAAATCGAGAGGTAGATAAATCTTCAATTAATAGATTGGTAAGTACTGATTGGAAAGCAGCAGAAGCAGTTTGATCTAAATCAGCGATGCCTCCTTGCTGACGACCAAACCAAATATCTCTGAAGGCTGTAGTCTCAAATTGACCGACAATTAAATCTTTGGCATTAATATCATTGAGGCGGATTGTCAGCCCCCAAATTTCAGAAGATGCCTGCCATTGGGGATCAACATCCACTAATTTGGCACCTACTCGGTTATTAGAACCACTAATAGCAAGACCAACTGCTGAATCGACAGAACTATCTGTTGTACTAGTCCCATCTTGATAGTGAACAGCTTGAACCTGACAGTTAATTAAGCGAAATGCCCCAGAGCCAACGGGATTCCAGTAACCGTTATATTGATATTGATATCCTGAGCCTTGAGGAGCTGGTTCTAAAAACTCTTGAAAACGAGGCTCAAAGGTGGCGTTATCGTAGAGTCGCACATCGTTGTTTACTGTTGAAACATCTGCTTGGAAGTCGCCGGAAAACACCAATCTGAGGTTATTTAAATAACTCATCGCTAATCCTTTGGTAATCTAAAAACAACGAAAGTAAATTGGTAGGGGCAGGTTTAGCAAAAACCCTTACTGCTATGTCAAAGTTTCATTTATAGCGTTTCTCGAATAACTGAGATAAACCTAGTTATGTTCCCTGCTTCCTGCTCCCTACTCCCTGCTCCCTAAAACCAAGAAGTTTGTATCTCACCAATTTGAGAAGTGCTATATTCAAAACTCACTCCTACCATCTACATTTATTAATGCTTACTTACTCGGCATTAAGCATTAACTGAAGCATATTCAAATGAAGGAGCTACGTGTTTTGTGCTGCCAGAGGGAGCTTGAAAAGTAATTTCTACCATCTTCTGGGCTTGTAATTTCAATTCAAACATTACCCCCATCGTAGTATTGAGATAATCTGGCTCACCATTGAAGGTTTTATGTAATCCGTTGAGGAGGTTAGTATAGGAATAGTTGAACTGGTCTACCAAGCGGCGTGCCATTGTACCTGGTGTGTACATTTCCGCTTTAGAGTTTTCTACCAAATCCCAGATGCCATCAGTTTCTAGAGGTATGGGAGCACCACTATAAGAATAACCTTCTTCAGCTTCGGAATCTGGAACTAAGCGGTGACCGTAATAGATTTCAGCAAAGCTGTAATAGTGAGCGTAACCTCCTTCTGGATCTAAGGGGCTGTTGGTTGTACCTTCCCCTTGAGCAACTAATAGTTCTAATGCACTAACAGCATCATCCAAAGTTGCGATCGCAAATAGCTGATCTATTGGAAACCACTGCTCATTAACTACCTGTAAACTGGGATCACCAACAATAACCTCTGGACCTAATTCTTGTAGCTTCTCAATGATGGCTTGGTAGAACTGACCGATAGTAGCAAATTCTGGTGCTTCTTGTGCAGTAAATGTCGCTTTAACTGGAAAATCAAGTGGATCTTCTGGCTCTTCAATTTTCATAAAACCATCAAACAGTACCTCTTTACTAAGAGGAGCTAAACCAACGATCAAATCGCCGATATTCAATGGCAAAGGACCTGGGTAACTAGGAATAAATTCAGGCTGATTAATGACAGGATGACCGCCAATGGCATTGAGGACATTAGCTGCAATGGTTATATGCAGCATTTCTTCTCGTACAACATCAAGAATAATCTTGTATGCCTCTTGATTGTAGTCAAATTTGATTGAATATAAGGCCGTGAGATAGGGCGGAATGGTTGAGTGTTCTAACTCGATAGCTGACTGGAGAGCTGCGTGGAGTTCAACAGGTTCAGAAGCTTGGTAAACTCTTTCTAAGAATAATGAAGGCTCAGGTGGTAACATCTCGGCAACTTGACTCCAAATCTCTGAAGCCGGCTTTTCCATGCGGAAATTGGTATAGTTCTGACTTACAATGGGAGCGTTAGGCGGAGTTCCAGGATCTCCAGAAAAATAGAAGGACTGCGGATGGCGATAGGGTTCAGTAGTGTAATTAAAGCTGTCTGGAGTCGGTTTCTTATTAAAGGCATACCCAAACAGAATTTCTTGAGGACCGAAGCGTTGAGAATAGGCTTGCAAAGAGTTATTTAGATGAGTACTATCCGTTGGGTTATAGGGTAAATGCTTGATAAAATCGGTGCGTGGAGGATGGTTTTCAGGTGAGAATAAACAAATACTGGGATCCTCTGTCAAGTCTTGGTCATCGTAATGCAGAAAATAAGCTTTGTTGCCTAGCGATACAAACGAACAGGTATATTTATTGTCCTGCGGAAAGATAGGCAAACACCGCTTTTCATAAAACTCCATCATCGCCCCCTCACCGTCTCTATCTTCAGGAATATAGGTGGAATCGTAGTATGTTCTACCCAATGAAACCTCATAATCATCAGGAGTCAAACTCTGCGGTGGCGAGTCGTAGGGAGGGGGAAATTTATCGTAATTTTCAAATACCCGATACATTATCCAGTCGCTAATCCACCACTTTCGATATTGTGGATCACTGGGATCGCTCCGAGAGCGTGAGGGCAAACAATCAACTTTTCGTTGGTCGCACAGATAATTATTATGTACGCCATTGGAGAAATATATGTGTGAGCTGATATTCCCGGCAATAGCCTGATCAATGCCTAAAAAGACTATAGAAATCAACAGGCAAGCTAAAACAGAAAGTATCAATCGCTTTCCTATACGTAGGATCCAGTTTGATTTGTTCATACAACCTCTGTGCTAATTTACTAAGTACATAATGAGCAAGATTCGAGGCAAAAATTATGACATCAAGGACTTACGAAGCGGATATTAATGAGCATAAATTACAAAGAGTGAAAAATATCAAAACTTGCAGTTTTTTTGATTGTCCATAGGAATTTGACGTTTATGTGATTACTCCTAATACCCACTCATATTCCCGTTCAATAGAAGCCAAAATATCTATTTTAATCTGAGGTGGTAATACCTCCCAGGTATAAGTTTCAATTTCCAGATGTTGGCAAGCATGGTTTTCTTGTAGCAACTTAAGAACAGTGACAATATCTGCTTGGGTAGACTGTAAAATCTGATAATCTCGGATAAATATAGGAACGTGAAAGTGAGTACGCCACTCCTGAGCCTGAGTTTTTTCTAGGTATGGTAGTGCACTCACCAAGTCAGGATATTGATGTAAGCTGCCATCAGCATGACGCTCAATTACTTGGTGTAAATAGGTAGATTCGGCAAAAGGACGCAATCTATCCTCTACCATGCCTCGCCCTTGGGTTTCCTCTGGCAATTTCACCTGCAAGGCTGCACTGAGCTGAATTTTGCCAATCCCAATCCCAGCAGCTTGTAGTTGAGAAAAAACTGTCGCTGGCTCTTCATACTCTACGGAAAAATGACAGGTATCGTAACAAACTTGTATATGTTCTCGTAACAGAGATGCTGCTGATGCTGAGGAAATTTCCAAATTTTCGGCTAAACTAGCTCCTCCTTTAGGGAATAACCATTCTTGGAAAAAATCAATAACTTCAGCAGCATTTTCTATCAATCCATCTGGTTCTGGCTCTAAATCTAGATGTAGCAGTTTCCCTGTTTGTTCTCTAATACGTGCCATCTCAGCTGCTACTGTCGCTAGGTTAAAGCTGCACTGGCTCATTACGGATTCCCTAGCTTTCTCATTTGTCCACCAAGGTTTATAGGACAAAGGTACAGTGGAAATACCGCCATCCATACCTGCTGGTAATAGGGCTGCCAAAATTTTTGCTAACCGCAAAGTGTATTCTACCCGCTCCGATTTTGACCAATCTGGGGCATAAACTTGGTCTTTTACTACTTGGCGGTGAAATCCCCCGTAGGGAAAACCATTTAGGGTAAATACATACAAGTCTTGCTGATGGAGCCAATCTTGGAACTGAGACAAGTTGTCTCCTGCTAACAACTCTTTTGATGCTCCATTTGCCAACCTTAATCCAATTCCAAAAGCTGCTTGAGGGGATAGTTTTGCCTTGAGAGCTGGTAGATACTTTTTCAGGTTTTCAAAAACTTCACTCCAACTTTCGCCTGGATGAATATTACTGCAATAGGTTAAATGGAAGTTACTGTTTGTACCAATTTTCATGCGCAATGTCTCCGTTTCCAAAAAAGGTTATTAGACCAACGTTTTTCTAATTGGTATTGGTTGCTTAACATTTCCAGGTAGAGTTTATAGTTTTTTTCATGAATGAAGCTATAAGCAGGAAGTGCTTCTCGTTTTCCTAGCAAATGATCGGCAATCGCATTACCAGCGTAAAAACCTCCTCCTAGGGCAGAAGCAATCCCGTAAGATGAAATTGGGTCATAGGCGAAAGCGGCATCACCTACAGCTAACCAGTTTTCACCAAAAACCTGCCGTAAATGGGAACTAGAAGCAGTTTGGATCGTAATTTTATTATTTAACTCTGAAATTAGATAATCTTTTACTAAAGCACCAATTAAGTGGGTTTGGCTGAATAATTCTTGGTAAAAATCAAGATTGAGCATAGCCTTATCCAGCAAATCGGCATCAGTCATAAAAACCGTCATTAAACGATTACCAGGTATAACTGCGGCATACCACCAACCGTTTTCAACTGCTTCGATATAGGTATAGTTAGCAATGGTGTGATTGAGCTGTAGCTTAAACGGACATGCTAGAGCAATTAAGCGGTCATATTGCTCTCGTTTAATGCCCAAACACCGGGCTAGTTTAGCTATTCTACCTGTAGCATCCACCAGAAAACGCGCCCCCCAGGTTTGCTGTTTACCATTACAATTAACCGTGAGCTGCCAATTTTTATTGTTATCCTGTTTAACCCTTAATAATTTACAACCCAGCAACCACTCTACTGCTTGATATTTACTCACTTGATAGAGTTGTTTTTCAAAATTAAGGCGGTTTAAATGCCACCCATTACCATAAGTTTGAAAGATAAATAGTTTTTACTCAATGGCATTTCCTCCCCAGATATATTGATTTCCATAGCAAGACAAATGATCTGCTTCTTGTAGGCATTGCTCTAACCCAAATATCTTTAAAAGGGGCAAGACATTAGGGGGAATAGTTTCACCCACTTTAGTTGTAATTTGAGCCGAAGCTTCTAGAATTAAACTTTCAATCCCCCGTCTAGCAAGTGTTAAAGCTGTGGCAGCTCCAGCTATACCGCCACCGATAATAATAACCTGTCGGCTATCCATGAACTGTCTATCGCTCGTCACGTTTAAACAATGGACGTTTTTGCTTAGGTCTTTCTTCTGGAACTGTTCGAGCAACTGAGTCAACCATTTCTTGAGCTTTTGGTATCACTTGTTCCTCAGGATTTTCAGCCCGCAATACTTGTTCAAAGCTTGGATCAGGCTGTTCAAAATCTGCACGCTCTGATTCTATCCATAGGGTGCTGGGTAAATACTTATTCTCGTCACTGACAGTTACTGGATCTTGAGCGACAATACCTAATTGATACCATTTCTTGACCATATTGTTGATTCTTGACTGGTATTGACTCCCCAAATCCCGCAGCCAATCTTGGCGGTAATCAAAGTGTTTTAAACGTTGAGCAATATTCAAATTTGGGTCAGTGAGACGTTCAAAACTATCTTTACTCAAGACTTGATTAGGTACCCTGGCTGCCCAAAATGAAGGCAATGGCAGATAAGTTGAAGGATCATATCCTGACAGACAACTAGCTTCATCAGTTTGCCAGGGAACACCAAGCCAGCGCGTCAGACTTCCTGGTCCGCTGCCATCCAAAGGACCATCATCTCCCACAGCAATTTTGGGTTCTAACCAGTATCCGAAATCATCCTGGGGCTGTTCCCCTTCAGGCAATACCTTTAACCGGAACTTTTCCTTCCACATGATCTTATTGCGCAAAGGCCAGGTGAGTTCAATCCCTGGGTGAAATGGTCCTCCTAAACATTCTTCTAAGGGAGCGATGGTTAGGGCTTCTGCTTGCTCTGGCGGAGATAGCTTATCGAAAGACTTACAAACATCAACGCGCTCTGCAGTAAAGTTACCCTCTGCCCATTTTTTCAACCATTGATACTGTGTTTTGGTAACGGCAAGGTCAACTTGAGGTAAGCTATTGTATTCGCCAAACCCATCTCCATAAAAAGGAGGAATTTTTGCTGGTTCATATGTGTCGCTCTCAGGATTTCTAAACCATTCAAATAATCTAATCCGGGCGGCTTTAGCATCCTCAGAAGGATCCGATAGTTGTGTTACCAATTCGGGTTCAGTCAAGTCGCTGGGTGAGTTTTTACCAAATAAGAATAAAAAGCCAGAGTTTACCCATTGGGTTTGACTCAAGCGTAATCATTAATTCTCCACCTAAATGCTCTCGAAACTCAGCAAGCCCCCTAAAAATAGAGCGGGGATGATCTGGTTGCTCTAATTGCTCTGCTAGTTCTGGAACGTATAATAAAAATCCTAATCCCTTGAGTGTTTCGATCACTTGCTGCCATTCTGAATGAGCAAGCAGCCCTGCTAGATAAGAATAAGTAGTATCTAAAGCTATACCAATTGCCACTGCTTCTCCATGTCGTAAGCTATAGTCAGTCAACTGCTCCAATTTGTGGGCTGCCCAGTGACCAAAATCTAGGGGACGTGACGAACCCATTTCAAAGGGATCACCATTATGAGCAATGTGTTCCATATGTAACTGGGCACAGCGGTAAATTAGCTGTTGCATCGCATCCAGGCTGCGATTAGCGATCGCCTTGGCATTTGTTGCTATAAAATTGAAGAAATCGGGGTCTTTAATCAGAGCTACCTTCACTGCCTCTGCAGTCCCTGCTCGCCAATCCCGCTCTTCTAGGGTTGTCAGGAAGTCAAAGTCATTTAATACGGCGTAGGGAGGGGCAAAGGTGCCCAGAAAGTTCTTTTTGCCAAAGGCATTAATCCCATTTTTGACCCCCACACCGGAATCATTTTGCGCCAATACTGTTGTCGGCACCCTTATTAGTCGAATTCCTCGGTGAGCCGTTGCTGCGGCATATCCTGCCAGATCCAGCACAGCACCACCCCCAATCGCCAATACATAGGAATGTCGGCATAAACCCACTGCATTAATTACCTTGTGAATTGAGTCTACTAAAGCTAGGTCGTTCTTAGCTACTTCTCCACCAGGCACAACCAACGGCTCAACCTTAAGGGTAAGTAGATCTTGGTATTTCTGGACATAGGCAGCTAATTGCTCTAGCAAACCATCCCAATGCTGCAGCAATCCTGCATCCACTACTGCTACCATTTGCTTCGAGCCTTTCTCCCCAATCGCTTGCGCTAATAAAGGATTGTTCAACTCGAATAAACCGCTGGTAAAGTGAACATTATATGTAAAAGTAACAGGGACAGCTTGCTGCAACGGTTGCAGTTTAAATGGGGTCTTTTGTTTGATGCTAATTACCATAGTCTACAGATCAAGTTACAGCGAACAGTGGAGCCAATGCCGTGGAAATTGGCAGTAAACTTAGGACTAGCAATCCATAAGGCCAACCGGCAAAACCAGAAGCAAGAGTCGCATCTAAGACAATAAGTGATAATACACCAGCCTTAACTGCACCTCTGATTAAATCCGGACTTGGTTGGCGGGCAGCTTTGACAAAAGGAGGCAATACCCGCCCAGCCAAGAAAGCAGCGAAGGGTAAAGCGGCAAGTACTTGATAATCTCTTAACAGCCCCAGTACTAAAATTGCGCTGAGTACTGCCCCGATTAATAGCACGGCTGCGATTCCTGTACTGCTTTTGCCTCCATGTACTTCACCTTGACTGATAGCAGTGATCGCAGCAATGTAGACGATGGGAATTATAGCTAAAAACCACCACTGTTCTACCATTACTGGCAGGGCACTTACCCCCAGCAAGAGATTACCACCGCGACAAATACCCATGTTGAGCGGACCGAGCCAAGGGTGATGTTTGGCAACCCCATCATAGAGCAAAGCAGCTAAGGCAATGATCGTAGCCAGGGCAAGACTTAACAGTGTGGGTCAATAAACATCATCTCGTTTACGGTCATGATTGCCTCCGTGTGACCAAAAATATGTGATTCAAGCCCCGTCCTTCGCTTGACGGCTTTTTATGAGAATAATCTTGATAAATAATGAGATTGAAAGCTAGAATAATATTAGCGGTAAAGCGCACACATTAAGACGAAGTAGGCCAAGCGGACTATTCCTGATCCGGAGCCCTGGTAGTATAAATCCTAGATCTTGTATAAATGTGGGAATCGTTAGGCGAGAATTCGATAAATCTCGATACATCAATACTGTG
>JAAHGS010000044.1 GCA_010692645.1 Symploca sp. SIO2E9
AGAGACGTGGCAGCCGCTCAAGTAGTCGCAATACGCGGACTTGCAGCCGTAGGGCATACGGTCAAGATGCTTAGTGAGGGTAAATTCGTTGGAATCCCCACGACCTAAGAATCCCTCGCTTTTAGCGATGGGAGTGTCAAAGTTGCCTCAAAATTTCTCCAGTGCTGGTCTTAAATCCAGTTCCAACGTCCAAGCTGTTGGTTCCTGTAGATATAGCTGCCAATAAGTCTGGGCAATTGCTTCGGTTGAGAGCAGTGTATGCACCTCTCGCTCTGGAGCCATAGCTTGTACTCTTGGGGTATTAATCAAACCGTCAATTATAATGTGAGCCACGTGAATTCCCTGGGGCCAGAATTCCCGGGCTAGAGACTGTGCCAAGGCTCGCAAACCAAATTTACCAACTGCTAGAGCAGCAAATCTAGCCCCTCCTCTTAAAGAAGCTGTGGCACCTGTTAAAAGGATAGTGCCACTGCCATGCTCAACCATGGCAGGCAATACCTGCTGTACTCCCAGAAAAGCACCTAAACAATTGATCTTCCAGCTGTTTTCAAATTGTTCTGGGGTCAATTCAAGAATGCCGCCCATCAAAAAAGCACCAGCATTGTAGATAAAGACTTCGGGTGTTCCTAGCTTTTCTTTGACTTGAGCAAAGGCGTCAATCACTGAGTTCAGGTTAGTCGCATCGGCAGAAACTGGCAAGGCAACTCCTCCAAATTGCTCAACCTCTTTTTGAATGGGTTTGAGCATATCCTCACTCCTTGCCATCATTGCCACAGCAAAGTTCTCGCGGGCAAAGCGGCGTACAATCGCACCACCGAGGCCTGGTCCAACACCTAAGACTACAGCAACTTTAGCTTCACTCATATATAGCTCCCACTTATTGGCTTGCAGAGTAGACGCCTAGCAAATCGTCTACATCCATTATTCCAGCAATCCCAGTACTTTGAGTCTCACCCCTCCCAACCGATAGCCATTTGAAAAATCGGCATAATGTTGCTAAGGTCACCGGAAAAATTTTTGTAGAGTTGTAGTAATTAATAAGGCTTAAGTCAAACCTCACATCACCCTTGTATTAACTATGACAGTCTTACCAGCATTTTACTTTGGGGTCGCACTCTACTTTTTCTCGATTTGGTTTACTGCTTTCCAGCAAGATACTAGCTTGTCTAAACAGGAAAAAGCCTTTTCCCTAAAAGTCTTGATTGTCGCAACTATTTTCTGGCCACTTGTCGCTCCAATTTCTTATCTATCGCAACACTTACAATCCCAGTTGTCTCCAGACTTAGACTCTGAAGAGGAGAACTCTCAAACCAGCCTGTCAGCTACTTAGTCACTGTTGTGAATTAACCAACAGTTATCAGTTATCAGTTGTCAGTTGTTAGTGAATAGTTAACACTAGCAACTGATAACTATTTCTGTTAGAATTGATATCACACAATTATTACTTTATATGCAAATAGAACCTGGCATCATCAAGCTTTTGAAGAATCAAAAGTTTGTGGGATTTACTTGTCTATTGATAATTACTCTTGTAGGAATTGGAGTAGTTTTTAGTATACAACTTTGGGATTATAACACTGAACAAGAAGATATTTACTATATTTGGTTAGAAGGAAAACGCATTTTATCCGGTGAGAACCCTTACGCCAGGATATTATCTGGAGATATGAGGGATAATGATAAGTACGCTACATATTTTCCGCTGTTTTATTTGCTTTCTGCTCTAACTCAACTATTAGGATTCAAGGAATACTCAACTTGGGTTTACCTATGGCGACATATATTCCAGGTTTTTAATCTAGGAATATCACATTTGATTTTTTATCAGTTTTATAAAAATAAAATATTGATTCTTGGTCTATTCGCATCGTTTTTTTGGTATCTAAACAGATGGACAATTCATGTTAATCAAATTGCTCATATAGACTTCGTGAGTATATTTTTTTTGCTACTTTCTCTAGCAATAATTGACAAGTATAAATACCTGTCATTTCTTTTTTTTGGACTGTCTTTGTCATTAAAACAGATTGCTATATTTTTACTTCCTCTTTATCTAATTTGGGCTTGGCAAGAATCAGAAAAAGATAAATTAGAACGCACAGTTAAATCACTGCTACTAATACTAGTTATTCCTCTGGTTACATCACTACCATTCATTATTTGGAATGCTGAAGGCTTCTTTAAATCTATTATCTTCTCGGCGACAAGAAGTCCTGCCGGACATTTAGGAGTTCCTTCAATAGATGAGTTAATTGGATTAGTAATACCAGAATTTGTTGGCATTAAAGCCAAGTTGCCAATGTTGCTGATTATGAGTTTAGTCTTTATCGGTGCTATTAAACGTCAAATTGGTATCTACACTAGCGTCTTGCTAACAATGGTTGTATTTGTAGATTTCAATTCAGTGTTATTTCGACAATACTTATGTTGGGTCGTGCCTTTTATTCCTCTGGCTATTTGTGATAGGATATTTACTAATAAGCAAAAATATTTTAAATAGAAAAAGAGTATTGCCAATAGTCTGATTTTAAGTAATAAGTAATAAGTAATAAGTAATAAGTAATAAGTAATAAATGATAAGTAATAAGTGACAACAATAATTTTTAAAATTTTTTACTTAAAAAATATCTGTAACAAACATTTAGTTAATCGATGTTATAGCCGTCGCCACTATGATTAGGACACTTCCTTGTTCCCTACTCCCTGCTCCCTGCTCCCTTTGAATCAAAATAGAATGTCCTAACTGATATGTCCGTTGCTATACCAGGTAGAATAATGCCCTCCCAAGCTACCACTGATAATCAACAGTTGATTGTGGGTTGTTAGGGCAACTAGCAATAAACTATAAAAACTTTCTTGTGCTATGTTGTTATTCAATATTTCTTCATGCTATTAGTCAATAAAAAATGACAATTGATAATGACCGGTTATGCACAGCTCAGGCTTGAGGAGAACAAAAGAATATACGAGCTTTCATAGATTTATTTTTGATTGTTCATTGTTTATGTCAATGAACAATCAAAAATCAGACTCAAGCCACAATCCCTGTAGTTTATGTGTGGTAGGACTTTAACCGCCATACAGTCAAGCAAGGCACTGAGGTTATAAGTGGACAAAAATTGCTTGTCTCCTAACGTATAGTTTAAGCTTACTCAAGAAGCTTGAGTACAAATTATACAATACTAAAGCAATGAATCAGGGTTGAAGAGAGCATGAGAAGTAAAGATATATTTGTGACTGGTAACGGTCAATTGCAAGTCTGCCAATGTTTCAGAGAGTGGGATTTTTTAAGAGAGAATTATCGACTATATCGCTTTCTGACAGAAGTAGAAGATATCCTCAACACTACTGAAGATGAATACGCTTTCCTCCCAAAAATCCGCATGCTTGTACGACAGTTAATAACTAATTCCTACTGGCTGCAAACTCAATATCTAGAACCTGGCAACAAAACTGGTACCTCCGTTAAACTACTTTATGATGAATTGGGTTTTCCTTTGACTGTTCAAATAGTAACATTTTTGCCAGGAGTAACATCAACAATTCACAATCATGGTACTTGGGGAGTGGTAGCGGTGTTAAAAGGTCAAGAAAAAAATACATTTTGGAAACCAACTAATACTATTGAGTCCAAAGATAAAAGTGAATACAAAAATAACATTGAATTAGTAGGAGAACAAATTATATTTCCTGGAGATATTATTAGCTTCACATCTGATGCAATTCATTGTGTGGAGGCAATGGGAGATGAACCAACAGTTACCTTTAATATTTATGGTGAAACTAACTCTTCTATGCGATTTGAGTTTGACTCAATTACTCATTGCGCTAGAAGATTTTAGGGATGGGAAATAAAATAGTTCATTGTTTAGTGTTTATTGTTCATTATTGATGGCTAGCACGACAACGATGAACTATAACATAAGACAGTCCCGATGAAAAAATTTCACCACCAAGGATGTAAGTAGATTCTTTCCTGTTCCCTACTTAGAAGTCAGGAGGTAGATGGCTCCAAGGTAGTAAGGTTAATCAAAATTCTTTTTCTAAGCTGTTACGCATTTAAATCATATATAGCGTTTCTCGAATAACTGAGATACACCTAGTTCTGTTCCCTGCTCCCTACTCCCTACTCCCTGCTCCCTAAAACCAAGAAGTTTGTATCTCACTAAGAAAGAGAAGTGCTATATTTATTTGATATTAGTTAATGGCTGAAACTCTTGTTCCTTCTGCCTTCTGCCTCCTGCCTTGCTGTTGTGCATTTTTAATGCACAACAGCTTATCTTCCCATCTCCCCCTCTATCTAAAAATGCAAGCTAAATGTATGGCATCTTATTTGCTTAGGCTTTTTCTTCAAGCTGGGCAATTTGTATATATTTATTTAAAACAGCCGAAATTGCTTTTGCTCGTCGAAGTTGATCTCGATGAACGCATTGCCACTCAGTTATGCTAAGTTTTTCTCTAGCGCAGATGCCTATTAATCCGCTAGCTTTGTTTTCACCTTCTTCTAAGTCAAGCTCCCGATTTGAGTTGAGATAGAAGGATGCGGTTCTTGCCCAGGCAACAGCTTCAATTCCGCTTAAACCTCCTTGTCGTGCCATAGCTAAGGCTTGTGGTAATTTTCGAGAATGAATGGGACTAGCTTGATTATAAAGGTCTGCAGTGTTGAGTAAGGCTTCTATATCAAGATTAGGGTCAATACCTGCTGCATGTAAATCTACTAACTGTGTGGGAAGTGCAGACAGTGCTCTTTGTAAGCATAGCTTTTCAGCAATAGCGATATCGCCACCACTACGACCTTGGTCACTGCACGGACCATAATTAGTTACTACTTCACCCCAGGATAAGTTACCTGGATCAGTATGTCCAAAGTAGTTTGCGGTTTGCTCAACATAGAGAATACCTTTTTTTATGTAGACTCGATAATTCCCCTCTGCCACACCAATTGCCAGCATACCTAGAGATACAGGGCTAGCAAAAAGAGGAGAGACATTAGTGAGGCTTTTCCTAAGATTAAAAGGACGAACAGGGAATTTGGCATCACTTGCCAACTTTTTGCTGTTAGGGATGGTTTTATTGCTTTTCAACTTTGCCTTAGTGGAGATTTCTGTCTTATTTTTTCCACTGGTTTGGCTAGTAACTTTTATCTCGTTTCCTGATTTTTTTTCTTGACGTTTTTGGTTAGTTGGCGGTAGTGAAGGTGGCGGAGGTACTGTTATTTTAAAAGGTTCCATCTCCTCTGGAGTGATTGCAATCACCTGTTGTGGGTCACTATTACCCTTGCTTAGTTTAGGGGAGAATGGGAATGACAGAACAATTACTCCTGCTGTTCCCAACAAGCCAAGTAATCCTACTCTCGATAACCAGAACCAATTAGACATAATCAAGGAACAATAATATAGGGGTGAGTACTCCTTTCGCGCAAAAACCCTCAGACTTCAAGCTGAGGGAATTATTAAGGTGTCTCCACCTTTTCTACATCCGACATTGCATGGGCGGTGTCCGGGAAGGTTGAGCAGTAAAACTTGCTGTTGACTTAAACATGTTGATCTTGGACAAAGTTTCTACTCAACTATTTATGGAAACTACAGTTATAAAAACCTTAGCAGATTTTTTATCCTGTGGCTTGCTACTGCCAAAAATCAATCTAATTCTCCAGTACTTGCTCTTACAGCATGATTTGACAAAGGCTAGCATGGGCTTGTGAACTCTAATTTAACTTCACAAGCTCGATGACCGAATCTCCAAAGACAACTCTATTGACACTATTGCTGGCTCTGAAACAGTTAGAGACTCCACTTACCGCCGACGAACAAGCTAGACTAAAAACTGTTGGTGAACAGCTAGAACTTGACCCTGACGACTGGGACTATATCAAAGAAGGCTTGATGGCAGTCATTGAGAACAATCCCTCGCTTAATCAATTTTATCAAACTGCAAAGGCTCAATTGGATGCAATTGATGGTAAGATTCCACCTGAACTACTGCCAACAGAACAGGAACTAGAAGCCCAATTGCCAGCAGATGAAAAGCAGAGGCTTGTTAAGAGAGGTTATTTTGAAGGGGAAGCTGAGCGAGAGAGTAACGAAATTCAGAATGTCTCCACTAATGTCTTGAAGAAAGATTCTGATAAAACTGCTAAAAAGCTCCCTTCCTTAGATAGAGTTCAGGTATCTATAGAGAAGCCTAAATCCTAAAGTTAAATAGGCCGTAGTAGGATGGGTTGGGCACAGGTATAATTTTGGCGATAAACTCATACGTTTTGATTTGTGTCGCAACCCACCATCAAATAATATCTAACTCAATATACAATTTACCCACAAATGCAGGGAGAGCCATGTTTTTTCAGAAGTACTTTTCCCAATTCTTGTCAACTGTTCTCGGTTACTAACAGATTATGAATGATATTATTTACCCTACTTTAGATTTATTTCTCTATGATTTGAGGGAGGGACTGGGCGAAAATGTTGGTGAGATTGCTGACAATCAAGAAGGCTTTGCGCGAAAGCTTCCTGAACGAGTTCGTTCGCGGATTAAGCAGCAGGATGTCGAGGTAGAGGCTGAGTATGTAGAACTTTTGGGTTACCGGGGCAGAGATAAATTTGATAGTAATTCCCAAAAGTATGCGCTCAAAGGATTCTATTATCCTGTCCGTATCGGTGATAGTTACGGACTATTGCTAGATTGTTCGGTGTCGCAGTCAATCAGTACATCAGTGATTTTAATCAAGCTCAAACTGGAAGACTGAACCTTAAAAAGCTACGTCAAACTCTAGTGAATGCTCAAAAGACTCTTTCTAACTACTCAATTAATTTCAGCAATCTGAATACTCAAAAACGTACTATTGAGGTTAATTTACTTAACTACAGAAGACGTTTAGATAGAATCAAGCAACGTTTAACTGAGTTTCAGGCAACCAGCGAGCTGGAGTTTCTGAAGCAATTTGGTGAAGATGTGGAGCGTCGATATCTGTTACAGGTGCAGAGCGATTATGAAAATTTTAGTCCAGGATTGTCTTTGCTAGAAAACTTGATTAATTCGATTCGAGGAGTAACGGAGATTGACCAATCAGAACGCGATCGCAAATTTCAAGAAATTGTTGCTATTCTGGGAGTAGGACTAGCAGCTGGAGCTTTGGCGGCTCCAAGTGCACAACAAATTCCAGGTATGTCAGATCCAAAGGAGGTAGTAAAGCATCCTTTGGGTTGCTATCTTTCTCAATTGGGAGTTTCTGATGCTTGGCTTCCTCCTGCTATGGTAGCAACGGTGAGTTTAAGTACAACGGTTATATTTGCAATGCTGACAACAGTGGTTATTAAGCTGATTTGGTGTTTTAGGAGATAAAAGAATCAAAATCATCAATTATTCTGATACTTCTAGCACTTAATCCTTTTGGTGTTTGCCTGACTTCCACTTCAACGAGTGTGCCTTTTTTAAGTTGAGATATACACTCAGAGCCAATAAAAGCTTCGTGGAAGTAGATATCATTACTGCCATCATTGGAAATAATATATCCCCAGTGGAATTCTTTTTGAGTATCGTAGCGGATGAATTTAACTGAACCTTGTTTGAGGGAGTTCAGATTTATAATTTGCTGCGATGAGATTTTAGTATTCAATTCTTGAAGACTTTGATTTTCAGGATCAACAGCAAGTGCACGTTTGCAATAAGCTAAGGCTTCGTCACCTCTGCTTAATTCTACCAGTGCGTAAGTTAGCTCGTGAATTACTCTGTTTATACCAGATAAATTACCCAAATTTTCATTAATTTCAAAGCTTTGGGCGAACTTAATGACAGCTTCTTCTATATCTCCATGTCTCAGAAATGTGCGACCCATTGCTGTACAAACTCGCCCTAGATGAGATTGGTAATCAAGTGCTTCGCCAAGCTTAACACTTTCTCGAAAATACATGAGTGCCAACTTAAATTTATCTTCTCCTACCTGTTGACTCAGTAACTGACCTAAGCTATTGAGAATAATTGCTTGTCCTCGCTTATCGTTTATTTTCTGATACGAATCATAGCTGCGTCGCAGAAGCATTTCTGCTTCACGGGATTCTAGTTGTTCTACAATGCGATTAACACGGTACAATGCCTTAGTTTCTTCTTCAGGGTCATTCAAGGAATAGCTGATAATTGCCACTTGCTTAAAAGCTTCCAAAGCCTCATCAAGTTTGTCCTGTTTTTGCCGGACATTTCCTATACCATTGAGTCCAAAAGCAACTTGTCGCTGGTTCTCAAGAGCTTGGCTAATCTTAAGTACATCATCAAAAGCCTTCAAGGCTTCATCAAGTTTGCCTTGTTCCTCGAAGACACACCCCACATTGTTGAGTCCGATGGCAACTTGTCGCTGGTCATCAAGAATTCTATAGATTTCTACTGCTTCCTTAAAAGCTTCTAAAGCTTGATCAAGCTTCTCCTGCTTTTGCAGGATACTTCCTACATTGTTGAGTCCAATGGCAACTTGTCGCTGGTCATCAAGAATTCTATAGATTTCTACTGCTTCCTTGAAAGCTTCTAAAGCCTTATCGAGTTTGTTCTGTTTTTGCCGGACATTTCCTATACCATTGAGTCCAAAAGTAACTTGTCGCTGGTCATTGATAGCTTTGCTAATTTCAACTACATCCTCAAAAAATTTCAATGCTTCATCAAGTTTGCCCTGCTTTTGCAGGATACTTCCCACACTGTTGAGTCCAATAGCAACTTGTCGCTGGTTATCAAGAATTTTGCCAATTCCTACCACTTGCTCGAAAGCTTCTAAAGCCTCATCAAGTTTGTCCTGCTTTGCCAGGATACCTCCTATATTGTTGAGTGCGATGGCAACATAAAGCTGGTCATCTAATTCTTGGCTAATTTCAACTCGACGCTCAAAAGCCTTCAAAGCTTCATCAAGTTTGCCCTGCTTTTGCAAGACACTTCCCACACCGCTGAGTCCAATAGCAACTTGTCGCTGGTCATCAAGAACTTTGCCAATTCCTACCATTTGCTCGAAAGCTTCTAAAGCCTCATCAAGTTTGTCCTGCTTTGCCAGGATACCTCCTATATTGTTGAGTGCAAGGGCAACATAAAGCTGGTCATCTAATTCTTGGATAATCTCAATACTACCCTCAAAAGCCTGCAAAGCCTCATCGAGTTTACCCTGCTCCTGGAGAATCATACCGACACTATTAAATCCAATGGCAACTTGTCGCTGGTCATCTAATTCTTGGCTAATCTCAATACTACGCTGGAAGGTTTCTAAGGCTTGCTTAAGTTTGTTTTGTTTTTGAAGGATTCTAGCCAAAAAGTTCAATTCAAAGACAACTGAACGCTTGTCATCTAAGGCTTTGTTAATCTTAATCACACGTTGAAAAGTGACTGCGGCTTCATCAAGTTTCTCTTGCTTTTGAAATATATTACCTAAACTGTCTAAGACATTCCGCAAACTCTCTTGTTCACCCAATTTCTCAGCAATCATCAAACCCTTTTGAAGAGCATTCTCTGCTTCATCAAAACTTGCCTTTTGCTGTTTTATACGACCCAGTCTAATAAACCATTTGATTTCAGAACGCTGACGGTTTTTTAATGGCTCAATTCTGCTGATGATGTCTGGTTTTCGAAGAGCTTTTAACACCTGTTCAGCACTAGATAAATCATCTTGTTTGGCTAAATATTTGGCTTGTCGAGTCCCAAAGATAACAACAGCTTCCCAATCCTCACGGGATTCTGCCAACGATTGGAAACCAGACATTAGATTAGTTGCCTTTGACCAATAGCCATATTCTTCAAAAAATTCATTGAGATATTCACCAAAGTCGTAATCAGCTATTCCTTTTTGCTGCAAGCACTCTGCTGCTAGGATGATGTCATCGATTTCTTCTCCAATAGTGGATGCGCTAGAACGATTATTGAAATTGAAGGATTTAACTAAATTGATGAGAGACTCAGCATGTCGTTGTGTCGCATCTTCCTTTAATCCCCGCTCAACAAGCAATTGATGAGCAAACAGACGAACGAGTGGGTGAAAGACAAAGCGATTTTCTCCCACCTCAGAATAGTTGAGTAGCGAAAGTCGGCAGAGATAATCAAGATAGTTCTGTGCATCGTATTGATCATCATAACCACTTGCCGCCGTTGCTGTCTGACGCGAAAATCCATCTTTAGCACACACGCTCAAACAAGCAAAGAAATCAATTTGTTCTGGCTGAAGCTGCTTTAAGCTTAAAGAGAAACAAGCCCGTAGACTAAAATATTCGTCGCGTTTGGGATCTATTATTTCGCGTTTGGAATCTATTATTTCTAGTCGCTTCCGTTCATTCCCTAATGAAGCTACATAGTCAGTAAGGGTGCGCTTCTGGTTTAGCTTTAATTGTGTACCGATAATTTGCAGGGCAAGGGGTAAATTACCTGCAAGTTTGATTAGTTTGTCAGCTGCTTCTGGTTCAGCATTAATACGCTCTTTACCAATAAGCTTTTCCAACAGGAGCAATGAATCTGGATTGGCAAGTGGAGAAAGATCAATTCTGCCTTGCTCAGGAATATCAAGAAGGATTGACACTCCACGATTGCGAGTAGTAATAATAACCGCACATCTGTTACCACCAGGACGTAAGGCCTGAATGCTAGAATCTTCAGCATTGTCAAAAATCAGCAGCATTCGACGGTGAGCAAACACCTCTTGCATAATAGTTGCTGCATCTCGCTCATCTTCCGAGTCAAATTGCTCTCCGCAATGACGAGCAAACTCACGGGCGATGGTATCTATATCTTTACCATCCACCCGCAAACCAATCACACCATCTAGAAATTTATCTTCGTGTATAGTGGCAAAATGACAGGCGAGTGCAGATTTCCCGATACCTCCTACCCCTGCCAAACCAGCGATGCTACATACTTTTGTCCCCTGAGGGTTTAAGAGCAATTCTTCGAGTCTGCTCAACTCTTCTTCTCTACCCGTGAAAGTTGATACATCCAACTGGGGTAGAATAAAAGGGATTTCAGGAGTTACGGATTTTTTTGGCTCTGTTTGCTTATTTCTATTTAACGAACCTTTGCCCAGAATAAGTTGAATTTCGTGATCTGGTCTTCTAATTTGAGGTTCTTGAGGAATTTTGAATTCAGAGTAGTATGCCTTTAACTCCTCCTCAACAAAATCAGCTAACTTTCGGTCAGTTATCCATTTATTTTGCGCCATTCCGTAAGGGTCAAGTCCGGCTATCAGCGCCCCTGACAGTACACCATGCTTGCGATCTAACCGATCGTATGCAACTTCAGAACCATGAGATGCTGCGATCAAAAAGCGGTTGCGTTCTGAACTTGCTAGACCAGTCTTTTTGAACTTTAGTAACTCGCCACTGTAGCAGCAATCTAGCCAAATGATTTGCTTCTTGACCGGGCTTTGCTCGATGATCTCCCACAAGTCCCTCAAAAGTAAGCCATTCCACTTTTTATTTCTGGGGTTGGCATCACTGGTTGCTAACAGAATTTGTTTCAAAATCCCTAAGGGCTTTTGTAAACCATGTCCAGCAAAAAATAGCAGCGCCATCTCTCGATCATCTTCTGCCAGAAAAAGCTTGGTGATCGCGCTTTGTAACTCTTCCGCTTTGACATTTTCATTAGGAGCAACCTGAATTTTCCCATCAATCAGGCTTGCAGGCAATCGGTCAACGATGAAACCGCCATAATCTTCTAGGAGTTTAGCGATCGCTTCTGCATCATTAGCAGGAGTATTCAGATGTTGTGACTTACTTGTGGGGGTATCTTGTAAACAAGGATACTGGTTAATACCGACTACAAGAGCATGTCGCGTCATCAGGGTTGAGTTTGTATAGGATTAACTGCGTTATCTAAATGTCTCGTCACCCTGGCAGAATCAACTTATCTGCTACTAAGACTTACTGATACTATTATCCTCAGATCTTGTATCATTGTTCCGTAAGCTACATTTCCCGCTGTGGAATTAATTCCACGCCTAATAGCACAAGTCCACTCAAGTGGACTCAAACTCAAGTCTTGTCAGCATTTAGTCCTCTGGCAAGAGGACTTTCGCTATGAGCCTGGGGTTTAAACCCCAGGTGGTCTTTGTAAGATGGTACAAGATCTGAGTTATCAGTTTTCAGGAAACTGAAAGTTGCCCTGAGTATGATAATCGAGCAACAATGAAAACCCTAGGGCAATAATTGGCTCTCGCTCCAGATGACTGGGAATACATCCCAAAATAGCGAGTTATCCCTAATTGAAACAAATCCTGCCTTCAATCTCCTCTTCCAGCATAACAAACAGGACTTACGCAGTTGAATCGATCTCCCAATTAACTAAAATAGACACAGAAAGCAATGCTTTGGCAATCCTTGTCCAACCCCTAAAGTATCTGGATTTAGCTTGGCAAGGATTGTAGATCAATATGGGAAATCTTGGAAAGACTGCTAAAGTACCTTGTTATTTAACTCTTACGAATTCATTTTTTGCTTTTTGCCCATTACCCTGGTAGTCTTTTTTGGCTTAGCCAGGTTTCGCTTGGTAGCAGTTGCTACAATCTGGCTACTGCTAACGTCAGTATTTTTCTATGGTTATTGGAAAGTCGCTTATCTACCCCTACTACTAATATCTGTTATTGGTAACTTCTATTTCGGCAGATATATCAACCTTGCCAAGACAGAAAGCACACAAGCTAAAGTCTTACTGTGGGTAGGCGTTTGCTTTAACCTGGGAATACTGGGTTACTACAAATACGCTGGTTTTTTCGTAAATTCCCTCAATTATCTATTGCAAACGACTTGGAACGTCCCCGAGATTCTCCTACCGCTAGCTATTTCGTTCTACAGCTTTACCCAAATTGCCTACCTCGTGGATGCCTATCGTGGTGAAACTAAAGGCAACACATATGATTTACTCTCTTATTCCTTATTCGTGATCTTTTTTCCCCAGCTAATTGCTGGTCCAATTCTGCGTCACGATGAACTTATTCCCCAGTTCCAAAAACTGCGTAATTTCGTCTTTTCCCAGAAAAATATAGCGCTTGGTTTAACCCTATTTATTCTGGGACTGTCCAAGAAAGTATTAATTGCCGATAACGTTTCGCCTTGGGTAGGAGCAGTATTTGACAATGCCAATCAAGTCAGCTTTATAGAAGCTTGGGTGGGAGCCTTCAGTTATACCTTTCAGCTCTATTTTGATTTTTCTGGCTACTCAGATATGGCGATTGGCTTGGGATGGATGTTTAATATTCGCCTGCCAATTAACTTTAACTCTCCCTACAAAGCAATTTCCATTGTTGACTTCTGGCGTCGGTGGCACATCACGCTTTCCAACTTTCTGCGGGATTACCTCTATATTCCCCTAGGTGGCAGCCGCCGGGGCGAGTTTCGCCGCTATGTTAACCTTGTAGCTACCATGCTATTAGGGGGACTTTGGCACGGTGCTGGCTGGACTTATGTAGTGTGGGGTGGTTTACATGGAACATTCCTGGCGATTAACCATGGATGGCGCAAGTCGGGACTTAAGTTGCCAGCACTCTTAGGATGGGTAATTACTTTTACTGCCGTTATGTTCAGTTGGGTTGTATTTCGGGCCTCTAGCTTTAATGATGCCATAGAACTTTTTAAAGCTATGATTGGAATGAAAGGCATCGTTTTGCTGAGTAACTGGCAAGGTTTGTTGCCCTGGCTAAAAGAGATAGGTGTGCAGTTTAAGGATGCCAAAGAACTAGTTTACCTGCCCCCTAATTATAACCAAAGTCTAATTCTACTGGTAGGGCTATTACTAAGTGTCAGTTTGCTACCGAATACGCAGGAAATTATGCATAAGTTTAAACCGACTTGGTGGTGGGCTTTGTCAATTAGTGGTTTAGCTCTTGGCTGTTTACTTGCACTCAACCGTGTTTCTGAATTTCTCTACTTCCAGTTTTAATAAGATAGCAAATGAAAAAATATAGTCGATTTAATATGACTTTTCTGGCAGTCACTTTACCTTGTTTAGTGACTGTTGGCTTGTTCAATCTTACTATTGACCCCTATGGAGTTATCGATAGCCCAGAAATCCCTCGTTTAAATAAACTAAGAACTCAGAAATTTCACAATGTTAGGTTGTTTAAGGCTATAGATGTTACCCGCGTAGAGCCTAAAACGCTGTTATTAGGTTCATCAAGAACCGACCTAGGTCTCGATCCTGAACACCCTGCATTAGAGAACGAACAGCCAGCTTACAATCTAGGATTAGTGGGACCAAATCTCTACGAAGTAAAGCGTTATTTTGAGCATGCTTTGGCAAATCAGCCTGAACTAAAAACAGTCGTCATCGGTATTGATTTGTTCATGTTCAATGAATATAAAATAAATGAAGTAGATTTTAGTGAAGATAGATTAGAAAAAGAAAGCTTGACAGCACAAGAGTTGCTCAATGTCACTCTTTCTACAAGTGCAATTGAATCTAGTGCGATAACAATTCAATCCAGTATGGATTCTGATGCTTACTATCTTTACCGTCCCGATGGCATGCGTTATGTCTATGGTAATGAACCCAATGAACCAATACCTAAAAAATTTAGAGGTTCGATTAAGGGTTTGAGGCAAAGTGAAGGATACTATAAGAAATACCAGTTATCAGAGAAGTTTTTAGGAAACTTGCAAGAGATTGTTGATATCTGCAAGCGGCAAAATATAGAACTCCAAATTTTTATTTCGCCATCCCATGCCAGTCAATGGGAAAATTTGCGTGTTGCTGAACTCTGGCCAGTTTTTGAAGAATGGAAACGCCGCCTAGTTAAAATTACACCAGTGTGGGATTTTTCTGGTTATAACAGCATTACAACTGAAACCATTAGCAAAGATATGAAAAATTACTGGGATAGTTCCCACTATCGTAAGGAAGTTGGGGATTTGGTACTTAATCGTATTTTCGACTATCAAGAAGACAAAGTTCCAGCTGATTTTGGTATTCTACTCACACAGGAAAATATTGAATCCCACTTAGCTGAAATTAATGCTCAACAGGAAGTTTGGGCAAGTAATAATCCTGATGTAGTCAAACTTGTGGAAAGTTTACAGCCTTAGTTTAACAGTTTTACCAAAAAAATAAACCTTTCTTTGTGGATAATTTATTATCGTGATTTTATGAAAAACCAATTAAGTCTGAGTTTGGTACTGCCTCCAACTTGGTTACGAGGATTAATCATCATCCTTTTAGTATTAGGAGTATTTTTTCGCTTCGTGAATCTTGACCGCAAAGTTTACTGGACTGATGAAACTTATACTTCATTAAGATTAGTTGGTTATCAAATTGGACAAGTAAGCCAATATATATTTGATGGTAAAACAATTGGCATTGATGATTTGCAAAAATATCAAATTCTAGATTCTGAAAAAGGCTTGAGAGACACGATAAGAGTTTTGGCAGTAGAAGATTCTCAGCATCCACCTCTTTATTACATAATGACCAGATGGTGGGTTCAGTGCTGGGGCGATTCAATTATGGTAACCAGAAGTATATCAGCCTTGCTAAGTTTGCTGGCATTTCCTTGTATTTATTGGCTATGTCTAGAATTATTTAGGACACCTCTAGTAGGATGGATCTCAGTTGCCCTAATTGCAGTTTCACCCTTGCACATTTTGTATGCACAAGAGGCACGAGAATATGGTTGGTGGACTGTGACTATTTTACTTTCAAGTGCAGCCTTTCTGTCGGCAACTAGATTAGGAACTAAGCTGAGTTGGAGCCTCTACACCTTAACTCTCATCATAGGATTATATACTTTTCCATTTACTGCCTTAGTTGCTATTGGACATGGTTTTTGTTTGCTAGTCAATGAGGGCTTTAAGCTATCTCAGACTTTTAAAAAATATGTATTGGCATCTCTAGTGGGATTAGTCGCTTTCTCTCCTTGGCTGTGGGTAAGTGTTATTGGAATTACTAACATCAGTAATTCAACTTCTTGGACTTCTGAATCAATACCAATACTATCTTTGGTAAAAATTTGGATACTGAACCTTACACGTGCTTTTCTTGATGTGGAGTTTGATATTAGTAATCCTCTTACCTATTTAATTTTACCAATAGTGATTTTGGTTGGGTATTCCATTTATTATCTTTGTCGCACTAGCCCCCAACGGGTTTGGCTATTCTTGTTACTATTGATAGGGTTAACAGCAGCTGTTTTAGTCTTACCGGATTTGATTTTGGGAGGGAGACGCTCTACTCCTCCGAGGTTACTAATGCCTACTTATTTAGGTATTCAGATTGCTGTTGCTTATCTGTTTGCTGATCAAATTAGCAAGGGATCACTTAGTAATAGAGGACAGAAAATTTGGTCTATAATGATGGTTCTAATATTAACCATAGGGATTATATCAGATCTTAATTATTTACAAGCAAAAACCTGGTGGAATAAATACAAGAGTAATGATAATTTTGAGATTACTAAAATTATCAATAATACTAATAAGCCCTTGATTATTAGTGATAATTATAGTGTTGGAGATGCTCTATCCCTCAGTTACTACCTTGATCCTAAAGTTAAATTGCAATTTATGAGAACACCACAATTGCCAAGAAAAATTAATGGCTATAGTGATGTCTTTGTTTTTAATCCTTCTAAAGAATTAGTAAAAACTCTCCAAGAAAAATACAACATATTATCTACTTATAATAATCAGTTTAAACTATTAAAGTTAGCAGATAAATCTTTATAAGATAAGCATTTATAGTCTAGCTTACTTAAAAAGTAGAACACAGTAAATTGGGTTGATTTATGCTCAACCCAACTTTATACTTTTCTATACCACTTCTTTAGAATATTGGTATTAAATCATTCATTTTTGTAGATCAGTAACCCGCCAACTTAGCTTCATATTAAGCCAAAAGTTCCAGAGAGTGACAGCAGCGATTGCAATTAGGTTCGCTACATATCGATTGATACCAAATATATTAAACAGCAAATTCAGCAGCAAGACATTTAGAATTAACCCACCAAAGCAGATCATATTGAACTTTAACAATCGTTTCAAGCGCTGACGTTTTCCTGGTTGCCGACGAGCAATATCACCAAAAGTCCAAAAATCATTCCACAAGAAATTATTGATGATTGCTAACTCTGAGGCAATGATTTTACTGCGAGTTAGTGGTAAACCCAAAGTAGTGGGATCACTAAGCAAATAAAGAACAATCATATCAATGAAGACGCCGCTGAAACCAACCAGTCCAAACCGGAGCAATCGACCGACTGGCCCTAGGGAAAAACGTAGTCGGATTAGGTGTCGCAGATAATCTACATACTGTTTTGAGGTTACTTTACTCTCACCTTCTTGGCGCTCTTGAAACACATAGCCTACTTCTCCAATCCAAGGTACTCTTCCTCTAGCGAGTACCTCAATCAGAATTTTATAGCCTAAGGGGTTTAATCTTTGACCGATAATACACTTGCGACGCACCATAAAATAGCCACTCATCGGATCTGAGACACGACCTATAACTCCTGGTAGTATTATTAAACCTAAAATCTGGGCTCCACGGGATAAAAATCGTCTGACAATACTCCAGTCACTAACACCACCGCCATCAACGTGGCGACTGGCTACCGCCATATCCCCCCCTCGTTGAATTTCACCCCAGAGTTTTAGTAATAACTCTGGAGGATGCTGTAAATCAGCATCAATAACTCCCAAAACTTCTCCCCTCGATGCTTGCCAGCCACGAATTACCGCGCTGGAAAGTCCTCGCTCATTCACTCGTCGCATTACCTGCAATTGAGGGTATTTTGGCATTAATTCCTGAGCAATTTTCCAGGTGTCATCGGGACTATTGTCGTCTACAATAATCAGCTCGTAGGCCTGAGGGAGAGCCTCATCTAGTAAACTACTGAGTTGATCAACAATTGTTTGGACATTTGCAGCTTCTTTATAAGTTGGAATGATCAGGGACAACTTAATTGGAGCCTCATCAAAAGATTTGAATGGTTTCGGTAACTCAGAAATCTGTAAAGTACCAGAGGGAACTGGTAAAAGAGAATTGGATCGAGTCAAATTCATTGGTTACTTGATTTGTTGTTAGAAGAAATAAATTGTTCAGGGTTATTTGGGGAAATTTTTTCATTTTCCCTAACCGCCTCAATTCAATATTGCTCAGAGAAGAACAACCTAGTATTCTTTGCATGAGAAAAAATAGAGGAATACTTAATTACTCTTTAAACATATAAAATTCATTGATACTTTCTCCTCTACAAGGGAAGGTCGAGGGAAGGATGGAAAAAGTTTGAGGTAAAACTTAACTGAGCATTATTGCGACTATTTTAGCCTTTTATACTGCCTTTATGCAATCTTTTATAGCACTTACATTCTACAAAAGAAAAGAATGTAGGAGTTACGCACTGTACAAATCAACCATAGTATGTATAGCAGTACGCATTTTTGAGGAGAACCCAAGAGCTAAAAAGTGGCTCTGGAAGGGGCTTGAGGGTGCTTGTCACCCCCTCAACTGAATAAGTCTACAGAGTGAATCTGGAAGCTACACAGCCTGTAAAATCTGAGTTTCACCGCTTGGTTCCCAAAATTACCCAGGGTTTTCCCTAAAAAGTGCAAGGATTTTGAGCCGTCAGATGCTATAACCTTGCACTTGAAAGCGTAAAAAAAGGCTCAAAACCCAAGTCTTGCATACCTTTTACATTAATTCAGCAAGCCCTAATTAGTTTACCAATGAAAGAAGAAAAAACTTCTTTTTTTCATTTGAGCCACTGGAGTCTTAGGAGTGTTGAAAATATAATCAAACTGCTTGAGAATATTTTGGGGGTCTATAAATTGATTTATTTGATTATCAACAAAATAAGGCTGTTTCAAGTATTCAAGGTATAAATCATCATTTTGGTCAATTTCAATGATTTTCTCTATTAATTCATCTTCATTTTTAAACTCAGAATAATTGAGAAAACTTTTAGTATTAAAATCTCTATTTACCAGAGGATTACCCCAGTATATAGGAATGCTATTTGCAAGCATAGGTTGTATAAGCTTTTCTGTGGTGTAACCTGGATAAGCAAAATTTTCAAAAGCAATTGTCAATTTGTATTGCTTGAGAAATTCCAACTTATCTTTAACACGATAACCGAGATTATTTAACCACTTGCCACCAGAGTCTACTCGCTTGTATTTTGAGAGTTTTTTAAAGAATCTATTTCTCTTTCTACCATGCATATTGGAATAGACAAAGTTGCAGAACTTCGTCTTTTCTTTCTTAATTTTTTCAGGATCGAAATCTTCATTTTTAACTAACGGATGTACATCATTCACCTTAACAAAAGGTAATTTACAGTTTGGGTCGTATATTCCATAGGAAGGTAATCTATATTGATTAACATGGGCATTATAATCAAATGTGAAGGCATAGTCACATTCTTTAAAGTTTGGTCTAACATTTTCTAAAGTGTAGAAAATTCTAATGCAATCGTATTTTCTAAATTCCTCTGCCGCGCTTTTTCTAGCACCGTTTCTCCACCGCAGATATCCATCCTTGTTATAACAAGAATATATTAAGAAATCAGGATCGTCAGAAATTTCTATGTCGTAATAAGTCCCTAAAAACTTTATAAAGAAATTATCTGTCGGATCAAATGAGCGCCAAAAATCGGTTAGTTTAAGCTTGATTTTTTGTTTCATGCTACCTCTCTATAAGTAGAAGTTACCAGCCAAATTTATACATCAACAGAAAATTTTATGGCATTGCTGAATTGGAGTATGAATTTGCCTTTGTTAGATATAACTAAATAAAGATTCTTTAGGTTTTTGCGTCTTGGCGTCTTGGCGCGAAACTCATTCATACCTTTATTCAGCAACGCCGATTTTATTAATCCAGATATCCTAGAGAATTAAGAGTATCAAAAAATCTATTTGTCAAGAATTTCTGTTGTTTTACTGTCAGTTTTTGTTTCCAACCACCACTTTTACCTTCCCTTAAAAAAGCTTCGTGTTTCTTCTGATTATTTGACTTAAATTTCTCTTTTATTGTTCCAAAACTTTGATTTTTTATAGCTTCTCTCATCTGTTGTCCACTTCTGTTAATTCCAATATGGGACAAAATTTTCTGGCATTCTACTTCAGGATTTGCTAGTAAGTCCTCATATTTGATAACTAATACTCCATTGGTTAAATATGGAATAATATGTTCGTCCCAAGGTATTTGACACCATGGTACTGAACTGTCACCCTTATCTAAAGTACGAATCATTTTTCTGATTTTTCCCTTTTCAGATATAAACGTTTGCCTATAATACAAATCACCTAAAATAGGTGATTTACAAATAACTTTGTTAACTAAGTTAGTAGGATAAAATTCAAAAAAATTAGCGCCTGAAACTGCAACATCGTGAACATTCCTGACTACATAAATTAAATTATTATGCTGTATTTTTTGGCAAATTTTATCAAAAGATTGATGCCCTTTGAATACTACATAGTTTGATTGACGAGTACTCCCTTCAATTGATATTTCCGGATTATTAGGCTGTTCAAAAAATCCCTTAACAGGACAGTTAATTAATTCGGCGACTAGTCTAGTTAACCAAGTGTTTCCACTCTTAGGATATCCAACAACTAAGACTTCTTGAGTAGCTGATGTTATAACCATAATGCTTTACCCTGTAACTGATTGTTTAGAACATCAAATTTAATGTTTATACCAAATCGGGATTAACTACCCCTTTTTTGGTGAAGACAAGACGGAGGGCTCCAGAATCCAAGGCAGAAGGAAAAAATACTTAAGCTGAAAAGGGAGTTATCAAGATGGATTTGGTATTAGAACTCTCCGAAAAT
Source organism: Symploca sp. SIO2E9 (assembly GCA_010692645.1). Lineage (GTDB taxonomy): Bacteria > Cyanobacteriota > Cyanobacteriia > Cyanobacteriales > Coleofasciculaceae > SIO3C6. Next base: position 20,769 of record JAAHGS010000044.1, read on the forward strand.
ACCCAATACCTCTCTACAAATGGCTTATAAAATTTTATCCTGGTAGTGGTCCAAATCCAATTGCCAATTTCAATAGAGAGCAAGTTTCTAGATAAAAACAATTACTTGAACTAATTATTGTTAACAACTAGGTCTTTTGAATATGCTCAAATATAGAACTCATGTCGGTTTCGTAAAAGACACTCTTAAATATTATTTAAGCACACAATAAATATTTTTCAACAAAAAATATTTATTTTTCTGAAAAGTTTATTATATCGTTGAGTATACAGTGAATAGGGAACAGTTATTAAAGACGCGGGGACAGGTCGAAACGGAGACGCACCAGACAAATTGGATGGGGATTTGACCCCAACCAATTTTAGGCACCGTATAGACGGTTGGGTATTTGACCCATATTAATTTCTATAAAGATGAAGTATATCTCACTAATTTGTTAATTTCTATATCAATCGCTACTTATGGTGAAGCATTCAGGAAGTAATATCTGACAATTTCTAGATATTTTTTGCTTGAATACTTCACCAAATCTTGAGCGATTCAATGCTATAGCGCTGCCAGTTATAGCAGGAGGCAGGAGGAAAAGCAAAGTTCTATCTTGGTTTGAGACTCTTTTAATGTCTTAACCGCCTTGGCGATTGCTATACTATCAACTCACTGGAACTGATGCTTTCACCAATGGTTTGCCATCCATATATTCTGGAATCGGAGCCCCCATTAATTCCAGTAGAGTAGGAGTCAAGTCAACACTATGACTGTCGGGTAAACTAGAACCAGGTTCAATACCAGGACCAAACACATTCAAAAATCCCCTAGCGCGGTGGCTGCCAGTGCGTCGGTAAGGAACTGGACCCATACGCCCTAAGTCTGGGTGTTCAATAACATCAGCTGGTTGGTCTTTCCAGATTACTACCAAATCAGCATCTGGTAGCTTAGGATCTCTGTCATCTGCAGACTCCCGTGTCTTCACCACTTTCTTCACTACAGTCTCTCCTGTGCGGGGATTCTTGAGCTGGTAGAGTTTTTCTGTGAGTTCTTCACACAGGGCATTGTATTCCGATGGTTTAACAATACCTTGTGGCTCTCTTCCTTGGAGATTGATGCGGATATAACCTTCCGAAAAGCTAGGCAGGGCAAAAGCTTTCATTTGAGCCCAGTGTTGTTGATACCACATTACTGGCAGCCAAACTAAATCACCTTTGGGTCTGCTTACACAAGATAATAGTGGAGGTTGTGAACCTTTATTGAGCTTACGCCAAACTCGATCTAGCTGACTATTGAATTCATCAGAAGCCCAGCGTCTGAGCCAGCGCTTAATGGGATTGGGGTGATAGACTCTGCGCCAAATTTCCTCCTGCCAATTGAGTCGCTGGGGAGAAGTTACTGGTGGAGGCACTGGTGTCCCTGGTTTACCAGCAGGCAGCAGGGATTTTCCTGGGAAGCTGAAGCGGTAGAGAAGTTCAGCCAAAAGCAACATACTTGGGACATCAGTAGTATTGTTGTCACTACCATGGGCAGCAAACACTACCACATAGGTATCTTCCGGTACTCCCTCGATAATTTCTCCTATAGCTTGATCAACCTTTTCAAAAACTTCCAGCATGGAATTCCCTGCTCCTTGCTTATAGGGATAAAGGGGATTATCCGGTTGACTCAAGAACCAGAAGTCGTGCCCTGCTGAGTGAGTCTCTCCAAACACTGTCAAAAATAGACCCCACTTTTCCTGCTGTAGCATGTCTCGACAGATGCTTACACGCCTCTCAATACCAGTCTCCAAGGCTTGCTTGAGGTGTTGTAAATAGGCTTTATCCCACCAATCTCCATGATCTTTATGGAGGGCAGGATGTTTCCCGTATTTCTTGTGTATATCTTTGAGGAGTGAGGCTGGTAGGGAATGGGAAGGCGTTTGGGGAGAATGAGCCCCCCAAGCCAAAACCTGTAAGCCATTAACATCTTCTGATAGCTTCGACTGGGGCATATCAAAGACAGCTACCCGGTAGTCGTCTCCCAACGCATAAAAGGGAGGATACTCATTAAAGTCGTAGGCTTCAATTTTTTCAGCTTGATAAGCGCCTTCGCAAAACTTAATCGGTGCCCAATACCCAGTTTTGTGGGGCAAGCATCCGGTTAAAAAGGTCGTCCAAGGAGTCTCAGCTTTATAGTATTCAAGATTACTCAGACGCCCATATGCTCCCATTTCTCGCAAGCGCTTGAGATTTTTTAGGTGTCCTTGAGATATCCAGCTATCGAGCAAAATAGGATCTGCGGCGTCTAATCCAATCGCAATAACGGAGTGTTTCATGGCTGTTGTCTGTGTGTTAGCAATAAGGGACATCGACTTAAGATAGAGGGGGAGAGGGGGAGATGGGGAGATGGGGAGATGGGGGGATGGGGAGATGATGGATTATTAACTATTCGTCTCCTAAACTCTTAACCTATACTGCCCATAATGGCTACAGGTTTTGATAGTTTGATCGTTATCTTAGGTGAAGAATCAGGAAAAAAAAACAAGTGTCTTGTAAAGTTTTAGATAAGCTTTCTAGGTGCTGCCTATTAAGCGGTACAGAATTCTTATTTAGTATATTCTGTAGCTTGTTTTAGGCTGGAGTTTGGCAACTGATTGCTCAGTTCTCTGGAGAGCGAATGGCGAAACCATACTTGGAAAAAATAACCCCTACACCGAGCTAGCCAAGCCTGCGCTGCCACCTTAATTTTGCCCTCAGAGGACAGTAAGGCTAAGAGTTTCTGGCGATTGAGAAATTTCCAGAAACTATCCCACCACTGTCGTTTTAGGGATTTTCCTACCATCTGGTCAACTACAGCTTCTGAGCGCCCTTGCCAGTAACTGCGGCGAATTACCCAGTCGGAAGTAGTGCGTTCTTTGGGTATAAAATGTTTAACTGAAGCTTGAGGATTGTAGTAAAATCGACCCCCTTGTTTGGTCAGAGTTTTATTGAGTAGATACTCTTCGCACGATAGTAAATTTCCACCCTTGCGCCCTAGATTCTCATTGAAACCCCCTACTTGACAGAGGGCATCTCGCTGGTAGCTCATATTCGCTCCAAAGGGAAATTTGGGGAATTTCAACCAGTGGGGTTGATTGCCACAATCTAGGATACTGAATAGGAAACTCATCTCCTCCTGCATCCACTCCGGCTTTCCAGATTCCCACAAAGGATAGATTGGACCTCCTACACCAATTGGCACTGGTTTGAGAGTTTGGAAAGTCTTGAGAAGCTCTTCAATCCAGACATCACAGGGTATAGCATCATCATCCAAAAAGGAAATGTATTCACCGCGTGCCTGCTCTATTGCCCTATTGCGAGCTTTGGAGAGGCCTTGGACGGGTTCGTATATGTAGCGCAGATTAGCTAGACTTTCTTGATAGGGAGTGCATGCTTGTTTTGTATTGTCTGTGGAAGCGTTGTCGATTACTAGTATTTCAAAGCATTGAGTTGGTAAAGACTGCTGGCAAAGAGCATCTAGAGCCAAGACCAAACGGTCTGCACGGTTGTAAGTGCAGATGGCAACTGAGATTAGGGGATGAGAGTTACTTTCTCGATCATTTTCAGGTTTAGTAACAGTTATATTTAAGTCGTTCATTGTTAATTTTCAGTGCCGTCAATACAGATTGTAATTAGCAATAATGCCATCCCTACCTACTACTTTAGCCTGAGTCCAGAAACAAATTCTGAGCATGATAGTTAAGAAAAGATGAGATCTTTAAGGTAGTGAGTTTACTTTTAACAAGTGAGCGATCGCTACCTTTAGTTTCTAGTAGGAACTTTATTGCCCTCCGAATGGTAATTTTTACTCTTCTTACTTACAGGTGGAATTATCTCTGATTATTTGCTTGTACATTTCGGCAATATCTTTCCAAGTTAAAACAATTCCTTGAGCTCTTAAAGTAGAGTTATTCAAGTTTTTAATCAGTAAATTTTCTGCTTCTAAAATCTCTTGGATACTAGGTATTGCTTGGAAAAATTTTCTGTAACTTTCTACTTCATTTTCAACCAAGAAACCATATTCACCATGATTTAGTAAATACTCCATTCGTTCACAGGGAATAGTTAGTACTGGACGACCACAGGCTAGATATTCACATACTTTGAGACTGGCACTTGTGAATTTACCTTCTGGGAACAGAGCTTTATTATAGGGAGCAAGACAAAGATTTGCTGCTCCCACATATAAGGCAGCTTCTTGCTGCGTGAGTCTACCTTTAAAAATAACTGATGCGTCAAATTTAGTAGCAATATTTTCTAGTTCTTTGCGCTTGTTCCCATCACCAATTACATACAAGACCACATCTTTAGGTTTCTCGCGACCCAAGGCCTCAATAATTGGTCCTGGCTCTTGAATGAAGCGATTTAAGGAACCTACATAGGTGAGAACAAGACTATCTTGACTAATTCCTAACTGTTGGCGACAAGCATGGCGATCGCGGGGAAAGAAAATCTGAGGATCAATGCCATTTGGTATCGAATAGATGGGCTTGTTGTAGCTGGCATATTTTTTTTCAATCAGAAAGGATTTCATCTGCTCAGTTTCGACAACAATGCCACTGGCATTCCTAATCCATTGCCTCCTTACTTGAGGAAGTAGTTGTGTAAATAGAGAAGTTGAGGCTTGCTTAACAGGATGACTTCGCCAGTCAATTTTAGCCTGTCTCGTGGTATAAAATTCAGCTTCAACTACAAAGACTGCTGGCACTCCATAGCGTCTAAAAGTATTAGATAAAGAACCCACTAATGACCATTGCCTTTCTATGACTAAATCAAAGTCTTTGGCGTGAGCTTTGGGGAATTGATCTAAAATTTTTAGATATTTCCAAGCGCTAAAAAAGCCAGTGGGGCTAAAGTTAGCAGTACTTTGTTTTTTTTCTGCCTCTGAAAGTTGACTTTGGTCGAGGATAGTCAGGTAGTCGCACTCAAGTTGCGGTTTTCCCAAAGCCTTCCTTAGAACCAAGGTTACCTCAAAATCTTCTGCCAGGTAAGGAAGTAAGGGCAGTGTATTAGCAAACAGAAGAGGGGCATGGGGGACATAATCAGTTCCCGGTAGTGCCATGCAGATTCGGGGCTTTTGGGAATTAGTTTTGATCATCATCTATAATAGAGAGTGTAAAGCTGGGAGTGACTATAATTCCTACCTGCCAAGAGGCTGTTTAAACTGCTTCTTCCTGCTGGATAGCTACAACTGCCTTGCTAATTTCATCGACTGGTTTTCCTGCAACTAGTTTGCGATGAGAAACCACCTTAGCTGGCACGCCAACTGCCACTGAGTAAGGTGGAATATCTTTGGTTACAACTGCTCCTGCACCGATGACACTTCCCTTAGCAATAGTTACTCCATCTAATACTCTGACGCCACTGCCCAGCCAACAATCATCCTCAATCACAATTCCTTTAAAACTGCTCCCTTGATCTCTGATTGGACGCAGGGGATCAGCGAAACTATGATTGTTAGCATAAATCCCTGAATGGGATGCAATTAAACAGTTATCGCCAATTTTAATATCACCACCAGATAGACAGGTGTAGGGACCAATATAAGTTTGCTTGCCTATAGCAATTTCACCGCGATTTGATTTGATATCAACGCCGCGATCGAGAGATACCTTATCTGCCATAACTATCATACTCTTCTGGTTAAGGCTTCTGATGCGAACACCAGGGTGAATGCTAACCAAATCTCCCATTTTGATTCGAGCCGCACCCTCAAAGTGAATACCGACTCGAATCCAGGCAGACTTACCTAGCTGTGCAAAAATAGTGCGGTACCCTAGTCTGCGCAGCACTCTCCCTAGTGGAGTCGGTGTCCCTGCAAGCAAGAAAAAAACTATAGCTTCTTGCCAAGATAACCACCGTGATATTGCTGCTTCTTTCCAGCGATGCCAGCGCGAAGTAGATGTAGTTTTTTTAGCATTCATAGCTTTCTTTAATAGCTCAACCTAGAGATAAACAAAGAACCTCTACCAAATAGACATCTCCATAAATTTCGACTTGGTAACGATAGCATAAGGGTTCTAGCATAATTATTTGGAGATGTCTAATGAACTTGACTATAAAATCTATACTGCTTTCTCCTAGGACTTGGAAAGTAATTCCTGATAGTTCCAAATGTTTTCCCTTTGACGTTGGGATAGCTTGCCCATCATTAAGGGTAACCCTTTCCGCCAAGGGGAATGCTTACACATCTCTGGTCGTTTGGGATTTCGATAGGCATAGGCGTAAAATATGGTATATCTATCTACTAAAGGGGTCTTGCCATGATGAAAGAATTTGGCATTATCAGCAATGACCACTGTACCAGCAACTCCAGTACAAGACTTCCACTGTGAAGCTGGTATCACCTTTTTCATGTCTTCATCCAAAATTGTGGCATTTTTAAAGGCTTTATACGAGGGAGTCAAACCCATAGGAATATACTCGAACGGACCGCCATTCTCATCAACATCGTTCAAGTAAATGCTAATTTTGACAACCTTACGGTCTTCTCCATCCATATGCCACAGCTTGGTGCCGTTCTGTTGACCATCAGCTAAATCTCGACGCATATTTACCCCAATGCAGGAAACAGGGGCACCATAATAATTTTCCAAAATGTCGAGAATACGGTCTTGCAAACCCCACGTAAAAATTACTGGGTAATCTTTGGCGATAGTAATGGGATTGCCGTAGAGACAGTGACTAGAAGCTGCTCTTCGATTGGTAGACAAATTGCCAGCAACGGCAGTTTGTTGGAGTTGTGGCAATAAACTTTTAGTGGCTTCCAGAAGTTGCGGTGTTGAAGGGATTGACAAAGCATCTAGAGAGGTAATCGCAATTCCTTCTCGCTTGAGTTCTTCAACAATTTGGCGATCAGCTGGAGAAAGTTTGGGTAACTTATTTGCATATTTGACCAGTTCTGCTCTGTAGTTGAACTCAGAAGCAATGGCGGATAGAGTTTTTCCAATTTTCGTAGGCATAGAGTTTTCCACTTTAGCTGTAGGGTTGATAAGTCCTCCTACTGAATTAGAGAACTTATGCGAAAGCAACGAGACTACATAGCCAGCTCTGAAGCTGGCTTTCCTAGTTAGGATTTGACAAGTTCGTAGCGATATGGATTATCTCAAGCCTTTGTCAGCACCTCGGCACTTTGGTCACAGACTACTAAAGGCTTACCATCCATGTATTCAGGAATCGGCGCACCCATCAATTCTAGAATCGTTGGGGCTAAATCGACTCCATGACCTTCTGCTAGAGTAGAACCTGCAGTAATACCAGGGCCTTTGACACTCAAAAATCCTCTGCCTCGGTGAGAGCCGGTGCGTCGATAAGGCACTGGTCCAATGCGTCCTAACTCGGGAGAGTCAACTACATCAGTAGGCTGGTCATGCCAAATTACAACTATATCAGCATCGGGTAGCTTAGGATCATTATCAGCTGCTGAGGTACGAGTACGCACTACTTTCTTAACTACAGGTTCTCCTGTACGGGCATTCTTGAGTTGATAGAGATGTTGTGTTAATTGTTGGCCAACCTGATCATACTCAGATGGTGCAACAATGCCCTGTGGCTCTCTGCCCTGAAGATTGATGCGGATATACCCTTCCGAGAAGCTGGGGAGGGCAAAAGCTTTCATCTTCGGCCATAGGGAGCTATACCACATCGTCGGCTGCCAGAAGAATTCGTGTTTCTGCGCCCGCAACTGTTCAGGAGAAAAGATATCTTCTGCTCGAGTACCGAAAAACTTATCTAAGTATTTGTGGAACTTAGTGGGTAGTTGATTTCTCAGGAAGCGTTTAATTAGGTTAGGCTCGTATTTGCGCTGCCAGATTTCACCTGTCCAAGTTTTCCGCTTCGGGGATTTAATTATTGGTGGTGGAGTTTTCCCTAATTTTCCAGGAGCAATCATTACTTTGCCAGGGAAACTAAATCTATAGAGCAACTCAGGCAAAAGTAACATGCTAGTAACGTCAGTGGTGTTGTTGTCACTGCCGTGGGCAGCAAATACTACCACGTAAGCATCCTCTGGAGCCTCAGCGATAATTTCCCCAATTGCTTTATCTACAGCTTCAAAGGTTTGTAGCATTGGATCCGAAGTCCAGCTTTTGTCCTTATAGGGATAGAGGGGATGATTCGGTTGACTTAGGTACCAGAAGTCATGCCCTGCTGAGTGAGGCTCACCAAAAACAGTCAAAAACAAGTCCCACTTCTGCTGCTTGAGCCAATCTTGACACAGAGTGATGCGCCGCTCAATACCAGTATTCATCGCTTTCTGGAGGCGAGTCAGATAACCTTGATCCCACCAATCTCCATGATCCTTGTGGAGTGCAGGATGTTTGCCATGTTCTTTGTTAATCTCAGCCAGTAGCGATTCTGGCAGAGAGTGACTGGGGGTTTGAGGAGAATGAGCCCCCCAAGCCAAAACCTGCCTACCATTAACTTGCTCACAGAGTTTAGACTGAGGCATGTCAAAAACTGCTACCTGATAATCTTCTCCTAGAGCATAGAAAGGTTGATATTCTTTGAAGTCGTAGGCTTCTATGTATTCAACCTCATAAGTGCCTTCGTGGAACTTAATAGGGGCCCAGTATCCTGTCTTTTCTGGTAAACAGCCGGTTAAGAAGGTTGTCCATGGCAGTTCTGCTTTGTAGTACTCTAGGTTAGTCAAGCGTCCATAGGCTCCCTGCTCCCGGAGGCGCTGGAGATTCTTCAGATGTCCTTGAGACATCCAGTTTTCTAATAAAACTGGATCTGCTGCATCTAGTCCAATTGCAATTACAGGTTTGTTCATAACTTTCTGAGCTCAAGCATTTAAAAGAATAGTTAGCCTAGATTTGACACTACTGGCACTGCCGCGATTTCCTCTTGGTTGGTTGTCGCCCTGGGTACTAGAAAGTTCCTGCTAGGTTGTTGCGCCCAACTCTTCCTCAGGTTTAACTTCTACGCTTTGGCGTAAAATTTCGGCAGTCTTAACAAATCTTCACAAAAGAGGGTGAAAATTCTATCTCTTTATAAGGATAGGAGGAACCGCCCTGAAAAGCAGGAAGTTCACTACCTTGATCAACTCATCTTCGAGAACTAGCGAATTTATCTTGCACGCTCTTTCGTAAAAAGAAAAAAGGACTTGCCATACTGCTTAATAAAAATTCCATTTCGCAGGCAGCAATCAGATCAGTTTTAACTTGCCACTTGTACTTGATTAGATGCAATACTGTGCGGCGCAGGCTACCTAGCCAGATCTTAGCCATAATTAGAGGCTTTTGCCAACCTGTGCTATTTAGCAAACGCAGATGACAAATGCACAAACCAGCGCCGCGACACAGAGAAATTAAGTAATCTTTTTCTAGGCGTCGGCGTGGTATTTGGTGATAGGAATGCATTTCGGGGCTATACCAAATTTCCCAGCCGGCTCGGTAGATATGCAATAAGGCTTCATAATCCTCCCCTGCTAGCATGATGCCATTAACTCTGCCGATTAAGGTAAGTTTGCGGGGCACATGCTTGCACCAAGCTTGTTTGCGAACAACTAATCCTCCTCCTGGCGGCATACTTAATTTTTCTGGCTGGTAGAGATGGGGTTTTGAGCCGCGTTCTCTAATTGCCAAAAAGGATTTAATTCTGTTAAAGTTCTCAGGAGGTTGTACTTCAAACTCACCGTGTACTTGACCGCCGTAGGCTCCAGCTTGGGGATATTCTTTACCAAAGCTGTAGGCTGCTGCTACCCACTCCGGTGCTAGCAAGAGATCATCGTCTACAAAGCCAACAAAGTCCCCTTGGGCTTCGTCAATTGCTCTTTGGCGGGCGAAAGCTAAACCCTGCTGTTCTTCTTGGCAGTATTTTAAAGGATAGGCATCGGGCCAGTTGGCTTGATACTCCTCAACGATTTTTGCTGTGTTGTCTTTGCTGTTATTATCAACTACGATAATTTCCCAGGAGAAGGATTCAGTGTTAGTCTGCGATCGCAGTTTGTCGAGAACCTTGGGTAAACGACTTCCCCCATTGTAGGTTGGTATGGCTACGGTGAAATCTACCATAATGCTTCTACTTTAATCAAGGATAAATAAAAAGTTTTTAACTAAGATCCTGCACTAAGAGGGCGTACAAAGAGGGCGTACAAAGAGGGCGTACAAAGAGGGCGCACAAAAAGGGCGTACAAAGAGGGCGTACAAAGAGGGCGCACAAAAAGGGCGTACAAAGAGGGCGTACAAAGAGGGCGTACAAAGAGGGCGCGCTAAGAGGGCGCACAAAGAGGGCGCGCTAAGAGGGCGCGCTAAGAGGGCGCACAAAGAGGGCGTACAAAGAGGGCGCGCTAAGAGGGCGCACATCGGTGCGCCCCTACATTCAGCATCGGGAGGATGTCACAATTTCTGTAAACCACGGTTTTTATTTAAACTAATCTACATTTAACCTGCGAATTTTGATCACAGAGTGAGGATTTAAAGAGCTTGGCTTTGATATGGGAGGAATTTAATATACTAATTCTTTCTCCCCATCCCCCCATCCCCCCATCTCCTCCTCTCCCCCTCTCCCCCTCTCCGCGTCTCCCCTCTCCGCGTCTCCCCGAGCCATCCCCCCCTCTCCCCATCTTTATCTTTCCCAAATATTCCATAGCCTAGCTCTTGTGTTCCAACCAATCGAGATATCTTTTTTTCCAGAGAAAAAACGGACTAATCAGGATGCTTAACAGAAGTTGTTGTTCGCAGGCTACTACTACCTCATGTTTTTGTTCTTTGGGCTGTTTGAGCCAGTATGCCACTAACTGGCGCAGGTCATTGAGGATGTATAAAGGAGTAATAAATGGTCTTTGCCAGTTGGCTAGTCTGAGCATGCGGATATAATGCCGACTTAAGCCAACGCAGCGTACTAGAGAAACCAGGTAATCCTTTTCTAAGCGCCAAGGTGGTATTTTGTGTTCAATCTCCATTTCTGGGTTGTACCAAATTTCCCAACCGGCGTTTTGGATGTGTAAAACTACTTCTAAATCTTCACTAGCTAATCCAGCCCCTCGCCCTTGGTGATTCAAAAACAGAGATTTAGGCACTTCCTGCTCCCAAGCCTGTTTGCGGAGTACTAAACCAGCCCCTGGCGGCAGCATCTTCTTTTCTGGTTCATATAAGCGTGGCTTTGATCCTCGCTCGATAATCGCTAAATAAGTACCAATGCTTTTGATGTATTCTGGGGGCTTGACTTCAAACTTACCGTGAATTTGGCTACCATAAGCTCCTGCTTGAGGATGAGCTTGAGCAAAAGCGCAGGCAGCAGCTACCCAGTTTGGTGTTGGCAGGTTGTCATCGTCGAGACAACCGACTAATTTTCCTCTGGCTTCTTCAATGCCTCGCTGCCTTGCAAATGCTGCTCCCTGTTGCTTTTCCAAGACATATTTAAGGGGACTATCACTTAGCCATTTAGCTTGGTAGTCACGAACCACTTGGGCAGTATCGTCAGTGCTATTATTGTCAACGACGATAACTTCCCAGGACAAGTTTTCTGGACAAACTTGCGATCGCAGTTGTTCTAGAAGCTCTGGTAAATGACTTGCTCCATTATAGGTAGGAATGACTACACTAAAGTCAACGCTCATTTTTCTTCGCGCACTCCCTTGTCAACTGCCCAGTTTTCATTAGCTTCTGTTTACTGATAAATTTTGATAGTGATGTGGCTCATTTAGTAACTATTCTGGATGAAAGTATCTAGTCAATAGTCTACTAATACAGTTAATGATTCCATACTAGGCTGTAAAATTCCGGAAGCTGACAGAACTGGTGGAATTCTACAATTACATTTATAGCGCTGGGAACAGGGAACAGGGAACAGGGAGTAGGGAACAAGTAAGTGTCCTAATCATAGTGGCGACGGCTATACCCCATATTTTTATACCAATTTTCTAAATACCTGCTATACATTAATCACTGTGTCTCCGCGTCTCCGCGTCTCCGCGTCTCCGCGTCTCCCCTCTCCCCATCCTGTGAGCAACTCAAGGATTCTGCCATCCTTCCACAATTGCCGTGCCGATATTAACATAGGGATTATCCAAGAATTCTTTTAGTGCCTCTTTACCACCAGCTTGCAAAGCACTAACAAGTCTTTGTCTGCTATTGGCTGGAATCGCTAAATTCACAAAGGCGGCTTTTTCGGTATCAGTAGCGTTGGGGTTAGTTTCTTCTAATTGTTTCAATAATCGCTGAATTTCTGCGGCGGCTTCGGCTAGGGTTTGCTTTTGCTCCGGCGCATAATTGTGTTGAATCGGGCTAATTTCTTGCTTCCCGCCACTTTGAGTAGCATCGACAAAGCTATTTTGAGAATGACGTTGATCGTATTTGGAGCGATAGGAGTCTGACATCGATTCACTCACCGCTTTATTTTCAACATTAATAAGTTGGCTTGCCTGTAGTCTAGCAATTTCCATTAAGTCCTGGTTGTGTTGCTGATAAAGGGCTATCATCTCATCCTTGGCTGACGTGAAGGTTAGCTCTGGGCGAGAATTAAAACGCTGGATAAATTGGTCACTAACTACATGGTCTTTGGTTTCAGCAGCACATTGAATTAGGGTTTCCCTTAATACCAAAGCTTGCTCAAAGTTTAATAAAGTTGCCAACAGTAGGTAAACACCTCGAAATCTCGGATCCTGAAGGTGCTGCTGTTGGCGCTGTTGATTTTCTTCTTTGAGAAAAGTTTGGACAATAAAGAATTCTTGGATTTTATCGTGGCGGAAGTACCATTCTCGATAACTTTTACCTGAAGCATCCTTAAGCTGGCGCGTCAGTACCATTTTGTGCCTTTCCATGCATTGCAATTCATCCCGCCAAAGTTCTTCTGGGATAGTAATTTGGTCGTTAAGGCGCATTTGGTAGACGGTTTCAGAGAATTCGGAGAGGGGAAAGGGATGTAAGTGAAGTTGTTGGTATTCAGCAGCCATGATTTCATACTGCTGCTGTTGGAGGTTGAGTAAATCTGGTTCTTTTCCCTGGGCTAATAGTTGTGCCACTAGGGTTAAATCCATGGGATTGGAAAGAAACTGACGCACTGCTGCTAACTCATCTTTCGATTGCTGTTGATTAAGTTGGGTTTTTAAATAATCTTCACAGGCTTGCTCGTATTCCACACCTAATACTGGTGCATCTTCTGGCAAAATAGCTTGACGAGAGATAAGGAATTCTAGAATTTGTTGGCGTTTGAGGGGTTGCAAGACATAGGTTTTTGCTGTTGCCGGAGGTGTCCATTCTAAGGGCTGGGTGGTAAGAATAATATGCCCTTGGAAGTGACGCTCGACAAAACTGCTAATCGTGGCGCGGGTATCAGGGGTGACTTCGTTAAGTCCATCAATACAGATATCAAGGGTATTGTAGTCAATCAGGCTTTGCAGGAATTTAGAGTCATGGGCAGATATAGGTAATTTGGCTTGAATTGCTTTGATAACACCAGCAGCACATTTACTGGCGGGGAGGTAGACAGCAAGCCCCTTGGAGGTTTTTACTAAATTGCGTAGAAACATGGATTTGCCCAAGCCTGATTCCCCTTCTAAAACTATGGGTGATTGAAGTTGGGAAATAACGGTTTGAATTGGTTGGGTATGGGTTGCTCGTTTTATTTGGACGTGAGAGTTAGGAAAGTAAGCTTGGGTATCAAAGCTATCTAAGTTAGCATCGGCAAGGAGAATTTTGCTAAAGGGGGCGAGTAATCGGTAACGCAAATAGGGAATAGCAGTGAGGGCAATGCCGATATAGCCTAAGCCAAAAAATTGGCGGATTTTTCGGTTCCAGATTAGGGCTTGGACTTGGCGAGAATTTGGAATAAAACTCTCAAATCCTCCCCCTGTTTCCGCCTCTCCCGCAGAAGGCAGGAGGCAGAATATTCATCCCCCCATCTCCGCGTCTCCCCATCCCCGCCTCTCCCCATCTCCGCGTCTCCCCATCTCCGCGTCTCCCCATCTCCGCGTCTCCCCATCCCCCCGTCTCCCCATCCCCGCCTCTCCGCCTCTCCGCCTCAGAGTTAGGAGAAGATTCAGAGATAAATGCTTTAATATAAATTATATTGCTACTTAAAATGGCAAAAATCTAACTATGCAACTTCCTGAAGGTTTCAGGATTACCGAAAAAGATAATCCTCAAGCGATTAAAGCTTTAGCCGAGTTTATCAAAAACTCTCAGAGTAAAGAAAGCCAGGGGCAAACCTCGCCAAATCTAGGAAAAACCGGACAAGGAAACAACAGCGTTATAGATCCACTAGCTAAATTTTTCGAGAATAACCAGAATCAAAATAGCTGGGGGCAAGCCTCACCCAATTTAGATGGTACTCCACAAAATACCCCTATCAGTGGTAACGCCTCAATCGGTTCAACCTACAGCCATTTTGGCTACCGTAGTCAATATAGAACTACCCCTGATATCGGCAGCCTCAACCTCGCTCAACTACCACAACTACTAACTGTTGCCCTTGCAGAGAAACAAAATTTAGACTCTCTCCAGCTTATTTGTATCGACGGTAGCAAATTCATCGATCGCGATAACCCCGCAACCAAGATTTACAATGAGATGCGGAGACAGGGTTGCCCCACTAGGGAAGAGGGCAAACCCCAAACCATGGTTGAACTACAAGACTATTGGGATGAACTTACCCTAGAGAGCGATAAGCTGATAGTTATGGTCTTCTACGAAAGACCATCACCATCAAAATCACAAGTATTTAGCCAAATCTTCCTCAATGCCCTGAGCAAATTTGAGGGCGCAATTTGTGTAGTGAGTTCTCTGCCAGAGCTGCTATCGGCAACACCAGAAAGCAACATCGAGCCAGACAACCCTAGCTCCTTACCAAGACAAGAGATTAGGGAATGGAATTCACTACAATTATTCTCCCCCAGTCAGCCCAAATTAATAGATAATATCGTCGGCTGGATTAGTGCGATCGCACTCGAGCTATAGCAGACTGATTCACAGTTGCATATTTTAAATCAAGGGGAGATAGGGAGACTAGTTGGATGAGGATTAGAAGAAGGAATCAGGAGTTAGGAGTCTGTGAGCCAGTAAAGAATATTCAGCATTAGTTAATGACCACACTTAGCTTTAGTGTTGGAGTATCCTGTCTATCAATTCTTTCTCCCCATCTCCCCATCTCCCCGTCTCACCATCTCCCCGTCTCCCCGTCTCCCCCTCTCCCCCTCCCCCCATCTCTTCTATCGCCTTCTCCTGCCACCACTAAAGGAGCGACGGCGTGTACCACTGCTGCCAAAACCACTATTTGAGGGCCTAGCTCGGCTAGAGCCTGATTTGCCAGACTGACGTAGATTACTGCTACCGAAACCAGAGCCGGTAGATTTATTAGTGTTTGCTGAGTTTCTGCCAGCAGTACTACGCTGAGTTGAGGAACCAGAGTTTCTTAAACGCCCACTTGTGCGCAAAGCTTGACGATTGCTAACTGCTGGTGGAGGCGCTTGATAGCGGGTTTGGTATCTATCAACTGCTTGATTATAGGTGCTACCATACCCACCATAACCAGTCAAAATTCCCCCTGGTTGGTAGACTGGCGGTACATAGTACTGAGGTCTAAATAACAAAGAACCAAGCGCTTGGCCAGCTAATGCCCCAGCAAATGGAGCCCAGAAGCTAGATTGCTGACGCACAATTACAGTTTCTTGTTGACCAGTTTGAGGATTTGTCTGAGTTTCGGCGACGTTGTGGACATATTCAATCTTAAAGTCCTCAGTCAGATACATAACTGGCTGATTGTCATCTACCTTTAGATAAGTCTTTTCTCCAGCAGCAACCTCTTCCTCTGTCAAGCGAGCCATCTGTAAATTCGCGGTGCTAAACACTGGTGGAGTACCAGCTGGGGTATTTAGCAACATCAGAGAGTATTGCCCATCGCCATCATCATAGGTAGCTTGTTGTACTGGATATTTTCCATCGCTCAACCTTGTGGGAGCAGATGCATTGCTAGAATTCCGACTTGCAGATGACGTTGTTTCAGGAGAACCACAAGCTAGTGTAGTCAAACACAACGTCACTGACATTAACAGGATGACAAATTTGCGTAACATAAATTAGGAAATCGTTTTGACGATTTTTTGACAACTGTTAGGTTTTAAGTAGTAGCAGTTCTCACTCTCAATGAGATACCAGCTGATTTAGTATTGAGTTATTGAACAAAGGGATTATATCAAGGCAGCCAAACAAAATTTTTTCTTGTCTCCGCGTCTCCCCATCTCCCCGAGCCATCCCCCCGAGCCATCCCCCCATCTCCCTCTCCCCATCTTATAGGGGAATTAGTTCAGGGAAATTGAGCAACAGTTGATCATTACTTAGTTCATCACCCAACTGTGCTGGGGAAAACTGAACCTGAATAGCTCGATATTTCTCTTGATAGTGGAGATTAATCAAAGCTTTTAGACCATCTTCTACCGTTTCGACACTCGTAAGGCAGGTTTCCAATGCAGGCACTTCTCCCTCAAATGCTACTGCGATCATAACAATCAAGTTGCGAGTAATAGGTAAGGAAAACCGTTCCTCTTGCCCCTCAAGGGTTGTGCCGAAATCAGGTTCACTCAGGTAGCGGCTGGCAGAGTCAGTAAATAGTTCATTGGCATAATCTCCAGCTTCACCCTCATCCCAGAAAACATCACCTTCATTGGCAGTTGATTGCCAATAGGTATTCAACTGTAAGAGGTTTTGGCAAATGTCAACAAGTCCTTCCCCTAAAACCTCTAAGTCACCTTCAGCTTCGATGGCCTGCCTACCAGCTTGATTAAGAACACCAAGCATCGGTGCTACCTCTGAGCCTTCTAAGTGGATAAACAAACGACAGACTACAAATCGAGTTTTGCCAGTAAATCGATTAAAGCTATCGCGCAAAGGATTCATTGTGTTTAGCAATTATTTGTTAACAACAAGCTCAATATAGCTACAATTACGCTCAATTCATAGGAGTCTATTCAATTTGCAAAGTAGCGAAAAATTGTATATTGTTGATATAGCAGTCGCCACAGCTGTTAGGACACTTTCTTTTTCCCTGTTCCCTGTTCCCTGTTCCCTGTTCCCTTTAAATCAAAATACGATGTCCTAACCGACATGTCGGTTGCTATAATATTTACTTTGTGTTTATGGTGTGAACGCCATCCCAAGAATCCGAGGGTGGTTGTTTGAGATAGTTTTTTAATCGTTCTAGGTGAGTTAGAACAGCTTTGTCCTGTGGTTTCAACTCTTTAGCTTTAGTAAAATGTTCATTGGCTTTCCCAAAGTTTCTGTTGGTGTAAGCACAGCGCCCAGCTTGATAAACTTCCAAGAACCTTTCCTCTTTGTCATTGAGGGGTGTTTGTGCGTCGCTAATCAATTCATAAATACTAACTGCTTGATTTTTGCCCTTAACTCGAATTTTGTCGAGTTCTCGCGCCCGAATGCGATCGCTACAGAGTTTATAGGTATACTCGCTCAGGATTATATCGCAGTCATACTCTTTGGTAACAGTTTCAAGACGAGAACTTAGGTTAACTCCATCGCCTATGACAGTGTAATCCATCCGTTTTTGTGAACCGATATTCCCCGAGACGACTTCTCCAGAACTAATCCCAATACCAATACGGATTAGGGGCTGTTTGGTGCGGATACGATCCTGGTTAAACTCTGCCAAACGCCAACGCATATCTAGGGCTGACTTAACAGCCATCAAGGCATGATTTTCCCTCAGCGGTAATGGAGCCCCAAAAACTGCCATCAGGGCATCCCCAATAAACTTATCCAAAGTGCCGTCGTGATTGAAGACGGCTTCTACCATGGTCTCAAAATACTTGTTAAGTAGCGACACCACCTCAGAGGCTCCCAAGTTCTCTGTCAAGGTAGTATAGCCTCGGATATCGGAAAATAGAATAGTTACGTCCTTACGCTCACCCTCCATCATCGTATCTTCACCAAGAGCCAAGACTTGTTCAGCGACTCTTGGTGTGAGGTAGCGATACATCGTAGTTTTCATACGCTTTTCGCGGCTGATGTCTTCAAGTACCACTAAACCACCCCTCACATTTCCCTCTGGATTAGTTAGGGGGTTAACTGTCAGATTAATACTGCGTTCAATTACCTGAACTTGAGCTGAGGAAAGGTAGGTTGAGGTGTTTGAATCCCAAGGTAACTCATTCCAAGGAATATAGGTATCTGGATTATCGCTCTTAGGAATTGCCAGGATGTAAACAATATTGCTATCGCTGGCATTAGAGTTGGAAACTTGTTGAGGGAAAGCTTTGTTGTCAGTTTGCTTAGAGGCTTGACAATTTTCTGGAGATGGTGAAACTTCAGAGAACTCAGGAGTCTCGTGGTCAACTTTAAACTGTTTATCTTGCCATTTATCAGACTCTTGCTCACTTTTAAACAAACCAACTTTTAGGTTTTGCTCTGGCAGATAGTGTTTGGCTCCTTTAGTGAGACTTGCCTGCAAACGCCCCTGGATATTTTCAATTGGCACCACTTCCCACAGGTATCGACCTATGAGTTTACATTCCCACAGTTGCCGATTTTTCGTATCTATTTGCTTAATGGGACAACCTAGCAACCCCATGGCGGCATCATTGATGGTGACAATTTGCCCCTGCATGTCTGTAGAAATCACTGCATCTGAGAGGCTTTGTAAAATGTCCTTCTGATATTGTTTTTCAATGAGAACATTCTCAAAGAGCTTGGCATTTTCCAGAGCAATTCCAGCCTGAATATTAAAAGCTTTCATAAACTCTTCATCAGAAGAGGTAAAGCTACCTTGACGCTTGTTAATCAGTTGGGTAACGCCAATTAAGTCACCGGATGAGTTGAATACTGGCATACAAAGGATATTGCGAGTCACGTAACCAGTTTGTTTGTCAGTACTAGGATCAAAGCGTGGATCTTTGTAGGCATCAGGGATGTTGAGCAGTTGGCGGTTAGAGGCAACGTAACCGGCAATCCCCCGATTAACTGGAATGCGAATTTCCATGGTATTTTCACCATCAGCCGTAGCTACTTTGCTCCAAAGCTCACCCCTTTCTTTAGAGAGCATAAATAGAGTAGAGCGCTCTGCCTTCATCAAATCACGAGCCTGAGCCATCACCATGCGCAATGTTGCTTCCAAATCCAGACTCTGCCCGAGGGATGCTGTCGCCTTGAGCAGAGCAGTAGCCCCCCGCTGGTTACGAGCAGCCATATAGAAGGATTGGCAGGTTTCTAAGATAATGCCAATGGAGGCAGTAAAGTCGCGGAAGCGCTGTTCATCTGCACTGTCAAAAGGCTTATCCCCTGCCTTATTAAGTAACTGCACTACGGCAACTACTTGATTGCTCCTGCTCAAAATTGGCATGCACAGGAGTGTGTGGGTATGATAACCAGGGCGTTCGTCAGTTTCTTTATGAAATAGTGGGTGACTATAAGCATCTGTAATATTGAGAGAGGAGCCAGTTCTAGCCACATAGCCGATAATACCCATATTAAGAGGAATCCGGATTTCTCTGGCTTTGTTGGCATCATTTTGGGAAATTTTTGCCCATAGTTGAGCTTTATCGACATCAACTAAGAAAATGGTTGTGCGGTCCGCCTGTAGGATCTGACCAATTTTTAAGGTTAAGGCATCAATCACTTGCTCTAGCATATTTTCTAAGGCTTCGTGATTAATCATCTCCAAAGCCCGCAGAAATTGCTGAAATTCAGCAGTGATAAAGTCCAACAAACAGATGAATTCTGGAACGGATAAGTCTTTGACTCGATGAGTCAAAACGCTCGTCCGATTGAGTGAAGTTAACTGAGTCAATGTAGCCAGAATGCTACCAGTGTTGGAAAGTGTCATGGTAAATCTGACCCAGTGTTTGACATGCTCCACCTTTAAATCAAAGATTAATAGGCTTATGAAGCTAGTGAGTCACGCTCCACTATCGGGCAGGGCTATAGCCCTCCAGGCATAGCTTCGTTTAGCGCTTACCGCGTACCGCTTAGAAAGGTGGATTCTCAGGTCGCCCTTGAGAGGAACGATCTTGTAAGATCTTAGGCGCATTACTGCTTCGTGAAAGCTAACATTTCGGTTTTTATATGTCAAGAGCGTGTTGATTTTAGGTGGGCTTGACCACCTAAGCTGCTGATGACATAGATTGTGACCGGATCAAGGTTCTGTAGTAATTTTGTAATTGACCTGTTGCTGCGGCCCAACTCCAGCGTTCTGCTTCAGCTCGTGCATTTTGACGTAGGGTTTCCCTTTCTTGTTGTCCTTTCAGCAGACGCTCGGTGGCGGCAATCGCTCCCCTGTGATCTTTAGGGTCAAACAAATATCCATTAACGCCATCGGTGACGATATCGGGAATTCCTCCAGAACGTGCCGCAACTACAGGGCAACCTGCCGCCATGGCTTCTAATAGCACTAATCCTAGGGTTTCTGTCTGTGAGGGAAAGATAAAAGCATCAGCAGAGGCAAAAGCAGTTGCTAGTTCTAAACCGATGAGGTAACCCATGAAATGGGTAGATGTCCCAGCAAAGTACTTTTCAAGTGCACTGCGGTGGGGACCATCACCGACTAAAGCTAGACAAGCATCAGGGATAGCTTCTAGTATCGGTTTGATGCGCTCAATTTCTTTTTCTGGGGAAAGACGCCCAACGTATAGGAGCAGAGGTTTTTCAGGATTTCCTTGGGAAAGGCGCGTTCTCATGTTCTTGCAGGTTAGATGGGGTTGGAACATTTCTGTATCAACTCCCCGCTGCCACAAATCTAGTCTTTCAATACCGCGCTCTCTCAACTCCTCTACCATGGCTGTTGAGGTACATAAATTTAGCTCAGCTTGGTTATGACCCGCTTTAATAAATTCCCACATCAATCCCTCTAGCATTCCCAATCCGTAGTGTTGGAGGTACTGGGGTAAATGAGTGTGGTAAGAAGCTACCAAGGGAACTTCCATCATCTTGGCATAGTAAAGACCAGCCAACCCTAGGATCGCGGGGTTAACCACATGAATTAAATGCGGTTGAAATTTTTCTAATGCTACACCAATTGAGGGCCTGGGCAAGGCTAATTTTAGTTCCGGGTACAGAGGGAGCGGAAAGCCAGAGACTCCGTAAATTTTCGCTCCTTTGTATTCTTTGAGTCCTCCATCGGGAGAAATAACCAGTACCTGATCACCGTTGCGCTGTAAATGTTCAACTGTGTGGCGCAAACGCGTCACAATACCATCAACTTTGGGCAAGAAGGTTTCGGTAAACAGAGCAATTCGCATAAAAGGCTAAAAGTTATCTTGTCGTCAACTGTAGTTGAAGGGTATAGATCCCTACAAAGGGCTCATGGTTCATGGCAATCAACAATGAACAAAGGGAAAAGGAGAGTTATTCAAGGGTGAAAGAGACTAGGTTTTCCTTTTCTCTTTCACCTTATCTACAACAAGATTGTCCATTATCTCTGTTCTAGAGATCCATCGACATAGAGAGCTATCGACGCCAAGAAACTGTGGGCAGGATTTGGTCTTTATCGACGCGTGTGTTGTATTTTTTGGCAAAGTTGAGTAGAGAATCTAGCAGAGAGTCAGAAAGATAGTGAGGTTCTAAACCTAGATCCAAAAGACTAGTGTTTTTAGCCTGGAAGTAGTGAGATTCTAATTCAACTCTGGGGTTATCAATGTGCTTGATATCGACATCTAATCCCAGGGTATTACCAGCTTGTTTCACCTTCATTGCCAAGTCTCCAACGCTGAAGAGTTCAGTGAACTGGTTGAAAACCCGTAATTGACCTGGTTCAGCTGGATTAGCGATCGCTAATTCCATACACCTGACCGTATCCCTGATATCTAGGAAACCACGAGTTTGCCCACCTTTGCCATAAACTGTCAAGGGATGACCTATTGCCGCCTGAATGCAGAAACGGTTGAGGGCTGTACCAAAGACGCCATCATAGTCTAAGCGGTTAATCAGAAGTTCATCCATTCCTGTCTCTTCGGTGAGGACACCGTAGACAACTCCTTGATGGAGATCTGTAGCTCGCAGTCCCCAGATTTTACAGGCAAAGTGGATATTGTGGCTGTCGTGAACTTTACTTAAGTGATAAAAGCTACCAGGTTGTTTGGGATAGGGCAGGGTATCCTTACGACCATTATGTTCGATGGTGATGTAGCCCTCTTCGATATCAATATTAGGAGTACCATACTCACCCATAGTTCCCAGTTTCACCAAATGGCAATCTGGGAAGTCATGTTTCATGGCATAAAGTATATTCAAAGTGCCCACGACGTTATTGACCTGAGTGAGAACAGCGTGTTCTCGGTCAATCATTGAGAAGGGAGCTGAACGTTGTTCGCCAAAGTGAACTATAGTATCCGGCTTAAACTTATGCAGTGAATTGCAAAGGAAATCGTAATCGTTGATGTCACCGACAAAAAGGTCAATTGATTTACCTGTGAGGACTTTCCAGCGCTGTAGGCGTGTCTGAATCGGTGCGATGGGAGTGAGAGTTTCAACCCCTAGTTGTATATCCCAGTGGCGACGCACCAGGCTATCCAGGATGCCCACCTCATAACCCTTATTAGAAAGATGTAGTGCAGTTGCCCAACCACAATAACCATCGCCGCCAATAACCAGGACTTTCATATTTGATCTATAAATTTTGCTTGCCGATATTCGGTAAATGTATCAGGTTTGGGCGCTTTAATTAACCACCAGTGTAAATTCTATTGAGACGATGATCTTAAATAAGGATTGCATATATATCTCTGTGCAGCTGCTTTTGGCAATGGTATCACCACTCTCTGAGAAGCAGACAGTGTAATCAAAGATTGCAGTATGGAAGCTCTCACCTCATTACTAAACATGAAAAACTCTCTCCCCAGACTCTCTTGTTTCCCGTCATCTGCCCATCTTCCCATCTGCCCATCTGCCCATCTCCCTTTCTCCTCTGCTTATTTTAAGATTCGATATCTTCTAATTTTGGCTTTGGTCTGGTCACTTTTGCCAAAACCTGCCTGCTCGCAAATCACCTCAGATGGGACCGTCTCGACGCAGATTACAACTACCGATGATCTGAATTTTACTATTGATCAGGGCAACCGTGCTGGAAACAACTTGTTCCACAGCTTTAGTGAATTTTCAGTGCCCACTGGAGGTTCAGCCACTTTTAATAATTCTTTAGAGATTGAGAACATCATTGGGCGAGTGACGGGGAGCTTGGTTTCTGATGTTAATGGTCTAATTAGCTCCCATGGCAGTGCCAACTTGTTTCTGATTAATCCTAATGGGATTATTTTTGGTTCGGAGGCTTCGTTGGATATTGGTGGTTCCTTTATCGGCACTACTGCCAGTAGCCTCCAATTTGAGGATGGTACAGGATTTAGTACTACTGACTCTCAATCACCACCGCTACTAACTATCAATACTCCTGTTGGCTTGCAATATGGCTCAAATCCAGGAAAGATTGTCAATCAATCGAGAGTTACCGATATTAATGGCAATATTATCGGTCTCCAGGTGCTGCCTGCTCAAACTTTGGCACTAGTGGGCGGTGATATTGCTTTGGAGGGAGGTAGTCTCTCGGCAGAAGCGGGAAGGATTGAACTCGGCAGTGTTGCTAGTAACTCTTTAGTGAGGCTGATACCAAAGCCCAATGGCTATCTTCTAGATTATGAGGGCGTGGAAAACTTTCAGGATATCCAAGTGTCTCAACAGGCTCTTGTTAGTACCAGTGGTGGTGGTGGTGGTGATATTCAGGTGCAGGGTAGGCGCGTCAATCTTATCGAGACTTCGACAATTGTGGCTGATAACCTTGGAGAGCGAGGCAAGGGGAGTTTGAGAGTCAATGCCTCAGAATCAGTGCAATTGTTCGGCAGTGGCTTATTTGCTCAAACCAGAGGAAAAGGAGAAGGGGGAGAGCTGACAATTAGCACTAAGCAGCTGCGACTGGAAGATGGGGCACAGATTTCAACTGCTACTTTCGATGAGGGTAAAGGGGGTAGCTTGACGGTAAATGCCACTGAATCAGTTATCCTGAGAGGCTTTTCTACTGATACTACTTCTTTGAACAACTCTAACTTTATACCCTTTGGCAATTTGATTGTCAGTGCTTTATTTGCGATCACTACCGAGGGAGAAACAGAAAATGGAGGAAATGCTGGAAATTTAACAATTAACACACAGCAATTGATTGTCCAGGATAGAGCGAACCTTAACGTTACTAGTTTTGGGACAGGAAAAGGGGGACAGCTGACAATTAACACACAGCAGTTGCTTGTCGAGGGTGGTTCACAGGTTTCAGCTGGCACTGCTCTTGCTGAGGGAGGAGGAGATGGGGGTAATTTGACTGTCAATGCTAATGAATCAGTACAACTAATTGGCACTTCTGATCATGGAATGTTTCCCAGTGGTTTGTTTGCTCGAACTCTAGGGGAACAAAAAGCAGGAAACTTGACAATTACTACTGGAGAGTTAATTATCAGCAATGGAGCTCAAGTTACTGTGGCTAGTCTTGGCGCAGGGAGCGCAGGAGATCTAAAGATTACAGCTGATTCAGTACAGCTTGAGGATCAGGCTAGAATAAATGTCGAGAGTCGTGGCTGTTGTCAAGCAGGTGAACTGAGACTTACGACTGGCTCAGTGCTGCTCGACAACAGCCAAATTACGGCACAGACTTTATCTTTATCAGAAGATGGCGGCAACATTAAGCTAGATGTTGATGATCTGTTACTGCTACTTAACAACAGTCAGATTTCTACCGCTGCAGGTACACCTAAAGCTGGTGGTGATGGTGGCAACATTACCATTGATGCTGACTTGATTGTGGCTATACCCCAAGAAGATAGCGACATTACTGCTAATGCCTTTAATGGGCAGGGTGGAAATATTACAATTAATGCTCAGGGCATCTTTGGCATTGAATTCCGAGAAGAATTAACCTCACTTAGTGATATTACCGCTAGTTCTAATAGCAATTTAGACGGTGAGGTGGAAATCAATACACCGGATTTGGAGCCCACCCACGTGATAGTTGAATTGCCATCGGCAATTGTTGATCCTATAAGCCTAATAGCTAATAGTTGCCTTGTTCCCAGCTCTCAGCAAGAGGGGAACTTCATCATCACTGGGGCTGGCGGTTTACCAACTCTACCAGATGACCTCTCAAATTCGCCTTTTCCAACCTATTCTGTGCCTTCTGAGCTCGAAGATGGAGTATCTAGTAGTCAGCGTGTTCTCATTGGTGGTACTAACTCTGATTCCAGAAAGCTAGGAAACTCACTTATTGAGGCTGAAGGTATATACCGCCTAGCGGATGGTAGAGCGGTTCTAGGTTGGGAGTGTCCTTGATTCGATTTAGCTCGGGAGAGGGGGAGATGGGGAGAGGGGGGGATGGGGGGAACTTTAACCAAAGGGCAACTAGAGGTGTTGCGATTGCCCAAGGGGCAGCACCAGAGGTGATCGGCGCATTTACTCACTATTGTTCTCGAGTACTTCAACTGGGAATAGGGTTTCAATCCAAACCCTTGCACCGCATGGTTTAGGGTTATCACGTCGATAAACCACTCGGCACGGTCCATGGATTTCCACCTCGTGAGCGTAAGTATTGCTTTGCCCTCGCTTAACGCTAATCACTGGAGAAGACTTTTCCTGTTTTTGATTTTGCCTAATAGTCTGCTGATTAACGTGAATGATCGTCACAGGGGAAGGTCTTCTCCTGCGCCAACGGGCTTTGGGACCTCTTGTTCCTTCTTTGACTTTTGGCATGCCATCAACTAGAGGAATTATCCAAGACCTTCCAGCTTTAAAGGCCCCTTGAATTCTGCCAGAAGAAAGTAATTGGCATATTCGCCTTACAGATACGCCCATCAGTTGTGCCGCTTGTGCGCTACCTACAAACATTTGTTTTTAAACTCTTCTTGTAGCCGTATAGTTTATTTTCTAATGCTGATGGTCTTTTTTTGAAGGAGGCAGAAGTGGAAAGGCAGGAGGCAGGAGGCAGGTGAGCGAAAAAAAGAGTGGGGAAATAAGTAAGCAGACGCCCAGACGCCCAGACGCGGAGAATTTAAGTCCCACGCAAAATTTCCTTCACCCATCCCCACCCTATAGACGGATGGGGAATTCCGCAGTTTCCTTAAATTGGCTTAGTATCTAAAACAATAAAATACTTCGAGCGAGAGTTAGCCAGCCTATTTTAATAGCTGGCAGTGGAGGGAGGCGGGATTTATCCCGTCGTTACTTGTTTTTTTGGCTTTCTATATACTTCTTAACGGTTTCAGTA
>JAAHGS010000045.1 GCA_010692645.1 Symploca sp. SIO2E9
TTTCGTAACGATTACTAAACCTAGTTTTTCTTGCTAGATTTCTGTTGAGTTTCCTTAAGCGCCTCAGTCGTTTCTTTAAAGGTTTAGGCGCTTCTATCTTTTCTCCGGTATCTAGAGCAGCAAAGGTTTTGATGCCGAGATCAATACCTACTGAGTTATCAGCTTGAGGTAAAACTTCTGGTTCAATCTCAACAACAAAACTGGCAAAGTATCTGCCAGCAGAATCTTTGATGATAGTTACCGATGTTGGCTCTGTCGGAAGTTCCCTTGACCAAATCACTTTGACTTCACCAATTTTCGCCAGTTTAAGTCGTTGATTAACCTTGAACCCACCCTGTCTAAACCTAGCAGTTTGCTTGGCACGCCGCTTCTTAAAGCGTGGTGGTCTAACGGGTTTCCCTTTCCTTTGCCCTTTGCAGGACTTAAAAAAATTCTGGTATGCTTGCTCTAAATCATTGAGAGATTGCTGGAGTGGAATGTTAGAAACTTCTGTTAACCACTGGCGCTCAAGAGTTTTCTTTGCCTGGGTTATAAACCTTTTTTGAAGTTCACTGTTTTTGGGCTTCTTTTCCCCTCTTTGATACTGCTGATTACAGAAAGCTAAGGCATCGTTCCACACAACACGACAGCACCCAAACAACTTGGCTAGTGCCATTTGTTGTCCGAGTGTAGGGTAGATTCTGTAGCGGTAACGTGCTTTCATCTAGCTGTCCTCCTTATTTAGATTATACTATACGTATATCTATTTGACAGGACAAAACCATGAAAACTGAGAAGATATTTTTAAGGGTTACTAAATATGAGAAACAACAGCTTATAGAGGAAGCCGTTAGACGTGACATGAATCAATCAGAGCTGATTAGAAGCTTTATCGCTAAGTTGCCAGAGCCAAATAAGAAGCCGTCCTAGAAGGACGGGGCTTGAATCCCCTATTTTTGGTCAATGAGATTTATTAGATTTGAGGGCAATAGCGATCGCTTTCTCAAATTCCCCCTGATTTAGACTAGTAAGGACAAAAACCTCTTGAAAGGTTTTTCCCTGCCGCGCAATCAACTTAAACCCGCCGCGAATTGGCACAGATACTTTTAATTGTAATTGAGGACGATGACTTTTGGCACGCCCAATCACGGCAGGCGTGATGGTTTGAATGCCGTCGTAGTTTTTAAGTCGTTCGAGTACTCGAATCAGCCCAGGAATGTGAGTTGAGTGATTCCAAACCAGCCTGCCGCCATTGGGTTTGCCCATAAGTCTATGCCGCCTCTAAAGGAGCCATTGTTAGCCCAGCACGACTCAGCTGTTGGTGATATAGTTCCGCCTGTTCTTGGGGACCAACCCAGACAACTGCTTGCCCCTCATAGTGAATCTGATTAGTCAGTTCCCAGGCACGATCACTCGTCATCCCAGGAATATACTTCATCAGGCATTGAGAAACGTGATCAAAGGTATTGACCTCATCGTTGAGGACAATCACCTTGTAATTGGGATAGTTCTTCGGGATAACTTGACCAGAGCCTTCAGGAGCTTTAACTGGCGAAGTGGATATCGCTTGGAAAGCTGCTGACTTTACCATAGCCATAGGGTAATTGTCAAAATACTTCAAGAAATGCTAAATTACCGGCATTCTAATCTAGTTTACAGAAATCAGGCAAGAACGCCAAATGGTTCATGGTTAATTGTTAATAGCTGATTGCTCATGGTTGATTGGTAAGTATATATGATTTACTCTCTAGTTATCCTCATGAACGATAACTTTGCTGTTTTTTCCAATAACTGGCAAGAATGGTTAACTGCCTTTGCCTATATCTGCTTTGCTCTGTTTATCATGTGGCGAGTATTCAAAACCCAGCCCAAATGAAGTTCTTAATTCGTGATTCATGGTTACGTTAAGTACCCCAACCTGCTAGGCTAGCCTAGCCTTCGGCACGCTGCGCTAACGGCACGCTGCGCTAACGGCACGCTGCGCTAACGGCACGCTGCGCTAACGGCACGCTGCGCTAACGCTGAGGTTGGGGCTTCCAACTACAACTCAACTCAGGGACGGTCTTATTCGTCTTCGGGATTTCCCGTCTCAACCGCCGATGCCGCCAGCAACAAGTTGCTTTTGGTCTTACTCAGCGTCCACAGGCAGCAGTCCGTCTTCCACAGACCGGATTTCTGATTTTACAGGCTCATTAGCATGGACATATGCGAGATCCAGCGGCTTTTCTGATTCCCAGAGCTCTGCCGAGTACATACTTTAATACCCGAAGGGTGGCCTGTTAGTCAGTCTGGTGGGTCAACGACCACTATTGTTATATCATACTTTGCGGAACGGAGTACCTCCGTTCCACCGCATACTACAGGACTTACGCAACTGGCACAGCGCGATTGGCGCGGTAGCGCCAGCACCAAAGGCGATCGCACTTTTCTAGTACACAAGTACTAAATAAAGGTAGCGTCCCCAGAGGGCATTGCTGAAATTAGTAACAGTAATCGACTGTGTTCAGTATTCTTTCTCGTCATGAGATAATTAGTTAAGGATGCCTAAAATAAATCCTCTAGTCTATGAGATTGACTAAACTTAACTATTGCCAGTACTTGTTAAGTAGTCAGATTAATTATACTCTCACAAATTTAGCAGAGCATTTAGAGCAGATTAGTCATGATAAAATTAACCGCTATAGCCGTCGCCACTATGATTAGGACGCTAGAGTGTAAAGTACTCCAGTATTCGCTATGACCTATGCCCATACCCTACAGCTATGACCTGCGCCGTAAAGTGATTGAGGCTATCGAACTCGATGGGATCAAACGCTGCCAAGTTAGCGAGCTCTTTAACATCAGTCGCAATACCATCAATCTATGGCTACAGCGTCAAGCTCAAACGGGTGATTTCCAAGCCAAAGAGCGGGAACACACAGGACATACTCACAAGATAACCGACTGGGAGAAATTCCGCGCATTTGCTCAACAGCACCATGACTTGACCCAGGCTGAAATGGCTCAGCTTTGGGAGGCACAGCCTGTCTGAGACCCCCTAAAAGAGCGGCTGACTCCTCCCTCGCTGCCTCTTGGTAAACCACCTCAGAGCATGCCTGTCTCTAAATCAGTATTCAGATTTTAAGTTCTTGTCTAACTTCTCAATTTTCACTGCTCAAAACCCAGTTCAACTAGTATTCTTGATAACTGAGACATATAAATTGGTCTGTAGAAAAACTCTTTGGGAAATTAAGGAAATTAAGAATGTCGAGTCAATAACAAAATTAATCTAAGTATTACTACTCAACTCGCCTCCTGAGATTGTCGCCATCTAGGTCGATATTGCTAAAGTTTCTGAGGCTAGAGTAAATAGGGTCAATTTATTTTGATCAGATAAAAATTGAAACTTATGGCTTGTCGTTCCCCTTTAAGTTAGGGATGAACGTCGCAGGTTAAGATGGCAAATTTTCTCTGATGAACATGAATTGAGCTTGCCTGTGCAGTAAGTATGTGCACTATAACAGCAGCAAAATCATGGTCTTATCGCCAATCAAACTTTGTACAATGGTGGACTCACCTAACCCAGAATTTACTGAAAGTTACTATTCCAGCTCGAACTGTGATCAGCGTCAAGATTGGGGAGAAGCGACTAGTGTCTCCATCTTTTATGGTCGCACAGCAGAACTCAACACACTAGAAAAATGGCTGGTGGAGGATGGCTGTCGATTAGTGACAATTCTGGGAATGGGTGGAATGGGTAAAACTACTCTGTCGGTTAAACTGGCAGAGCAGCTTCAAGAGAAATTTGATTATGTGATTTGGCGCTCACTGCGAGATGCGCCACCAGTGCAAGAGATACTGCTTGATATCATCGAATTCCTCTGGGACGAGCAGGAAATTGAAGCTAATTTACCAGAAAACCTAGATGAGTTGATCTCGGAGTTAATTAATTATTTTTCTCAGCAGCGCTGTCTGCTAGTGCTTGATAATTGGGAATCACTCCTGCACAGTGACAGTAGCGCTGGAGAACATCGCCAAGGATATGAGGGGTATGGTGAACTCCTCAAACAGATAGGAGAAATAGATCATCAAAGCTGCTTGCTGCTGACGACAAGGGAAAAACCACAAGAAGTAGCTGCCCTTGAAGAGAAAGCAATGCCAGTACGTTCCTTGCGACTGAGTGGTTTTCAGGAAGGGGAAGAACAAGAAATTTTTAATGCCAAAGGACTTTCGGGCTCGCAGGAAGACTTTGCAGCTCTGGCAAGACGCTACGGAGGCAATCCCCTTGCCTTGAAAGTGGTAGCAACAACTATTCAAGATATCTTTGACGGTCAGACTTATAAATTTTTACAACAGGATACAGCTGTCTTTGGTGATATTCGTGACCTTTTAGACCAGCATTTTGAGCGGTCGCAAAAGTTAGAAAAGGAGCTAATCTACTGGTTAGCGGTTAATCGTGAGCCAGTTTCGCTGTCGGATTTGCAAGAAGACATGATTGCACCAGCAGCGCTACCTAAATTGCAGGAAGCTCTAGAATCTTTACTGCGACGAGCGCTAATCGAAAAGCTGATCGAAAATCAGGAGACACTTTTTACACTCCAGCCAGTGGTGATGGAGTATATAACTGCTCAATTGATTGAGCAAGCCTGTGAAGAAATTGTCAGTGAAGAAATTGAGCTTTTTGGCAACCATGCTCTGATTAAAGCGACTGCTAAAGACTATATCAGGGAAACTCAAATTCGCCTGATTCTCCAACCGATGATTGATGAGCTGCTAACATTTATCAGAAGCAACAAAAAAATTGAAAAGCAGCTAGTTCAAGTTCTCAAAAGGCAGCGAGAAGAATCATCACTAAAGCCAGAATATACAGCTGGAAATATTTTCAATCTCCTGCGTCATTTAGGGACAGACTTAACTGGCTATGATTTTTCTGAGCTTTGTGTATGGCAAGCAGACCTACGAGGTGCGAGTTTGCATGATACAAATTTCCAAAATGCTAATCTGGCTAAGTCTGTTTTTACTGAAAACTTCGGTGGTATTTTATCAGTAGCTTTTAGCCCCGATGGCAAACTTTTGGCTACCGGGGATATGAATAGTGAAATTCGCTTGTATCAAGTTGGTGATTGGCAACCACTGTTGACTCTTCGAGGTCACACAGATTGGGTAACATCAGTTACCTTCAGCCCCGATAGTAGCATACTGGCGACCAGCAGTGCGGATCAGACGATCAAGCTGTGGAACCTAAACACTGGCAAATGTCTAAGAAAGTTACAGGAACATGATCAGGGAGTCTGGGCAGTTACTTTTAGTCCCGATGGGAATCTGCTGGCTAGTGGAAGTGATGATAAAACAATAAAGATCTGGAATACCAGTACTGGTCAATGCTTGAAAACTTTGCAAGGACATGATCTGATGGTCCGAGCTGTTGTTTTTAGTTCCGAGAGTCAAATGCTGTTTAGTGGCAGTGTTGACAAAAAGCTGAAGTTGTGGGATTTGCATACTGCTCAATGCCTCAGAACCTTTCAGGGACATGAAGAGGGTATTTGGTCAGCCAGCCTTAGTCCTGATGGGTGCATGCTTGCTAGTGCTAGCAGCGACCAAACAGTTAAGTTGTGGGATGTCAACACTGGTCAATGTCTGATGACCTTGCGTGGGCACTCTGGCTGGGTGACTTCAGTAGCTTTCAATCAAAATGGGCAAACCTTGGCAAGTTGTAGTTGGGATGAAACCATAAAGCTGTGGAGTCTCAATACAGGTAAGTGCCTCAAAACTTTGCAAGGACATAAAGGTTTGGTGCGAACAGTAGTCTTTAGCCCTGAGGCTCAAATGCTAGCGAGTGGTAGTGATGACCAATCGTTGAGATTGTGGGATGTTGCTACTAGCCAGTGTCTCAGAACTCTACAGGGATATAGTAATAGGGTCTGGTCAGTCACCTTAAGTCCCAATGCTCAAATATTAGCCAGTAGCAGCGATAACAAAATGGTGAAGTTGTGGAATCCTAAAACTGGTCAACACCTCAAAACTTTGCCAGGACATAGCAATGAGGTCAAGTCAGTAGCTTTTAGTCCTGATGGTCTTACTCTGGTTAGTGGCAGTGATGACAAAACCTTGAGGGTATGGGATGTTAGTACTGGTAAATGTAGGCAAACTCTGCAAGGACACGCCAGTTGGGTCTGGTCAATTGCTTTCTCTCCTGAAGGGCAAGCACTTGCCAGCGGCAGTCATGACCAGACTATAAAACTATGGGATATTAACACTGGTCAATGCCTCAGAACTTTGCATGAAGATAGTCATGGAGTTTTATCAATTACATTTAACCCTGAGGGGCAAGTACTTGCTAGCGGCAGTACAGATCGCACAGTAAAGATCTGGGATATTAACACTGGTCAATGCCTCAAAACTTTACAAGGACACACCGGTTGGGTTTGGTCAGTTGCTTTCTCTCCAGATGGACAAACTTTAAGCAGTGGCAGTCATGATCAAACAGTGAAGATTTGGGATGTAAAAACTGGTCAATGCCTTAACACTTTACAAGGACACACTGGTTGGGTTTGGTCAGTTGCTTTCTCTCCAGATGGACAAACTTTAAGCAGTGGCAGTACGGATCAAACAGTAAAGTTATGGGATGTTAGTACTGGTCAATGCCTCAAAACTTTACACGAACATTCTCAAGGAGTTTTATCAGTGACCTTTAGTCCCAAAGGAAATACTCTAATCAGTAGCGGTGAAGATGAAACGATTAGGATTTGGGATGTCTTGACAGGTAAATGCATCAGAAGTCTTAGAAGCAAAAGGCCTTGCGAGGGAATGAACATCACTAGTGTTAGTGGGTTAACGGAGGCAACAATTGCCACATTAAAGAATCTGGGGGCAGTTGAAAGCAAAATCTAAAGAAATAGTGTACGCAGATGTGGAAGAAGCAGAAACCTCGCATCGCGAGGTTTAGGAATCCCGCGCTTTCAGCACTGGGAGGATGTCAATAGCATGGCACCATCCCCAACGATGGCAACAGCCTTGCGATTGTGCACCAGCGTCGCACCCAAAACGCCTGTGACAAAATGCCCCATGCTGCCAAAGCCAGTACTGACTCGGTAGCGCTCCGGTTTGTTAAATCGCAGCTGATTAATTACCCAAGCAAAGGAGTTACCAACCTCAGCCATCACTACGACATTGCTATCATCAACAATCACCCGTTGAATCAAATGCATGAGTACTTGGGGCTAGTTTCCTGACAAGCCCAGCGTCCACGCTTTGGGGCGGAAGTGAAACCGGACAGCAAAATCACCTTTTCCCCCTCCCATCGGGCAGCAAACAACCCCGTCAAAGCGTTAGTGATGCCTGGACCAGTAGTCGTAAATACTACAACTGGATTACCACTAGCAAAGTAGGTCTCAACTGCAGCAAAAGCGGCTCCTGATTCGTGACGAAAGTGAAGTATCTTAATTGAACTTTGCTGTAGTGTATTCCATAGATTAGCGATCGCACCTCCGGAAACACCAAAGGCATATTTGACTCCCATCTGAGTCAACATCTGGACTACAACCTCGGCAACCGAACTCGGTTATGCCACACCATCGCTAAGGTAAAGATGAAAAAACTCTTAGTAACAGGCGCTAGCGGTTTCTTGGGATGGAACCTTTGTCAACTAGCAAGGCAAGAATGGGAAGTTTATGGAACCTACTTCTCCCAGTCAGTAGAGATTCCCGATGTCACCATCCTCAAGGCTGACTTGAGCAATTTTCAGGATCTCAAGCGCCTATACGGTGAAATCAAGCCAGCAGCAGTAATCCATACTGCCGCCAAATCTCGTCCCAATTTCTGTCAACTCCATCCCCAAGAATCATACCCAATCAATGTCACAGCCTCTTGTAACCTTGCCGGTTTGAGTGCTGATTACGGTATCCCTTATCTTTTTACTTCTACTGACCTAGTTTTCGATGGTCTTAACCCTCCCTATAAGGAAACAGATCCGGTGTCTCCAGTCTGCTATTATGGTGAACAAAAGGTTATGGCTGAGCAAGGAATGTTGGAGCGCTATCAGCAAACTGCTATTTGTCGAATGCCTTTAATGTTTGGGGCTGCTCCCCCTACATCCAGTAGCTTTATCCAACCTTTTCTCAAAGCTCTTAGAGAAGGACAAGAACTCACTTTATTCACAGATGAGTTCAGAACACCTGTAAGTGCTCAAACTGCTGTTAGGGGAATTTTATTAGCTCTAGAAAAAGCTCCAGGAATTCTGCACTTAGGTGGTAAAGAGCGAATATCACGCTATGAATTTGGTCTTTTAATGACCAAGGTGCTTGAACTCTCCCCAGACAAGGTTAAAACTTGTCTGCAACAAGACGTGCCCATGGCTGCTCCTAGGTCTCCTGATACCTCATTAGATAATTCAAAAGCTTTTGCTTTAGGATATCAACCCTTGTCTCTACAGGAAGAATTAGAAGCTTTGCGGGGTAAAATCTAGTTGTTCATTGTTAATCGCTGATTGGAGTGGTTATGAACCGTCAGCATACAATAATGCGGATGGCGAGAATCGAACTCGCAAGGCATTCGCCACACGCCCCTCAAGCGTGCGTGTCTACCAATTCCACCACATCCGCTGGTGACATAACCCCCCACAGAATCAAAGATTGTAGTGGGGACTTCCCAATCTCACGACTGGGCATTCCTGGTTTTTCTCTTGAGAGATTTCGACACTTGCCTAGATTGAATTTCTCTCAATTCAACCCCCGGTAGATCGTCTGCACAGGCAGTTTCCATTCCCCTATGCTCTAGGGTACTTGACCTATCCCCACGTTAAAACGACGAGGATTCAATTAGGTTGAAACTATTCCATTATAGCACATTAATTTAACAAATTCCAAAGGGGATACTTTCAATCCTCGTGAGTCTCTTGATTGAGGTATTATAAGCTGCATGAAGACTTTAAAGTTCAAGTTATATACTCACAAGCGGAATCGGTATCTTAAGCGGTCTATCAGTGCCGCCGGAGTTATCTACAATCACGCAGCTGTTATATGAAATTCTCCAAAATTTTGATTGCCAATCGCGGGGAAATTGCCCTGCGGATTATCCGAACCTGCGAAGAGATGGGAATCCAGACGGTTGCCGTTCACTCTACGATTGATCGGCAAGCCCTTCACGTGCAGATGGCAGACGAAGCTGTTTGCATTGGTGAACCCGCCAGTGGTAAAAGTTACTTGAATATCCCCAATATCATGGCAGCTGCCCTGAGCCGCAATGCCACTGCTATTCATCCAGGCTATGGTTTTTTGGCAGAAAATGCCCGCTTTGCCGAAATCTGTGCCGATCATCAAATCACCTTTATTGGTCCGACACCAGAAGCAATCCGGTCAATGGGGGATAAATCCACAGCGAAAGAAACCATGCAACGAGCCCAGGTACCGACAGTACCCGGAAGTGATGGGCTCATACTTTCTGAAAGCCAAGCCCAGGCGATCGCCAGTGAAATTGGCTATCCTGTTATGATTAAAGCCACTGCTGGCGGTGGTGGTCGCGGCATGCGCCTTGTAAAGGAGGAAAGCGAACTAAGCAGGCTCTTTCGAGCAGCCCAAGGAGAAGCAGAAGCTGCCTTTGGCAATTCTGGCGTCTATCTGGAAAAATTTATCTTGCGCCCTCGCCACATTGAATTCCAAATTCTTGCCGACTCTCACGGCAATGTTATCCATCTCGGTGAACGAGACTGCTCAATTCAACGGCGTCACCAGAAGCTACTTGAAGAAGCTCCCAGTCCGGTAATGACCCCTCAACTGCGAGAGAAAATGGGAACAGCAGCAGTCAGAGCAGCCCAGTCTATTAATTATACTGGTGCAGGTACAGTCGAGTTTCTCCTTGATAACTCTGGTAGCTTCTACTTCATGGAAATGAACACCCGTATTCAAGTTGAGCATCCAGTTACCGAGATGATTACGGGTTTAGACTTAATTGCTGAACAAATTCGCATTGCCCAAGGTGATAAATTAAATCTGACCCAAGACCAAGTTATCCTCAAAGGTCATGCTATTGAATGTCGGATTAATGCAGAAGATCCTGATCATGGCTTTCGTCCCCACCCAGGGAGAATTAGCGCTTACCTGCCACCGGGAGGTTTAGGTGTTCGCATGGATTCCCATGTCTACACAGATTATGAAATTCCTCCCTACTACGATTCTTTGATTGGCAAGTTAATTGCTTGGGGTCCAGACCGCAATGCAGCAATCCAGCGCATGAAACGAGCCCTGAGGGAGTGTGCCATTACTGGTTTGTCAACCACAATTGGTTTCCATCAAAAAATATTAGAGACACCAGAGTTTCTTGAGGGTGATATCTATACTAACTTTGTCGAGCAGATGATGCAACAAGCAGAAGGTTAATCAATGGTCAGCTAGTAGATTAGGACGGAAGTTTCTTGTAGCGACTAGGGAATATAGGTGCAGAGGTGATAGAAAAAATATTCTTTCCCCTGCTCCAATGGCACTGTCGCTTGTCATCAACAAGCAATTGCCTCAGTTGCTTTCCTTAATAAATCATCATTCTTAGCAACCCCTGCTGACCAATAAGAATTTCCCGCAGCAAGCTGAAAACACCTACCCAAATGATTGGTGTAATGTCAACTCCTCCGAGGGGAGGCACAATTCTGCGTGTTGGCACCAGGAATGGTTCAGTTGGCAAGGAAATTATATTGAATGGAAAGCGATTGAGTGCTACCTGGGGATACCAAGTGAGAACGATCCGGAAGATAAATAAGAAGATCATTAGTCCGAGTATCACACTAAGAGTCCAATTAGCAACAGTAACAGCAGTCATGGTTAATAGATTCTCTATTGGATTACTACAAAATTATAAATTTTAGCTGCCGACTTCAACGGGGAATTGGCGGTTGTCCCCATCCTTCTATAGGGTTAGGCACCCTTTAATGTCTTAATTGGCTTCTCAAGAAGTAAATAGACTATTAAAATTAATATGAAGAATCTTAAAAACAGGTTGGACTTCTATGACGCCTTCTTTAGCAAACTTTTTGTGGAGTCTCGTTTGGGGTAGTCTAATTGTTGTGATCCCTGCAACAGTTGCACTAATCTTTATCAGTCAGCAGGATAAAATCGAACGTTCCTAAAACTTGATTGCGAGTTCCGGAAACTTTATTGAAGCGCAGGGCAGCGAGTTACTCACCTGCCTTGCTTTGTTGCGGGGAAAGTGTGCCGACGCCTCTTTGTCCTAGTTGTATAATGAGTGTATTAGCCCGCCACACCCTGAGATTATCCAAGGGGCAGTGGCGCTTAAAGCGCCAATCGTGATCACCAGCAAACAAAAACATCACGTGACTACTCCACACACTGACCCTTATGGTAAAGAGGTGGGGCTTCTCGCCGGACAAGCTAAAGTGATGGCAGTATACAGAGGCGCGAAAAACCTCGTAAAAAACATATGGACTTGAAAGAGTACCGACCTACAGCGAAAAGTAAGTATCAAGCCAAAAGTAGGGCAGGGTATGCCAGAACTGTAGAGGATTATTCTAGTACGCTTGTGAAGAACAGACTGCTGGGTACACTTGCTCAAGCTCGATAGCTTGTTTATAGACGCTTATTTGGTAAGAGGCTCGACAGCGCCCTTGTTGTATTAAAGTCAGTTCATAAAAACAAGAATCCCTGTCCTGTAAGGGCAAGGAGTGTCAAGGAGGAGAACAGCAATGGTAAACGTCGGGTTTAATTCAGCCGCTATTCTAGGTATTTTTCTGGCAGTAGCAGGAGCAGGTCTCTATTTTCTGCGCTCAATACGCCCAGAACTTGCTAGAGATCAAGACATATTTTTCTCAGCGGTGGGAGTCTTATGTGGTGGCATTCTCTTGACCCAGGGTTGGAGACTCGATCCGATTCTGTTATTTGGTCAAGTTCTGCTGACTGGTTCAGCGGTGTTTTTTGCCTATGAAGCAATTAGATTGCGAGGCATTGCTACAGAGCAGGCAAAGCGAAATACGCCAATCGAGGACTATGAGCGACCTGTCAGCTCTACCTATCGAACCACACAAGATGCCCAATTGTACGATTATGATGAGTTAGAGCCGATGGAAGAACGCTATGAGAATCGTCGGCTTCGGGGAACAGCAGAACCCCGCGAGCGTCGTGGGGTTCGTTATGAGGGAGAAGTCAGCCGCCCAAGGAGTAGGGGAACTTCAGAAAGATATAATTCAGGAGAACGCCCTCCAAGACGTCGCCCTAATCGTCGTACGAGCCGTTCCCAAGAAGAACCTGTATATAGTGGGGAAGCACGCTTAGATAGTGAATGGGATGAGCAACCATTACGCAGCAGCCGTAAAACTTCTACTCGCCCAGAAAGCAACTACTCAGAGACTGCTTCTAAGCCAAAGAGTCGTCGTTCCGCCCGAGGTAGGACATCGACATCTTCTCCTAGAGATTCTCAAAACATACCAACAGATGTCGATTATCAACCCATTGATTCCAGGGAAGAAGATATCGATAATTCAGGTAATTTTGACTACTGATTTAAGTTGCCTGAGTGAGTAAGAACCTAAGAAGAAAATAGGAGTTTAGGAATCGCTTTCGAATCAATTCGTTGGTGGCTAAGGTGGTTTTTAGTGCTATGTCTTACAGCAATAGTTGTAGCCTGTAGCCAAGATAATTTTGTTCACGAAGCAGTTGGTCTTAACAGCCGTTACACAGATGAACAGCCTGCTTTAAGCGGCAATGGTCGTTTTCTCGCCTTCGTTTCTAACCGGGATGGTGGGCGGAAAATTTTAATGTATGATTTGCAACAGCAGCAGTTTGTTGATTTGCACCACTGGCATCAGCGCCAAGCGATCGCAGAAAGTCCCAGTCTGAGCCTTACTGGTCGCTACCTTACCTATCTTGCTAGTAACCAAGGACGCCCAGCAGTGATACTGTATGACCGGGTAACTCAACGCTCAGAGATACTCGCCAGCAGTTACCGTAGCTGGTTGCGAAATCCCAGAATTAGTGCAGATGGTCGCTACATTGTGTTTGAAACTAGTCGTCGCGGTCAATGGGACATTGAAGTATTAGACCGGGGACCTAATATTGAATTAGATATCTCTGATGGCAGCATAGCTGGTAAGCCGTGAAGCATTATCTCTTAATCCCAGTAGCCATTGCTCTTGTTAGTTTGTTGACAAGCTGTGGTAGTCCTGGGCGTCTGTTGGATTTTCCGTTTGATCCAGGTGGGCGCGGTTTGAATAGTCCAGCCTCAGAATTAACTCCTCATTTGGCAGCGCAATATATTGTTTTTGTTTCTGATCGCAGTGGTACTCAGGATATTTATCTGTATGAAGCGACTCAAAGGCGTTTGATTGATTTACCAGGTTTAAATTCTCTAGATGTAATTGCTTCTGATCCAGCAGTTTCTGAAGACGGTCAAACTATTGTCTTTGCTGCCACACGCCAAGATCGTTCTGGAATTTACCTCTACAATCGCCAAACCCTTCAATTAAGTAACCTCACAGGCAATCTCCAAGCTGAAGTACGCCATCCTACTATTAGTGCTGACGGCAGTAGAATTGCCTTTGAAGTAGGTCAAAATGGGCAGTGGGATATTCTAGTTTATGACCGCTCTGGAACACCCCTCGATTTGCAGACTTCTTACTAAGCCCCAACTCTTGGGGGAAAAATAGTTTAAGTCTCCGCCCCCCTACTCCCCTAATCCCCAGAGAGGGCCCCATGCCCCTGGTGAGCGAAAAAAAGAGTGAGGGAACGAGTAGGCAGACGCTCCAGACACGGAGAATTAAAATTCCAACCAAAATTTCGCTCACCTCCATGCCCCCCCAAATCTGAGGGGAATTAGCAGATGCTTCGCTTTTTTACAGATGGGGATTTAGGGGGGCAAATGCGTAAGTCCTAATGATATAAATCCTTAAATTTAAGATCTATAGCAACGGACATGTCGGTTAGGACATCCTATTTTGATTTAAAGGGAACAGGGAACAGGGAGCAGGGAACAGGTAACAGGGAACAGGGAGCAGGGAACAGGGAACAAGAAAGTGTCCTAACAGCTGTGGCGACTGCTATAATACCTGACACCTAAGATTTTTCTGGTTGATTTAATCTGTCATCTATCAACCAGGACTTCAGTGGAGAGAATCTGATCAGAGGTAGTTTTGTGAACTCATGAGTGCGATTTAGTCTCCTCGCCAGAGCTTCCGGATTCCAATTTTTGCACAGATTCAATCAGAGATCGCACTTGAAATACCCCAGCTGAGGGTTCAAATCCCAAAGGTAATTTGCCTCGAACTAGCATACGCAGTCCCAATGGTCCTAAACTTAGCAATCCTTTAAGGTCTCGAAAATAGTTACCCACTACTTGTAAACCAAACTTGCGCTCATCAATCCAGCCACCTTGTTTGACTAAATTAATCAGTACCTTGCGGTGGCGGATCTGGCGCGTTTCTTGGTCATCTTTACGAGCTAGAATTTCCTGTTTAATCTTACCAATTTGATCCATGGGAGCTACTTCCATTGGGCAAACGGCATTGCACATATAACAGCGGGTGCAGCCCCAGACTCCTTGAGTACCTTGGTGGTAATTCTCCAGACGAATTTCGGTGAGTCCGTCGCGAGAATCTGCCACCATGCGTTGTGCCTTTGCCAAGGCATGGGGTCCAACAAAATCTGGGTTAACCTCGCGGGCATTGCATTCAGAATAACAGGCACCGCACATAATACAGTTACCAGTTTGATTTAGACGTGATCGTTCCTCTGGGGTTTGCAAAAACTCCCGTTCAGGAACCATCCTAGCAGCAGTACTAACATAGGGTTCAACAGCTTCTAAGTTATCCCAGAAACTCTGCATATCCACCACTAAATCTTTAATTACTGGCATATTGCCCATCGGTGTGATCGTAATTTCTGGAGTTTCTGATCTAGGGTGAATAGATAGTTTTGCTAATTCATTACCTACATTTTCTTTACAGGCTAGAGCCGAACGACCATTAATACGCATAGCACAGCTACCACAAATTGTGTTGCGACAATTCTTGCGAAAAGCTAGGCTGCCATCGATTTCCCACTTAATACGATTGAGGCATTCCAGAATCGTGTTTCCTTCCTTAACATCCAGCCTATAAGTCTGGAGAAGGGGGGATGTATTTTGAGTCTGTCGAAAGATTTTAAAGTTAACTTGCATATTGAAAAGCTCCTGATTATCGAAACAACTGCCAGAAAAATAGGCACCCTACCACTGATGACTAGCGGTTTCTTTTTCTAGGACTCTGTCACTCTTGAGAATTGGGCTATAATTCTAGGTCACTGCTTACAGTCTAAGATACAACCTTCGTACCCTTGTACTAAAATAGCTCAGTTTTGATCTAAAACTCAGATAATTGCCAGCCTGAGATTTGTACTGATAGAAGCTTTAATCAGTGTTTGTTAATCGAGTCTTGCCCAAATGCGTAAAGATTTAAACAAGTGAGGGATAAATACTTGTCAATTGAGATAGATTTAGCGATATATTTTTTATAGAGCCAAAGATATTGGCCGTATAATGAAATTCACCATCCTGAAACTTAGAGGATATCTAGCACGGTTATGACTGAAAATGCAACTACTCCACTGACGGGGAAAGCTTTACTTCAAAAAGTAAAAGAGCTCTCCCACTTGCCTCGGCGAGAAACAGCCAAACGCTGTGGCTATTACACTACCACTAAAAATGACCAGACCCGTGTCAATTTAACCGATTTTTACGACGCAGTTTTAGCAGCTAAGGGTGTTCCTCTCGATCCAGAGGGAACAAAAGATGGTCGTGGTCGAGAACCGACTTATCGCGTGAGCGTTCATAAAAATGGTCAAATTGTTATTGGTTCAACTTACACTCAGGCAATGGGATTAAGCTCAGGTGATGAATTTGAAATTAAACTCGGTTATAAGCATATCCATCTTAAACAGGTGGATGCTGAAGCTGATCACGATTCTGAAGAGAGAGTAGCAGCAGCCTCATAGGAGTAATCGATAACCATCGAGGATTGAGCCTAATGTTTATCGATTCTGTGCAATAGTGCCAATTATCTTTTGCTCCTCACCACTTGCGGATTTCGCCAATGGCTATCTTTGTTGAGGTAGGTAATCAGTGGTTGATGTCGCTGACGGCGTCAACTGCTCTTGTGAAAGTAGCGGCTTTTTTCGCGGCTTGGGCAGCTTTGTGGCTGCCTTTAGCAACTGCTATGGCGATGGTACTGAAGTGGCGTCCTTCTAAGCCTTTGACAACAGAGCAAAAGTTGCCTTTACTAGCATCACTTTACCTGATTGCGCCTCTGATTTTATGGGGAGTATCTTCCTGGGAGGGGGTATCTTTTTCAGATTATGGCTTGGAATGTAAATGGTCTTTTTTAGTATCTGTGGGACTAGGTTTAGGCTTGGGGGTTTTGAGCTTAATAATCACATTTACTGGGCAATGGTCACTAGGCTGGGTCAAATCCTATTGGGCAAATTGGCAGCATCTACCAAAAGTATTACTACCTGTACTATTATTGGGTATATGGATTAGTGGAACCGAAGAGTTGATCTTTCGCGGCTTTTTAATCAATGAACTTAGGCAGGAATACTTTTTATGGGTAGCAGCGGTAATTTCTAGCGTGATTTTTGCGCTCTTGCATCTGATTTGGGAGCAGAAAAATACGCTGCCTCAGTTACCAGGACTTTGGGTGATGGGGATGGTATTAGTATTGGCTCGTTGGGCCGATAGCGATAACTTGGGTTTGGCATGGGGATTGCACACTGGTTGGATTTGGGGCTTGACTTGTCTCCAGGAAGCTGAGTTGATTGCTTATACAGGTAAAGGACCGAGTTGGATGACTGGTTGGGGTAATAATCCCTTAGCAGGGGTTATTGGTTTTCTGTGTTTGCTAGGCGTTGGATGTTTACTATTACTGCTGGGGCGCTATCAATCATTGGGAGACTTTTTAGTCTAAATTAGTTTTCCACAGGCCTGTCTCGAGATCCTATCGAAAAACACAATATTATTGACCAGTTCTTTGTGAAATTAGTCTTGTCAGGAGCTATGGACATAGATAAACAAGGATATTTCCTTAAATTTACGACCACTAGAGGATTTTTCCGATAGGTTCTAGAACTGAGGTTGATCGAGGCAAGTACTCTCATCCTGGTGAAATCAAGGATAGGGTTACCTGGTTCAATGATTCAAAAACAGCCTCTAACTCTAAAATCAACCAAGAGAAAATCCGTTTGGAATTAGGGAATATCCTATGTCAACTTCAACTGTTTATCAATCTCTTGACTCATCGCACACTCATGAATTTGCCCAGACAAGCAAGAGTCTCTCTCACCAAATCGTCATCGTTGGTGGTGGTGCGGCAGGCATAACTACAGCTTCACAGCTCTTGACAAGAGATTCATCTTTAGATATTGCTATTATTGAACCTTCCGAGCAGCATTACTATCAGCCTGGTTGGACACTAGTAGGAGGCGGTGTATTTAAGCTGGAGGATACCCTCAAGAAGGAAAAAGATTGCATTCCCAAAGGAACTACTTGGATTAAAGACTATGTAACCCAGTTAGATCCAGACCATAATGCCATAATTACTACCGGAGGCAAGCGAGTGGATTATGAATACTTGGTGTTGTCTCCAGGTATTCAGATTGATTGGCATTTAATTAAGGGGCTAAGGGAAGCGCTGGGAAAAGAAGGTGTTACCAGCATCTATTCCAAGGATTACGCTCCTTATACTTGGGAAGTTATTAAAAATTTCCAGGGCGGTACTGCCATATTTACCTTTCCAAGTACTCCAATTAAATGCGGTGGTGCTCCTCAAAAAATTATGTATATGGCGGATGACATCTTTAAAGGTAAAAGTGGGGTAGGTACTAACTCACACGTCATATTTGCCACAGCTACTGCCAAAATGTTTCCTGTTCCAGAATATTGTGAATCACTGGAGAAGGTGGTTAAACGCCGCAATATTCAGGTGAATTTCAAGCATAATCTTAAAGAAATCAAAGCCGAGAGCAAAGAGGCAGTATTTGATGTTACCACAGCTCAGGGAGTGCAAGAAGTTAGCATCAAGTACGATATGATTCACGTCACACCGCCGATGAGTGCTCCCGACTTCGTTAAAAACAGTCCTTTGGCAATCCAAGAGGGAGCGAGTAAAGGCTGGGTGGATGTTAATAAGCAAACGTTGCAACATCATGTTTATGCCAACGTGTTTAGTTTAGGGGATGCTTCTTCTCTACCGACATCCAAAACCG
The DNA here is from genome assembly GCA_010692645.1 of Symploca sp. SIO2E9. Taxonomy (GTDB): domain Bacteria; phylum Cyanobacteriota; class Cyanobacteriia; order Cyanobacteriales; family Coleofasciculaceae; genus SIO3C6. The sequence continues at coordinate 18,186 of JAAHGS010000045.1, forward strand.
CTGCGGCGATTCGCAAACAAGCGCCAGTTTTAGTCGAAAATTTACTAGCACTGAAGACATCGAGAACACTTAATGGCAAGTACAATGGCTATACCTGTTGCCCATTAATTACTGGCTATAACCAAGTGGTGATGGCAGAGTTTGATTACGATAATAAACTTGCCTCTAGTTTTCCTTTTGATCCCAGTAAGGAGCGATATAGCATGTGGCTGCTGAAAAGACACGTTTTTCCTTGGCTTTACTGGAATCGGATGTTGAAAGGAAAGCTTTTTGAAGGCGATAGGTTGAAGTTTCTCAAAGGCAAAGCTTAAGTAAGGTAATTATTCTTCCGAGATTAGGAGATGGGGAGGAGGGGTAGATTTTTGTATACATTGTTTCCTCCATTTTTCCCTCTCTTCCCCTAAGCCCTAGGTTTTTAGATGAGATTTTTCATGAGTTGTGAGAGCAGTTTGCTGAACTCCTTTTTCTTTTTAATTTCCCAGTTAATAATCTTTAGCCCTAGCTAGCCTAGCCAGTAGAAATATTTGTGCTTTGTTCTTGCCAGATGGCTTTGAGTCGAGAGAGTACTTCTTTGGTGTACCGTTTGGCTTCTTGCAAAATCGAATTCCAGAGGGAATTGAGGGTGTTCAAATTCCGGCAGCTATACATCAGAGTTTGACAAACAGTAATCCATTGTTCCAATTTGCGATAACTGATAAAGTAACCTCCGATACCTTGGATATGCACCCAAAGGACGTTATGCCATTTTTCCCAGTTTAGGATGCGTTTAGGGTCAATCTTGAGAAGTTTGGCGATTTGGCGACAGGTAATAACGAAGGTTTGAGGGTTGATGCGGCGACGTAGTGGAATCATATATAGTTATGAAATAGGGAATGTAGGGGCGTATTGCTATACGCCCATAGGTTTTAAAGGGATTTAAGGATTAGGTTGACATCTGATTGAAGTTTGTTCGGGAGGCTCGAAGACAATCTCAAACACAGCCTTGGGCATAAACCGATGCAACATTCTAAGATGGTCTTCTGCATCTTGGCGGTTGAAGAAACGAGCGATGGTATGGTGTTGGCAATTAGGCAAAGTACGCACTATCCTCCAAGGGCGTCTGTGGTTTTGGGGGGAGGTAATTAGTCGGTAAGTCATATTTATCTGAAAATGGTACAGGTGTTCTCAGTTTGAGCATGAATGCGTAGCCTGTTGCTATGTTTCATGAGACTTTTACCTCGTCTTGAGTAATCGCAGGTTTTAACATGGATAAGGTTTCCTTGTCTTTAGGGAGCCAGAAGCCAGCAGGAAGCCTGGGAAACTTGATTGCTGGCTTCAACTCGTTTGTGCGGTTTGCTGCAAAAACGATGCAGCGAAAACCCAGAAAAGAGTTAAAACTATCTACAAAAGTTAGACTAACCCAAATAGGTCAATTAATACAAGTACCATAGTTGACCTATTTGATCCAAATTATCCAAATGCGACAATTAAGCTAATTCGCATTAATGGGGCAATTGTGTCAGAACAAGAAAAGACCGTGAATTTTAGGGTTTTTTTGACAGAGTCAGAGCGAACTAGATTCAAGGTAGCCTGTGCACAGAATCGAACCACGATGAGTCAACAGGCGCTTGAATTGATTCGTGAATGGTTGAAAACTCAGGAAAAGGACAACATCTCACCTGATAAAAAGATTAAGGGGGATTAATTAGCTGTTATTAACACACTCACCAATGACAATGCTTAGAATGAAAACTTTGTTGGCTTGATCAGGATTATTTTTGACAATGATAAAAACTATGGCCATCGGGTTAATCTCATAGCATACTAGTACATATGCCCCAAAGGGTAAAACTCATGGCTAGTTTTGGAATTATGAACAAGGAGCTTCTAGTGCCTCAAAACCAAGGGATTAAAAGTAAAGATATTACGATTGGTGGAATTCCTCTTCTCGTCTACATGATGCCTGATGGTGAATATCGCTGGTCAATGCGACAAGCAAGTAAAGCTGTTGGGTTCAATTTACTCGACAAGATATTCACCGAGTATTGAATTCAAAACAATGATTAGGAGTTGCGAAGACACAATAGAAACAAGGGAACTCAAGGACACTAAAACTTAGCGATCGCATCTTTTAAACCTAACAGCAATTGCTGATTTTCACTAGGTGTACCCACAGCTGTTCTAAAATAGTAAGCATCTAAGCCTGGTTTGAGACCAAAATCCTGCACTAAGATATTCCTAGCTCTAAGAGCCTCGACTAATTTAGCTGAGGGAATTCCCAGGGATTGAGTTCTGATAAATAGGAAATTTGTTGCTGACGGATACACTAATAAACCCAATTTTTCCAGATTAGAGGTCAACTTAGCTCTTTCTTGACAAATTTTCTCAATATTTGAGCGCACATACTCCATATCTTCCAAAGCGGCGATCGCTGCAACTATTGCCAATTTATTGACTGGAAACAGTTGAGCTGCCCGATATAGATAATCAATAATAGTTTCGTTAGCAATGGCATAGCCTACTCTCATACCTGCTAAGCCAAAGCTTTTAGATAAACTGCGCAAAATTATCAGATTAGGATGTTGTTCTACTAAATCTGCTACTGTTTCCTGACATATTTCGTAATAGCACTCATCTACTACTACTATGCAATTTACGTTATTGAGTACTTTAAGGATAGTATCTCGCGAAACTAGGTTAGCCGTGGGATTATTAGGATTAGCAATAAATAGAACCTTGGTTCGTGGTGTTACTTTCTGTAAGAGAGAATCAATATCAAGTCCCCAATCCTCACTTCTATTAACCAAAACCGTATTCCCACCCATGACTTGTGTAGAGTGCCAATAGACGAAAAAGGTAGGAATTGGCAGTAAGACTTCCTCTGTGGGCTTGACAAAAACTTTGATTATTAACTCGATTAGGTCATCTGAACCATTACCGATAATAATTTGTTCTGGTTTTGCCCCAGTATAATTAGCTAGTGACTGGCGTAGGAAACCCCCCAATACTGCTGGATATCTATTTATAGTCGCAGTAGCATCAACTATGGCTTTGATGACGTGAGCAGAGGGAGGATAAGGTAACTCACCCTTATCCAGACGAATAGTATTTTCACCTTTTGGTGGTCCAGCGAGTTTGGGATTTAGGGATATAATCTGTTGGTTAACTAGATGTTCCATATCTCAATTCGATCCTTCCCTAATACCCAATAATTCTGGTAATTCAAGTACGCTGTTTAGAATAACATCACAGCCCAAGTCTGCTAGCATTTTACGCTTATTTTCTCTGTGTTTATCTCCATCAAAACCAGTCAAAACGCCAATAGCAATACATCCAGCTTGTTTAGCGGCAACCACATCACTAGCAGCATCACCAATATAGGCAGCATACTGGCGGTTTGTATTTTGAAATTCCTCTGTACAAAAGATTTCAACATTTTGATCATGATGAATTGCCTTAAGCAGTACAAAGGGATGAGGTTTGCCCAGTTTCAGGCTTGGATGGGATGATGAGAGCATAGACTCAGCCTCTAGAACTTCGTCATAGGTAACAATTCTCCCATGGTCAAAGTATGATAAAATGCCCAAACTATCAAGGGGTTGAATCACTTCCGCACGTGGTCTACCAGTAGCGATCGCTAAGCTGTATTGACCTGAATTATGCAAGCTTCTAAGAGCATTGTCAATGCTTGTTAAGTCTAATACTGTATCGTCATCAGGCAGAGAGTATCCTCTTTTGCCCTCATACCACTCCTGAAAATTACGATAACAAAGTTGCCAGAGTTCTCCCTTGGGTTCCAAGCAGGAAGGTAAACTCGCTCCCAGTTTTGTTGAGGTAAATGAGTTCAAATACTCAAGTACAGCTGAACCAGTAAGTGAACTAGTTTCTTGCCAAAAGCTGTCAATGATGCCATTGCTGACTTCATAGTCATACTCTGGTGCTGGTAATAGTCTTCCCAGCTGCTGTAATTTTTCAGTAATGGGTAGACTATTACTGTTGAGGATATCCAGGTAACTATCGGAGGAAGCTTGCTTTAATTTACTTAGAATCCCAACTAGATGTAAACCAGCGACAAAGAAAGTAAGATCCCAATTCGAGTTAATGGCTCTGCTTTTGAGTTCGTAAATAAAATTATCTGGTATTACTGTTTCCCCTACCTGAAGTAATCTACTTGACAAGTCACTACCTCCACCAAAGTAGTTACTTAAGCCGAGGTAGTTTTCACTGGCAATTAGTTCCCAGACAGTTAGCCTAGCTGTATTCCAATACTTTTTTTCGCTGGTAATGACGCCATCTAAATCAAAAATTAGAAACCTCAATTGGTCTTTAATATTAGAGGGCAGTTGATTATTTCCCATCGCTGGTTGTGTCTCGCTCAAATATCTTAACTCCCTGATTTATTTTCTGCCGTCAACTACAATTGAGCAGCTATTGTATCCAACTCTTGATCAAGTAGAGTTTTAAGACTATTTTGACCCCTGCTACCCATTTCCATTGATATCGCCAAACCCAATAGTGTAATTTCTGGTGGAAACCTCTGGGTGTCACTCAAATTCATCGTCAGAAAAGGACAGCAAAATAGAGCTAACTTCAGATATTCTCGCCAGTCAGTAGCAAGCCAAACTCTCGATTTTAATTCCTTTAAAATCGGCTTGAGAACCCGATGTAGTTTTGATTTTAGAAAAGCAACTCGAACAGTAGTTGGAGCAAAATCATGTTCCACCACTAGAGTGTTATTCGTAATTTCTAGTTTAATAGAAAGGATGCTAGCGATTTCTCTAGGGAAATACATCCAAATGGCAAAAACATTATGAAATAAAGGCTTCGTCAAATCTAGTAAGGGAGAATGACGACCAGCAAAAGCTGGATCAAAGTAGATAATAGAAGCTTGCTCCGTATCTATAAAGACATTACCATTATGGGCGTCACCATGTCCTACTATCGACGGCACCTTGCCTCGAGATGGATTCAAAAGCTTTGTAGCCAGTTGTACCAGCTCATCCAGAGTATCTTGGAATTTTACTCCATTGATGACCCACTGCATTTGAGCGAGATTATCGAAATTGATCTGCTCTGTTGGCAGAATAATATTTTTCCCTTGATAAAAGCTATTAAAGCGCCCTCCAGTTAGTCTATGGTAAAACAGTTGATGGATCGGGGCACTAGCATGTTCCTTTGCTTCCAATTGTTGAAGAGTTTTGAGATAAATTTCCCGTAGCTCTTCGTCTGCCTGTTGTTGAATCGAAACAACTTGCTCAAGGTCTTGCCTCTGACCAGTTTCTAATTCACGGGCAACATTAAACAGTGAAGGTGAATCAAAAAATTCGTAAATTAATAATTGCTTTCCCCATTCAGTAGAACTAAAAATGGGTTGAATCACCGGATAACCAGCCTCAGCCAGAATACTAGAATTATAATATTCATGAATGATGCTTTGAGGCTCAACATGTGTCTTGAAAAATAATTTTTTGCCATCCCCTGTAGTCAGAAATCCATTAATCGAGTTAAGAGAGACAGCTAAGGGTCTGACATTTACCGTTTCTACCTCAAAAGGCAAATTGCTTTGAAAAAAAGCTTTCAGAAGCTTATTGGCAGCATCTATATCAGTGAACTGGAGAGTTTGGATCTTCTGCAAATCCTGGTCAGACAATGTTTCCTCCTCATTGGGAACAGTTATTAGGTGTTAGGTCTTAGTTTATAGAGACTTAGAGTTTAATCTGAGTTCGATGCATACTATGCTTGAACTCTCTCAAAGCTTCTCCTCTCTCGAATTAAAACCTAAAACCTAAAACCTAAAAACTAAAAACTAAAAACTAATCCAAAAGCTGATCTCGTTCTGTTATCGCCATTGCATGGGCAGGAAAACCTTCATAATCTGCCAACTTCTGCGTTATCTTTTTCAAACGCCCAAAGCCTTCTTGAGTCAGATACCCAATGCCTGAACGTTTGAGGAAATCGAAGACTGACACTGCAGAATAGGAACGGGCGAACCCTCCTGTCGGCAGAATCGCATTCACCCCTATACAGTAGTTAGCAGTAGGAATCGGTGTGTAAGGTCCGAGCAAAATCTCACCAGCATTTTTAATTTGCCCCAAAATACTAAAAGGATCCTTAACCAAAATCTCCAAATGTTCTGGAGCATAATCATTAACAAAAGCAATGGATTCTTCCAAACTCGATGTTAGCAAGATACCGCCATAGGAGGATAGTCCCTTCTGGCAGAATTCCTGCCGCCACTGGGGAAGCTTCTTAAGATACTGAGGAACTAACTCAGCTGCTTTGAGAGCAACCGCTTCACTATGAGTTACTAAAAGTGCCGCCGATTCAGGACCATGTTCAGCCTCAACTAGCAAATCAAGGGCTGCTAGCCGAGGATCAGTATCTTCATCAGTAAGAATAATCGACTCGCTCGGTCCAGCCGGGAGTCCCACATCAACTGTACCGTATAATAGCCGCTTAGCTGCAGAGCCATAAACATTGCATGGACCTGTTATCTTATCCACTTTGGGAATAGTTGCTGTACCCAGAGCCATAGCAGCAATTGCCTGAATGCCCCCCAGCTTATAGATATCCTTTACACCAGCCATCTCCGCAGCCACCAGAGAAGCTGGTTCTACATTCCCATCTTGATCTGGAGGAGTACAGACAATAATTCTACTTACCCCAGCCACAGTAGCTGGTACACTTAGCATTAGCATCACAGAAGGGAAAGCACCTTTGCCCCTAGGGACATACAAACCGGCACTGGCTATAGGAGTAACTTTCTCCCCAGCGAATACTCCCCCATCAATCTCCGCCAGTTGGATTTCTTCAGGCATCTGTCGCTGGTGAACCTCTTTAATATTAGAAAATGCCTGAGCAATCGCTGATTTTAGTTCAGGATCAATCAATTTGCCAGCAGTAGCAAACTCCTGCTCACTCACCTTGAGTTTCTCAACTTCTGCCCCAGCATAATCAAACTTTTTGACGTATTCGAGTACCCCAGCATCTCCATCCAACCTAATCTTCTCGATTACCTCTCTAGCAATCAATAGCGCCTTGTCAATATCCAACTCCGCCCGCTTTTTCAACGAGGCGAGTTGTTCAGAAGTCATATCTTTGAGTAATAGAACCCTTACCATAGCTTGCATCCTTAAGTTTGGGAGTTTAGAGTTTAGATAACAATCAGGAATAGTTCACCAAAAAGCGAAGGGGTTTAAAACTGTAACTTAATTCCTGTACATCTTTATACAAAGATGTACTTTTTGTATAGATATGTTACCTTATAGGTTCGTGCGTAAATTGAAAACCCTAAATGTTTTCCTCCACAGACCTAATAATCTCCTTGATATAATAGCTTTCTAACCCTATCTATCCAGCTACCCTACTTGCCCTGCTTCCCTCCTACAAGGTTCCAAAAAGAAAATTTTCCTTTAATGTAGCCCAGATGTGACCAAGAGGGATAACCCTTTGATTTATATAGACTCCGGCAACAAAGTAACGTGATTGTGCGAGGAGTTGGCGGAAAATGGCTCCATTATCTTGGAGATGGGAGAGTCAAGAGGAGGAAAAACCATGACAAACAAAAACTCTTCACCCAATTACACCAGTGCCGACTTAGAGAAGGCTGCACTCAGCAGGTTCAGCTCTTTGATATCCTTCTTGCCGGAAAATTGTAAGCTATCTCGAGAACTCTGGAACCGTTCCACAGTCGTGTGTATGGATTTTGAAGATTGTCCTCACTTACTCGAAACTGCCAGGGGACAATCTTTCTTGCTTTTATTAGTTGCTAATTACTTAGGATTAGCAAACTCGGTGCTATTCAGGGTGGGCAACAAAGCCATGGGATGGATGACGATGATTTCGACAACCTAAGCTTGGTGGGTGACCGATAATTGAAAACTCTTTTGCTAATGACACCTTGTGTGAAACTTGAGGCAGGGAGGTAAACTGCGGTTCAGACAGTATTCATTCCAGATAACTTTAATCAACTCAACCACTTACCACAATTAGATCCCGCTCAAAGATGAACTCACTATAATCTGCTAAGTCATCTAGTCCAAGGAAATTGAGTGAAATTTCAACCAGCAACCACAATGCCATTTTAGCTAGGAACTTTTTCCACTTAATATTCATGAGCATTTACTTTGTTGAGGATAACTAGGCACCGAGCTTAGTCTAGAGCCTAGCAGTCTGAGCTTTTTCAGTGATGGTAAATAAATATAACAATTTTTGTAACAGGTTCGCAACATTACTAAGAAAAAAGTAATGTCAGTTGCTCTCACAGTGTCAGTTGCTCTCAAAGAGGTAGTCATGGGTAGAGGACAACAGGGCAACTCTGTCCCACAGTCGTCGAGATGACTCAGTTCAGTTGCTGGCGAGATTCGACCTTCAACTTATACCACTACTCAAGCCATAGCAAGACAAATTGCCATGTTTGTCTCTTGGCTCTAGAACATGCTGGCTGCGATTAGTCCCAAGCCCGAGCAGCAAAGCTACTCGCAAACGAGAAAATTATCGGTAATATCAAAAGTCTGCAAGCTAAGTCCTCTCAAGTTTTTGGCTTTTTGTTGACCTCAGTTACAAAATTAACAGTTTTTTTTCTGCTTGACATGATAGTGAAGCGCAAGATAAGATTCTTCGCGTTTGCTACTTTGCTGATATTTCTGCTCTCATTTGTAGGAAATTAGCAAAAGTATCCACACAACTCAGGTTTAGTATCAGTAGAAAACTTATGTGCAGCCAAGCTTTTGTCAAAAAAGCTCTAAGCCTATGCATTTGTGTGCTCTTCTTCCTAATATCTTTGGGAGCACCAGTAGCCCAGGCATTTATCAGAATCGAATCATACCCGGTTAACGACCCAAAGTTAATCACAGCTCTTGTCGAGACTGGAGACAGGTGGATACAGCATCTCAACGAAGATCTTCTACCTTTTTGGACAATGCCTGATGCTCTTGGTGAGGATGGAAATTTTCCCACCTATAGGTGCAATGATGGTTTTTTAATCGATCCTATGGATCCTTGCCCAGAGCTACAAAATGCGGATCCAAGTATTGTTCAACTTGACAGAGACTATGTCAGATCTAACTCCAGGCAAATATTTGCCTATGGTATAGCCTACAATCTGACCGGAGATAGTAATTACCTGCAATACGCCAAAGATGGTGTAGATTACTTGATAGCTAATGCTCTAGTTGATCAGGGCAGAGGTGGAGCCTATACCTACTTTGATCAGGATGGTAATGGTCTACCCATACAAGAACAGCGCATTAGTCAAGATCTGACCTATGCTCTTTCTGGGTTAGCATTTTTTTACTATCTGACTAGAGATCCCGATGTCCTACAGTATCTAGTGAATGTCAAAAATTATATTTTTGACTACTATTATGACGAACAATGGGGTCTCATGGCCTGGTCAAAAACCAGTTACACTGATGGCACCATGCAGGAAGTTGATGAGAACCAAAGAGAATTAGTTTCTCAACTGGATCAAATCTATGCCTACATGATGCTATTGACACCTATCTTGCCCACAGATTTTAACAACGGAGTAAATCTCAAGCAAGAGTGGGAAGATGATTTAGTCCATTTGGCAACGATCATGAGTGAACAATTCTACACTCCTGATAAAAATCTCTTCTGGGGAGCAATTACCGATTCTAGCGACAAGGACTTAGAGACACCCCATACAGATTTCGGTCACTCTATCAAAACTTTGTGGCTGATTTATGAAATTGGTAAACTAACTGGACACTACGACTTAGTTTTGTTTGCTCAAGAAGCAGCCCCCAAAATCCTAGAAGCAGCCTATCTAGACGATCATACTTGGGGAAGCAAACCCATGCTAGATGGAACAGTAAACAAAGATAAAGAGTGGTGGATCTTGGCAGAACTAGATCAAGTTGCTGCTACTTTCGCCCTCAGAGATCCTTCTTACGCTAAGTATTTGCCAACAACCTATGATTTCTGGCTTGAAGCCATGGTAGATCATGACAACTATGGAATGTGGCATTTGCTCAAGTATAATCCCGATACTTATGGCTATGAAGTTGATCTCAACACTCCCAAGCAACATTCCTGGAAAAATGCATTCCATTCCTTTGAACATGCAATGATTGGTTATTTAACTGGTCAAGAACTTCATGATCTCGACAGCCAACTATATTTTGCTTTCAAAGATGGGATAACTGAGCCTGCTCACACTCAAATCCGCCCTTACACCTATGCCGCTAAAGTCAAAGAAATTGAAGATCACGGTGTCTCAATTGATGGTTACGGAAAACAACTAGTAACCTTTCAAGATATCCGATAAGAAAGAAGCCATCCCCCTCTCTCCCCCGGTTTCCCTAATGACTGCTCACTGCCAAGGCTTCTGGTGAATCATTTTGCAGCAATCCTGTCAACAACGATTCAGGACGTTGCCCATAAGGCCAAGCAAAAGCATGACGAAAGGCTGCTTCCTGACAAGCTTGTAGCTGCCGAAAATCAATCACATCTTGAGTGAGCAGATTCTCGTACTCAAAAGGCAGGCGCACATTATGTAACCCTGCATTATCGGTACAGATGGCAATATCGACACCTGCTTCAAAACAGCGGTCAAAAACCACCTTGAGCTGATGTAGATTATCCAGAGTGCCAGTTTTAAGATAGGTAGTAGGACAGACTTCCAAGCATTGGTTAAGTTGAGCCACCTCCTTTAACAACTCTGGATACCTCAAAGGAATTTGAATCCCGTGCCCAATTCGCATCAGATAAGGCAACAGTTGGGGGTAACAGCCATCGGTAGTTTCATAGAGGTGCCCAGTAGTTTTAATATCGAGCGATCGCGCATACTTGTATAATTTGACAAATTCATCTAAGCGCTGTGCAACATGGGTATCTCCCCCTGCCAAATCCACTGCGCAGATATACTCTCGATGTTGGGCTGCTAGATCCACAATCGCCTTATTCACCTCATAGGGCAAGCGCGTGTGCATGCAGAGAATTTGGCTAGAAACAATCTGATACTCACTTACTTGCGTAGCCTTGCCGACAATCTCGACAATTTGCCTCATCTGCTCAATTCGCTCAGACTGGCTTAACTCCTCAGATGTCCGCAGATAAGGAGTGTAACGCAGTTCCAAATAAGCCAAATTCTCAAAAATGTAAGCACCGCGAATCAATCGGTAAATAAAGTACGGCAAAGTTTGGGCTGTTTGGACGCTTTCCACCAAAGTGTGCAGTTCTAGATATTCATTGAGACTATTGCGCTCGCGGGTATAAAACTCCTCAAATTCTGGATATTCAGGAAATCTTTGCGCCAAATCAGTGTTTTGGCGTTGGAAATAGCGCCAAAGAATACGAGGCACAACCGAACCGCCCAGATGGCGGTGTAACTCAGCATATAAAGCCATCCCATCTCCTTAACTCAGGGCAGACATCTTCTCAACTGTCCTTGCAGTAACTTCCTGTTAAAGGTTAAGTTGACAGTGGTCGTAAACCCTGCACATAATAGTCGTTTGTGTAAACTGTAGCGCTTTTAAGAAACCCTTGGCTAACGTTGTTGTAATTGGTGCCCAGTGGGGCGATGAAGGAAAAGGTAAAGTAACCGACTTACTAAGTCGATCAGCAGATGTCGTCGTCCGTTACCAAGGGGGGGTCAATGCTGGTCATACTGTAGTTGTCAAGGATCAAACCTTTAAGTTGCACTTGATTCCCTCTGGAATTTTGTATCCAGATACTAAATGCATTATCGGCTCTGGTACAGTCATTGATCCGGCAGTCTTAATTGAAGAACTCGATCAAATTGAGGCGCTAGGCATCTCCACCAAAAATTTGTTGATTTCAGAAACAGCCCATGTCACAATGCCTTACCATCGCCTTATCGATAAGGCATCAGAAGAACGTCGAGGAAGCCAGAAAATTGGTACCACTGGGCGCGGTATTGGTCCAACTTATGCTGATAAATCCGAGCGCACTGGCATTAGAGTATTAGATTTAATTGATCCAGAGGCACTACCACAACAGCTCAACTGGACAATTAACTATAAAAACGTCATTTTAGAAAAGCTGTACGATTTACCTCCTTTAGACCCAGCTGTCGTAATTGAGCAGTACCAAACCTATGCTGAGCGCTTGCGTCCTCATGTTGTCGATAGCTCTCTAAAGATTTACGAGGCAATTGAGCAAAAACGTAACATTTTGTTTGAAGGTGCTCAAGGAACACTACTAGACTTAGATCACGGCACCTATCCCTATGTCACTTCCTCTAATCCAGTTGCTGGTGGAGCTTGTATTGGTGCAGGTGTAGGACCGACCATGATTGACAGAGTTATAGGCGTAGCCAAAGCTTATACAACCCGTGTCGGAGAAGGTCCTTTTCCCACGGAACTAGAGGGTACACTAGGAGAGTTACTATGCGCTCGCGGCGCAGAATTCGGCACTACAACTGGTCGTCGTCGTCGCTGCGGCTGGTTCGATTCTGTCATTGGTCGTTATGCTGTGCGCATTAACGGCATCGACTGTCTAGCAATTACTAAACTTGATGTACTCGACACCCTCGAAGAAATTAAAGTTTGCCTAGCTTACGAAATCGACGGTGAGCGCTGTGAGCATTTCCCTAGCAGCTCTCGCAAGTTTTCTCAATGTCTGCCCATCTACAAAACTCTACCTGGTTGGCAACAGTCTACCTCTGAGTGTCGGTCGTTGGAGGATTTACCTACCAAAGCCCTAGATTATCTCAAGTTCCTGGCAGAGCTAATGGCAGTTCCCATTGCTCTTGTATCTTTGGGAGCTAGCCGTGACCAGACAATTATTGTTGAAGACCCAATCCACGGACCTAAAAGGGCGCTGTTGGATACTAACAATGTACCGCTGAGTTCGTAAATCTGATCAAAATATTGACACAATTCAAATGGACTAATTAAGATGTCATCTAGGGTATATCAGATTGGCTTTAGAAGCGTGACATCTCCTACACTGAATCGAAGATTACAGTGTAGGCTTCTGGCTCCGCAAGGATTCGGTGAACTTCCTTCTAGGTACTGTTAGTGTTAGATGTAATCACTACTGGATTCCCTCTACGGCGTTTTATAGTGGGGAACATGCCCAGCCCCACTTGAATAGTATTAGTACTACTCGCCTACGTTCGGAGAAGATTTTACTTACAGGAGGTAATTTCCCTGTAAAACCCCATATCTTCAGTTGTCTAGGTGCTACGTGTAGCCAGCATTTTAGGCTTTGCTACTTGAAAACAAGTATACCAGAGGACGATTGATGTGGCTGCGCCACTCACACAGGCAATTCATCCCACGCTGACCCTCCGGGTACAGACGTGGGGCTTCTTGCAGGACAAGCTAAAAGCGAGGGTCTTCTTGCCGGAACTAGATAAACCTTCAAAGAGCAGATGGAAGAAAGCCATCAGTGAGGAGGATGTCACCAGAACAAAATTGGCAGTATATCAATTACAGTATGCCAACTAAAGGATGATTGGTTGCTCTATGAATCAACAGGAGGAACAGCTGCGCCAACTAGTTAAACAAGCATGTAGTCATCGACCTGGCAGTGGTGAGCGCCAGAAGAACTTGACTAAGATTATTCGGCTAGTTACTGGCAAGCTGTGGAAAGAAAACACCCCTTACTATCAAGACGCCTTGCAGCAGACTTGGATCTACTTTTGCCAGAATCTCTGTGAAGGTAAAACAGGTAAAGCCTACGACTACACAAGAGGCAGTATCACTACCTGGCTTAATTTTTACCTGAAGCGGCGACTCCAAGATTTCTACATAGAAGAGCAAAAAAGGCAAGCTAAACAAGCTACTCAACAAGTTTACATTTATGGTTCGAGTCAAACCAGTCAAAACCTTGACCCTGTAGAAAATCTTGCAGCCCAGCCAGATGTACCTCCCCTGCTGGAAGAAGTAAAAGCTTGGATCAAAACTGATCCAGATGGTGAACTGCGCCAAACCCACATTACTAATCGTCGGGATGTAACTTGCCAAGTTCTATTAGAGCGGCGCTTACCCCCAGAAGCTAGCTGGAAAAAACTTGCTGAAGAATTTCAACTACCAATCTCAACTTTGAGCAGTTTTTATCAACGCCAGTGTTTACCTCGCTTGCGTAAATTTGGTGAATTAGAGGGATATCTATAGTGAGGGTTCCAAATTTAGTAAGTCCCAATACTTTCAGCTTAGCTTTTGCCCCAGGCAATCGCCTTAAATGTTAAGAAAGTTATTGACCAAGCAGTTCATTGAGTCAGTATAATGAGTCACAATATCAATGATACCCAAGGCCGCATCCTGCCACTGCCAATTACTCAGATGGCAATCAATACAGCCAAGAAGTTTGCTAGTGGGCAGCCTACGCCTAAAAAGACTGAGCAAGTTCACTTGAATACCCTCGCTGTTTGCGCAGTAAATGACTACTTGCAGATGCTCGGCATTCCTACAAATCTATCAGTAAGCGACATTTGCAACCCAGTTGTGCGCATGTGCGCTGATGTGGCTGACTTGGAAATTAATGGAATAGGTCGCTTGGAATGCCGTCCAGTCACAAATCACCAACAAATTTGTTATTTTCCACCAGAAGTACACTCAGACAGAATTGGCTATATAGCAGTTGAGATTGATGAGACTTCTGGCGAGGCTACTTTGTTGGGATTTACCCAAACATTAACCTTAGATGAGTTCCCAATTAAACAGTTAAAACCAATTGAAGATTTCATTGATCACTATCACCAACTGTTGCAATTAGCTACTGCCACTGTCCCCGATTTGGTTGACTCGACAAGGGTGAACTTGAGTCAATGGTTTCAGGAGGTTTTTGAGACTAGTTGGCAAGCAGTTGAAACCCTGCTAAATCCAGACCAAACTGCCCTAGCTTTTAGCTTTAGAAGCCCTGAGAGGGGAGCTGTAATCGAACCACAACTGTTTACAGCTGATGTCAGACGCGCTAGGCTGATTGACTTGGGGATGCAACTGGCTGGCAACCCTTTGGCTCTGATTGTAGAACTAAACTCAGCAACAAACCAGAAAACAGATATTACAATACAGGTACATCCTACTGGCAATCAAATTTATTTACCCCCACTAGTCCAACTTACTGTTCTCGACGAATCTGACTCTATCTTCCTGGAAGCACAATCAAGAAGTGCAGACAATTACATTCAACTGCAGTTTAGCGGTTTACCCGGAGAACTATTTAGCGTTAGGGTAACCCTTGGTGATGCGAACATTGTAGAATATTTCGCGATTTAGACAGCCTCAACAGATAGTAAATATTTTTTTCTATATCTTTGGAGATTGTAGGAGGGTCGATTGCAACTGGGAATTATATTGCCCAAAATTGGACAGAGGACTGCCAGCACAGGAGCGCGTAGGGAATTATCTCTTTGAGCAATTGCTATGCCGTTAACTTGATCTGGAGAAGTTGTTGTGGGTAAGTTAGTTGTCCTAAAAATAGTTGATGGTACTCCTGATCAAGGTTTTACTATCACTTTGCAGATTGGAGAGGAAGGACGTAACCCATCATCCCAAATTACAGGCAGGTTACCTGCTGCCCCAGAAATTTCTCAGTACTACAGCGGTTGGTCTAATGCTTACCGTAGCTTGGGAGCGCCCTACAGATTGGAAGCCAAACCAGCGCTGGTTACTAACGTTTCCAAAGTTGAGATTTGCTGCCAAGCAGCCCAAGCTTTAAAAGAGCGTCTCAACACTTGGCTCAAATCTGAATCTTTTCGTCCCATCAGAGAGAAATTATTAGAACAATTAATACCTACAGATGAAATACGTCTGATTATTCAAACGGAAAACATTTGGTTGCGGCGGTTACCCTGGCATCTATGGGATATTTGCGATCGCTACCCTAAGGCTGAAATTTCCCTAAGTGTACCTGCCTATGAAAATGTAGAGCAAGTGTCAAAGCCTCAATCCCAAGTTAGAATTTTAGCGATTCTGGGTAATAGTAATGGTATTAATACCGAAGCAGACCGATTATTACTAGAACAGTTACCTGATGCTCAAGTCAGCTTTCTTGTCGAACCCCAACGTCAGGAACTAACTCAAGAACTTTGGCGGCAAGGCTGGGACATTATCTTTTTTGCTGGGCATAGTTCCAGTGGCGACAATGATCAAACAGGTCTAATTTATATCAATCAAAAAGATAGTTTAACAGTTGAGCAGTTAAAGTATGCCTTGAGAAAAGCAGTTACACAGGGCTTAAAGATTGCGATTTTCAATTCTTGTGATGGCTTAGGATTAGCGAGAAATTTAGCAGATTTGCACATTCCACAAGTCATTGTGATGCGTGAGCCTGTACCAGATTTGGTTGCCCAGGAATTTTTGAAGTCTTTTTTAGAAAGCTTTGCTCTTGGTGAATCCTTCTATCTGGCAGTGCGGGAAGCCAGAGAAAGATTGCAAGGTTTAGAAGATAAGTTTCCTTGTGCTACCTGGCTACCGATAATCTTTCAGAATCCTGCCGCAATACCCCCGACTTGGCAAGGATTGTTGGAAAGCTCGATTAACCAAGCATCTGCAAACTCTAACCCTAATTTACCCACAGCAGTTGCTACATCCTCATTGTTAGAGGATAAGGTCAAACTAAAGCCGCGAATCCTCAATGGTAGAATCAATTTTACTAAAGTATTATTGTTCAGTTTAGCCACTACATCTTTGCTGATGCTGGGACGGCAATTTGGTTTACTCCAAGGTTTAGAGTTGCAAGCTTTTGACCATCTAATGCGCTCAAGACCAGCTGAAATGCCAGATTCTCGCCTGTTAGTAGTGGAAGTCACTGAAGCCGACATTCAAGCCCAGAGTAAAGAACAAGGGCGTGGCTCGCTCTCAGACCACTCTCTAGCTAGACTTTTAGAGATTCTGGAGTCTCATCAACCACGAGCCATTGGCTTGGATATCTATCGTGATTTTCCTGTGAGCAAAGGCTATCCCGATTTGGCAAAGCGAATGAAATATAGCGCCCGCTTTGTGGCTGTGTGTAAAGTTAGTGACCCTAAAATGTCCAATCCTGGAGTTTTACCACCTCCGGAAGTTCCTAAAAACAAGCAAGGTTTTGCTGATGTTGTTATTGATTCTGATGGGGTTCTCCGCCGTCATCTTTTTGCCTTAACTCCTCCTCCTACATCTGGCTGCAACCCTTCCTACGCCCTCAGTAGCAAGTTAGCATTTCGTTATTTGGAGGCAGAGGGGATTTTGCCCGAATTTACAACAGAAAAGAACTTGAAGCTTGGCAATATAGTCTTTAAACCCTTAAATCCTCGTACTGGTGGCTACCATAACCTAGATGCTTGGGGACACCAAGTGCTGCTCAATTATCGTTATCATCAATCTCCAGAAGATTTTGTTCCGAGAGTAACTCTTACCCAAGCGCTGAGGGGTAAACTCAATCGAGAGGCAGTCAAGGACAAAATTGTTCTCATCGGCGCGACTGCACCTAGTGCTAATGATTATTTTCTAACACCCTATAGCACAGATAAGGACTCTTACCTTAAAATGCCGGGAGTGGTCGTGCAAGCACAAATGGTCTCTCAAATGATCAGTGCTGTCTTGGATCAACGACCACTTTTATGGGTTTTGCCCGAGTGGGGAGAAGTCTTGTGGATCTGGAGTTGGTCGCTGGCAGGAGGTATAATTTTTTGGCGCTTTCAATCGTGGCAACGCTGGGGGCTAGTTGCGATCGCGCTAGGGAGTTTATATGGTCTTAGTTTGGCTATTTTTATACAAGCTGGTTGGGTTCCCTTAGTGCCGTCAGCATTGGTGTTACTCTTTGCAGGTGGTGCTGTTGTCGCTTATCGTACTCTTCGCTAATAGACTCTTGCAAAAGTCGAATTGACCAAGGCTTTTACCTTGGAAGGCTCCAGGGCAGCACTTCGATGTGCTATTTCTACCTACAATTTTGCCTTGCTTAAGATAGCTGGGAATTATGTTACGCTGACCGGTGGCGCTGGAGTGTAAATTAGCAGTTAAACTATTCAATACTTAAATTCGTGACCATATTTGAATTCTCACGCGCTAACTGCATTGCCATCTGTGCCTTTTTGGTTCCTGCAAACTTGCTTCTTACTTCGCTAACACTGGTATTGATGGGGCTAGCTCGTTCTAGTCAACTTCAGGGGCGAGTAGCTGCTGTAGTTGCTTTGCTCCCGGCTGTACTGATCATGCTTCACGTCTATACGTGGTTTGCAATTGGGGTGGTAAAGACTCCTACTTTCGTCCTCTTGTTTCTCTCACTTACCTGCATCAGCATTAATACTTGGGCGATTGCTCATACTCCCAGCCTGGTTTACTTGATTAGAAGCTTGTTTGGTGCCTTGAAGAAAGTGAGAGTATAGTAAAGGGCGAGCTTGTGATTGAGCATAGCTCAGCAAGAGCGCCCTTTAGAATTTGAGAACTTCAGGATTGAGAGTTCATATCACAGCGTAATTTAGGCTGCAATCTCAAGTGCATCATTATTGATTTGTCTGTGAACAACGTGAGTTCGACGAAGTAAAAAGAGTTGAAATCAAAGATAATTGGGCTATAGCGATGCGCTTGCGTATCGCTATAGCCCCCTCCTTCCAAACTAAACGGTCTAGTTTGATTGAGAAGAACAAAAATTGGCTCGTATTATCAAGACGACCAGGCAGATAATATTCCTAAGCTGATCTATTTTTATTAGGAATTATCTTAGATTATTGGTCATGAATATAAATTATTCTATAGATATTACCAAAGTTTTCTGCGACTTAGATGATTTTTATCAAGCTTTTCAGCATTGTTGTGATAATAGAAGACAAATTCATCTCAGCCAGCACTAGCCTGCATTATTCACCAATTGCCCAAGCCCTGATTGTGAGGACATCTCAAAAAACAGACTGTTTTTGATCAGATCGCTAGATGAACTTCGTGGCAAGGCTTTTGGGAATTTTACGAAATCCTCATCAATAATGCAAGTTACGCCATCTTGCATATGGTCAGAGTCTCCAAATATATATAAGGGCAGCATAAGGATTCTATCTAACCTTAGATATCAGGTGGTGAACACATCGAGAACAATATCAGGGTGTTCGTGAAGCTGAGTTTGGTTAAATGGCGATGTCAGCCCTGTCACAATACTGGATTCTAGTCACTATTGATGGTTTCGGTAAGTGCCGAACCTCTGAAGTTGAAGAGGCGAAAGTCTTTTTTTATCAGCAATTCCCTGCACTAGCTAATCAAGGGCAAGAGAATTTGCCACATAGAGATATCCAACGCCAGCTAGTACAGTTGCTCCAGTCAAAGGCAATAGTCTCTTTACAAGAGGATGACTGTTGGCGGATGACTAAGTGTTGTTTGCGCTGTTTTATTTCTAATCAGATGAAACAAGTATGCCTAGAATTAGAACGAAAGTTTGGAGATAAACATGACTTTAAAGGTGTTGACTTGTTACCGATGGTACTCGATCGCACCCGCAGTTTGCGAATTAATGCTACTGATGGCGTTGAGAAAGTCCCCGACTCTCTGACAACTAGGATTTTACATACTTTTGACCCTAATAAAAGTAATTTGTCCACTTGGACAACGAGAATGGTTAAAAGTGATAAGGAGGTGCGGCGCTTTTTATTGGAACATGGTATTGAGCAAGTTACTGATTGGTCAATTCTTAATCGCGTTACCTCTGGAGGTTTGGAGCGAATTTTGTCGGAGTTTTATCAGCGGACATCGGTAGAAATTGAGCAAGCTGTACAGTTGCTTGATAGCTATCATCAAGTTTATCGTGCCCAAATTCTGAAGCAGCGTCGCCAGCAAGGTAAAGCTGGAGTCAGGAGTAAGTATCCACCACCTAGTGATGAGCAATTGCGCCAAATTGCTAAGCGGTTATCAGTTAATAGTGAGCAAGAAGTTCTTCAACGGTTGCAAGAGCTAGCGAAGTTATTACGAGAATATCGTATTTATAAAAGAGGTGGAGTTGTTCCTATAGACTATCTAGATGGGTTGGGTACTCGGGTTAGGGAAGAAGCGATTAGCAGTGTAAACATAACAGAAGACAAAGATGAGCTGACAGAGGCATTGGGGAATTATCTATATCCTTGTTTGCTACAGGCAGTGGAGCAGGTAATAATTAATCGCGTTAACTATCTGCAAAACAAAAACCCTCAGAAGGCAGAAAATTTCCTTAAAGCTCTCCATCTGTTTCACTGTCAAGGTGTTGCTATGGCGGAAATTGCAACTCAATTAAGTTTCAATGCTCAGTATCAAGTAACCCGACTGCTGGAACTCAAAACTTTTCGCGCTGATATCAGACAGAAAACATTATTACACTTACGCGATCGCATTTTTGAGCTAGTTCAGAAATACCGCAATCCAGATAGCATCCTTGACTTAGAGCAAAAAGTGACGGCATTTCTTGAACCGCAAATTGACAAGGTGATTCAGGAGGCGAAGAAAGAAGCTAGCACTAGCAAAAACCGAGTCATGAACAGTCAATTGTCTCAAACGGTTTGCCAATATCTCGATACTAGGAGAAAAGACAAATGACTAATTATATAATTGATGATTTGCTTGAATTTGAAGGTCTTTCTGAGGTAATTACCTTAGAATCGGAGCATAATGACCAAGCCTTAGAACTTAGTAGTACAGCTAGAAATGAATCGCGCCAATGGCAGATATATCTCCAGGCTTTAGGGCTGATTATTTTTCAGGAATGGCTCAGAAAGCGAGAGCCAGAAATCTCTCTAAATCGAGAAGCCTGTTCAGTTTTACAGCCTCACTATGCCAATGTCATTGATGCCGTCTGTAATTTGCAAGTGGGAGAATTTAAGTTTTGTCTAATTCCTACTATCTGCTTTACGGATGAAGAGGTAATTGTCCCCAGAGCGGTAATTGATTTACCAGAATTTGCAGCCCATTTTTATGTGGTCATTGGCATTGAAGAAGATTTAGACATTGCCGCAATTCGTGGATTTCTGCGTTATGACCAGCTATTTAATTTACACTCAGAATTACAAGCAGACAGGGATTGGAATTATCCGTTACCAATGGCTTGGTTTAATCGAGAGCCAGATGAACTGTTGCTTTATTTGCGATGTTTAGAACCACCAGCAATTCCCTTACCTGAAATCCCCAGTAATCGCCAAGCTACTCTCTCTCAGGTGCAAACTGAACTGGTGAGTTTGTTACCACAGCTGCGCAACCAGCCCTTATGGAAAGTCTTGAGTTGGGAGCAAGGAGCAGCGGTGCTTACTAGTCCAGATTTACTCCAATGGCTTTATCAGCTTCCTTCTGGAAATATAGCAACACTTACTACCCATTTATCAGACTTATTAAAACTTCTGACTCAACAGGCAGTGGATGCCAGCCTCTGGTTACAAAATCAGATAGAGGAAGTAGTTCAGGACATGTCTTGGAAAGTATTGCCAGCACCATCGCCAATGCGAGACAGTGAGCAATCCCATGCTGAGGAATTAGAGGATATTCTCAAGGAAATCTCGGCTAGCAGCGGTATGGAAATTCCTTCATCAGTTGGTCGCGCTTATCAAGATTTGAGCTTAGATGAAACTAAGCTCAGGCTTTATGCGCTTACTTGGTCTTTGGATGGCGATAGAGAATGGTCTTTACTGCTGATTTTAGGAGCTAGCCCTAATAGTTTACTACCCTACGGGGTCAAATTGCGCGTTAGTGACCAGAAGGAAGTTTTATGGGAGGAGGAGTTGCAAGCTGATAGTAATGATGCCTATCTCTACACTCAGATTGAGGGTACTTATGAGGAGAAGTTTTTAGCTACGATTACTGCTGCTAATAGAGAAACGCAGACGTTGTGTTTGTTTGAGTTTAGTCGAGAGCAGCAATGATAACTGTTTTCATTGTGGTTAAATACAGCAATCTCAATAATTTGTAGGTTGGGTTGAACGTAGTGAAACCCAACTTGTTTCCAGAATATAGCTTGGGTTTCGTTACCTCAACCCAACCTACAAACTCGTTTTGAGGCAGAAGGCAGAAGGGAGGAGGCAGGAGTTATTTGAGGCAGGAGGCAGAAGGCAGGAGGGAGGAGGCAGGAGTTAAATGTATTCGATTAAATCCCAAACTGCTATATGAATAGGAAAACTGTTTTTCAGCTTAGGGTTAAGCAATTCACTGAAGTTTGTGAATTTGAGTTGTCTTGGGGTTTAGGGCAAATAATCTCTGCTCAACTTAATTATCCCAACTCGGTGATGATTCTATATAAAGAGTGGCAGACAGCCTATCTCAGTTACTACAGACAGCAGCGGGGAAGGGTCAAAAACAGTGGCAGGGTTCCCGAACCTTCTAAAGACTGGCGTACAATCTTAGTTAAGGCAGAAGCACAGTTTTTAGATAAATTCCATTATTGGCTACTGAGTCCTGAGTTAGCTGAGATTCGAGGTCAAATTGCCAGTAGCACTACAGAATCAGGGAATTACTGGGTTGATGTATTCTTGACTTGCACGCCTTTAGAGTTGGCGCGGTTGCCGTGGGAAACTTGGAAAATTGGCACAGACTTGGGTGCAACAGGGAAAGTTCGTATTGCTCGTAAACCAGCTAATATTCGCTGTGAACCAGTCTATCCTATCCAAAGAAAAGCTAGAATTTTAGCAATTTTGGGAGATGATACGGGATTAGATTTTGAAGAAGATAAAATAGCAGTGCGATCGCTTTCTGCTGTGGCATCAGTGGAGTGTGTAGGTTGGAGGCAAGGGGAGGATGATGCTACAACTTTAAAGACTCGGATTTGTGAAGCGATCGCAGATCAAAGAGGCTGGGATGTATTATTTTTTGCTGGGCATAGTAATGAAACTGCTCTTACTGGTGGGCAATTGGGGATTGCACCAAAAGTCTCTCTGTTAATTAAGGAAATTGAGGAGCCTCTGAAACAGGCTAAATCTAAAGGGCTACAGTTTGCTATCTTCAATTCTTGCAGTGGAATTAACATTGCCGAATCTTTGATTAACTTGGGGTTGTCTCAGGTGGTGGTGATGCGGGAGCCAATTCACAATCGAGTCGCCCAGGATTTTCTCAAGCAATTGCTCAAAAGCTTGGCTGAATATAAGGATGTGCATGAGGCTTTGCTGGATGCTTGTGAGTTTCTTCAGCAACAGGAAAAATCTTTAACTAATCCCTCTGCATATTTGGTTCCGTCGCTATTTTGTCATCCAGAAGCCCAATTATTTCGGATTAAGCCCTTTGGCTTCAAGCAGCGCCTCAAACGCTGGATGCCTAGGAAGCGGGAAGCAAGGTGGTTAGGTTTTTTTCTGCTGCTTAGTCTCTTGCCGCCTGTGCAAGATTTATTGTTGGAACCACGCATTTTAGTTCAAAGCGTCTATCGTAGTGTTACTAATCAAATACCATCTAGAGGAGAGCACGAGAGTAGAGGAGTTCCAGCAGTAAGGCTAGTTCAGATTGATGCTACTTCACTTAAGGCTGATACCTACACTAGCAAGCAGATAAATCCAATTGATTATAATTATTTAGCTAAATTACTCAATCGGCTTTCACAATTAAATGCCAAGGTTATTGGTATTGACTATATCTTAGATGACCCAAAACAAGACTATAGTCAGCTACAACAATCTGTTGGCGATGCTGTTGGTAAGGGCAGTTGGTTACTCTTTGGCTCT
The DNA here is from genome assembly GCA_010692645.1 of Symploca sp. SIO2E9. Classification (GTDB taxonomy): domain Bacteria; phylum Cyanobacteriota; class Cyanobacteriia; order Cyanobacteriales; family Coleofasciculaceae; genus SIO3C6. The sequence goes on from JAAHGS010000045.1 coordinate 41,725, forward strand.
ACGGCAGAGGGATATAGCCGAAGGGCAACAGTCAGTGAGGAGATTGCTCAACCTAACTGGAGTATGGAAGGTGAGATTTCTTTTTCCCCTTGGTATATTGAACTGCCGCCAGCAGATATTAAAAGTTCTGAGCTTTTTCCTTTTGCTTACTTACTAGCGTTAATTCATACCCTCAATCAGGAAACAGCTTCTGGTTTGCCGCCACCTGATTTGGAGAGTAGTACTAATTTGCAGCAATCTGTGATCGAATATCTCGGTGAGGGAAAGGAGGTTAACCAGGCAGTTAGTTTCTTGTCTCAATTACGCCTTCACCCGATTACTAGCTATTCCCATCAGTTTATACAACAGTGGTTGCATCCGATTATTGATTTTTCCATTCCTCCTAACCGAGTTTACGAAGGGATTTCTGCTTGTAAGTTACTGGGTTCTTGTCAAGGCAAAGGGACTATTCCGGAAAACTTCGAGCAAGAATTAGTTTTGATTGTACCTGGAGGATATCCGGAAGCTGGCCTAGAAGCAGAAGGTGAAGATAATTACGCTATTCCCCTGGCAGTTGCTTTTTGGCGCGGCAAAGAAGGTTGGGGTGAATTTTTGGCAGGAAAACGCACCTTCACTGGTGGTGAAACTCATGCTTACATGATTCACCATCTATTGACACAGCGTTTGGTGGTGCCTATCCCTGATGTCTGGATGATTTTGTTAGCAGCTTTGTTGGGTAAAGGAGTCGCACTGGTATTCCTAGACAATCCCCGTCAGCAGAAGCAGTTGTTGATGTGGTTGGGGGGTGCAATAGCAGTTTATGGATGGATTGGATTGCAGGTTTATATCTCGGCAGAGGTATTGTTGCCTGTGGTTTTACCGTCAGTTGTCTTGTGGAATTATGTTCGCATTACTTATTACTTCAACAAGGAGAAAGTATCGTGAAAGTCAAAAGAATTGGTTCTGTGTTATTGATTACTGCTATAGGAATAGCCTCCTGTGTAGCTTTACCAATTCAGGCTGCAATTAGAGAGCAACACCGCCAGTTGGTAACAGAATTTAGAGATACATATCTGGCGCTGTCTTGGGGAGATATTTTGCGGAGTTTGCGACGCAAAAGGGGTAAAGGTGGTTCGCGAGGACCTGGGCAACCTCCCCTTTGTCTGATTGTTCCTGGTGATTTGAGTGATTTTGATGACTCTGTTAACCAAGGAACTCTCAAAGTTTGGGATAATCGACCACTTTTCCTCTGGCAAGAAACTATCAAAGGTATTGAGGTACGCAAAAATCGCAGTTGGACTTTGATGTGGCGTCAGTCTTTAGAGGCAAATGCTCGCAGCATTATCTATGCTGGGAAGCCATTAGAGCGCGGTAAGAAATACTTTTGGCGGGAACCTGTCTCTAAGGATGAAGTCGCTAATAACGCCTATTTTGAAATCATGTCGGATGAGGAGTATGAGCTAATCAAGAAAGAACTAGAGGAGTTGGAACGTAGGCTCAGAGTATAAGGAGCTAGTGATGAGAAAATTGCCATAGAACGTATCCACTACTTTACTGAGCGTGACCTCTGGTCAGATGCATTACGGGAAATATATTCTAATCATAATTACTCTTCTGAGCTAATTGAGCAAATCCAAGCTCTTGATTTTTGTAAAGCGTCAGAAGATGAGCAAAGTGCTGCTTCGCCTCGATAGGCAGTGTTTAGGTTTTTGCATAGGGTGTTCACCACGAAATATATGAGCTGATGAGGCAATCATATAGTCCCCTACTGTAGAAATTTTATCCCGATGCGACTGAAAAGAATTACACTAATTGCGCTCACCTCTCTACTGACTACTGGCGTAGCGCCTTTACTCCCCACTTCGTCAGTTCCCTTCTTAGCTCAGCCATTGTTGGCTCAGACTTCAGTTGAGCCGAAAGCGGAAGCAGATAAACTCCTGCAGCAAGGAATTGAGCAGTATCGTACCAGTCAATTTCGAGAAGCACTCGAGTCTTGGCAACAAGCATTAGCTATCTATCGGGAAATCGGCGATAGACAGGGGGAAGCAAAATCCCTCGGTAACTTGGGAATTGCTTACTCTTCCCTCGGACAATACCAGCATGCGATCGCATTCCATCAGCAGTCCCTAGATATTTTTAGGGAAATCGGCGATATAGCAGGGCAAGCAAAATCCCTCAATAATTTGGGTAATGCTTACGATTCCCTCGGACAATACCAGCATGCGATCGCATTCCATCAGCAGTCCCTAGATCTTTTTAAGGAAATCGGCGATATAGCAGGGGAAGCAAAATCCCTCGGTAATTTGGGTAATGTTTACTCTTTCCTCGGACAATACCAAAAGGCGATCGCATTCCATCAGCAGTCCCTAGATATTTTTAAGGAAATCGGCGATATAGCAGGGCAAGCCAAATCCCTCGGTAATTTGGGTAATACTTACGATTCCCTCCGACAATACCACCATGCGATCGCATTCCATGAGCAGTCTCTAGATATTGATAAGGAAATCGGTGATATAGCAGGGCAAGCCAATTCCCTCGGTAATTTTGGAATTGCTTACTATCGCCTCGGACAATACCAAAAGGCGCTCACATTCCATGAGCAGTCCCTAAATCTTGCTAAGGAAATCGGTGATCGAGCAGGGCAAGCAAATGCCCTCGGTAATTTGGGTAATGTTTACAATTCCCTCGGACAATACCAAAAGGCGCTCATATTCTATCAGCAGTCCCTAGATATTAAAAGGGAAATCGGCGATAGAGCAGGGCAAGCCAAATCCCTCAATAATTTGGGTAATGCTTACGATTCCCTCGGACAATACCAAAAGGTGATCGCATTCTATCAGCAGTCCCTAGATCTTGCTAAGGAAATCGGCGATAGAGCAGGGCAAGCCAATTCCCTCATGGGTTTGGGTAATGTTTACAATTCCCTCGGACAATACCACCATGCGATCGCATTCCATCAGCAGTCCCTAGATATTTTTAAGGAAATCGGCGATAGAGCAGGGCAAGCCAATTCCCTCAATAATTTTGGTAATGCTTACTCTAACCTCGGACAATACCACCATGCGATCGCATTCTATCAGCAGTCCCTAGATCTTGCTAAGGAAATCGGCAATAGAGCAGAGCAAGCAAATTCCCTCGGTAATTTGGGAATTGCTTACTCTAACCTCGGACAATACCAAAAAGCGATCGCATTCCATCAGCAGTCCCTAGATATTGATGAGGAAATCGGCGATATAGAAGGCCAAGCAAATTCCCTCGGTAATTTGGGTAATGCTTACTATTCCCTCGGACAATACCAAAAGGCGATCACATTCTATCAGCAGTCCCTAGATATTTTTAAGGAAATCGGCTATCGAGCAGACCAAGTAAGTTCCCTCAATAATATAGGAGCAGCATACAATGACCTAAGGCAGTATGCCGATGCTTCCACTACGCTATTAGATGCGATTGATATTTTCGAGTCTCTGCGCCCTTCTGAATTAGCTGATGCTAACAAAGTCTCCCTCTTTGACACCCAAGCTCGTACCTACCGCAATCTACAACAAGCCCTGGTTGCTCAAAATAAGACCAATCAAGCCCTAGAAATTGCCGAAAGAGCTAGAGCCAGAGCCTTTATCGAGTTATTAGCCTCACGTATATCAGATAACTCCAACAAAGTTCTACAAGACACCGTTAATCCCATCTCCACCGAACCTCCAACAATTGAGCAAATCCAGCAAATAGCACGACAACACCAAGCCACACTGGTTGAGTATTCAATTGTTTTTAATTCCCTCTACATCTGGGTAATTAAACCCACAGGTGAAATCCCCTTCGAGCAAGTTGACCTAAAAGATAAATCCCTAGCAGACTTGGTTAAAACCACCCGTAACTCTATTGGTGTCAGGGCTCGTGGCAGCACAGAGGAGTCAGAGATAGAAGACGATAGCCAAGCTAATCGTTTACGGCAGCTCCATGATATCCTAATCCAACCTATTGCAAAGTTCCTACCCACCAATCCAGAAGAACGTGTCATCTTCATTCCCCAAAGCTCTCTATTGCTAGCTCCTTTCCCTGCTCTGTTAGACGAAAACGATCAATATTTAATCGAAAAACACACAATTCAGACTGCACCCTCGATTCAAGTACTCGATTTAACCCATAAGCGTCGTCCACAAGTCCCCGCTAATGCATCTGAAGTCTTGGTGGTGGGTAATCCTACCATGCCCGAAATCGCAACCGACTTTGAGAAACCACTTGAGAAGTTAGACTCTCTACCAGGTTCAGAATGGGAAGCTAAAAATATTGCCCAAAGGTATAATACCAAGCCTCTAATTGGTGCCCAAGCTACCAAGGCAGCGATTATGCAACAAATGCCCAAGGCGAGAATTATCCATCTAGCAACTCACGGCTTATTAGATCACTTCTTAGTTCACCAACAGATTACCAAGGGAAAGGAGGCTTGGCTCGAAGCATTAGAAGCTCCTGGTGCGATCGGTACGCCTCTAGTCGTTGATCATACGGACAAATCTTGACAATTAATACATATTTAGCCATAGTATCGACATTATGGCTAAATATGTAAAACCAAGTGAAGCAGCTGAGTCTTTGGGAGTT
>JAAHGS010000046.1 GCA_010692645.1 Symploca sp. SIO2E9
GGGGATGGGGAGATGGGGAGATGGGGAGATGGGGAGATGGGGAGATGGGGGGATGGGGGGATGGGGGGATGGGGAGATGGGGAGATGGGGAGATGGGGGGATGGGGAGATGGGGAGATGGGGAGATGGGGAGACGCGGAGACGCGGAGACGCGGAGACGCGGAGACGCGGAGACAGGTCGATGGGAAGCTGATTATGCCAAAATAGGGTTTTATCCGTAATTCCTATAACTCCTGTAACTCCTATAATTCTTCATGCGTGACCAAATTTTTATCAGTTATTCTCACCAAGACAAAGAATGGCTGATAAGACTCCAGAAGATGCTCAAACCACTAACTCGGCAACAGACAATCTCAGTTTGGGATGATACTAAAATCACTGCAGGTTCTAAGTGGAGAGAGGAAATTAAACGCGCCCTGGCATCAGCGAAGGTAGCTGTGTTAATGGTAAGTTCTAATTTCTTGGCTTCTGATTTTATTGATCAACAGGAACTGCCGCCACTCCTAGCTGCTGCTGAAAATCAGGGACTAAAAATAATTTGGATATATTTAAGTGCCTGTCTATATAAATACACTGAGATTGAGGCTTATCAGGCAGCTCATAACCTTTCTCAACCTCTAGATAGTCTTACAGCCCCCGAGCAAAATAAGGTATTAGTCGATATCTGCCAAGCAATCAAAGAAGCATCGCTCCCACCTACTAAAACACAGCTTGATTCATCTTTGATTGCCATCAACAATGAACAACTAAAACTGAGTACTTTTGAATTTTCTGTGGTCAGTGTTAATGCTCAAGGTAGAGAAATTAGCCGCTATCGCCAACAAGCTCAGCAGTTTACTGAAAATCTAGGTAATAGGGTGCAATTGGAAATGGTTGCTATTGATGGTGGTATCTTTACAATGGGTTCACCGGATTCAGAAGCAGGAAGATTGGATCGTGAAGGGCCGCAGCACTTAGTTGAGGTAGCTCCCTTCTTTATGGGTAAATATCCTGTAACTCAGGCACAATGGCTGAGGGTTGCACGATTTCCTCAAGTTAATCGTGAGCTTAATCCCAATCCGTCTTACTTTAAAGGAACTAATTTACCTGTAGAGTGTATATCATGGTATGATGCAGTAGAGTTCTGTAACCGTTTGTCCAAGCAAACGGGACGTGAGTACCGACTGCCGACGGAGGCAGAATGGGAATATGCCTGCCGTGCGGGAACAACTGCCCCTTATCATTTTGGTGAAGCGATAAGCCCTGAGTTAGCTAACTATAACCAAAATGGAAATAGAAAAGGAACTACCCCTGTAGGGAGTTTCCAGGTAGCTAATAATTTTGGCTTATACGACATGCACGGCAATGTTTTGGAGTGGTGTGCTGATAATTCGCATCCTAATCATGAAGGTGTGCCCTCTGATGGTCAGGCTTGCTTAAGGTATAATAACAATACTCCTATTATTGTGCGGGGCGGCTCTTGGTACAACTATCTGCAAGTCTGCCGTTCTGCCTGTCGCAGCTACGTTACTCCGAGCCAGGCGCTCAGCAAGAGTACCGGTTTTAGAGTTGTATGTGTCTCGGCGTGTACTCTTTAGCCCTTTACCCTCTTTTCTTTAGTCTTTCCGCCGCAGGCGGATCGCGATTTTTTTTGAGAAAATTGAGTTCTGCTTAGAGAAGTTAGGATTGGCTATTATTTACTGCAATACTTAGTTGTTAGTCGCAGTAACACTAACTATACTTCTGATTATAGGAAAATCGATAAAAAAAAGCAAGCAGAAAATTTGTGTCTACTGTCACTGTTATAGCGCTACGCGCAAGGCAGAAGGCAGAAGGCGGGTGAGTGAAAAAAGGCGTGGGGAATTAAAGACGCGGGGACACGGTGACACGGGGACGCGGGGACAAATTGGATGGGGATTTGACCCCAACCAATTTTATGCACCGTATAGACGGTGGGGTATTTAACCCAAATTAATTTCGATAATTAAGCAGACGCCCAGACGCGGAGAATTGAAATTCCAACCAAAATTTCGTTCACCCTCCTAAACCTTCAAGCAACTGACTCTTAGCACTCTCCAAAGCTTCCTCTAACTTACTCGCATCTCTTCCTCCAGCTTGCGCCAAATTAGGTCGTCCACCACCACCACCACCACAAATCTTGGCAATTGCCCCGATAAATTTACCAGCTTGTAGCTTTTTCTCTTTATAAACTTTTGGACTAAAAGCTGCCACTAAACTCACCTTACCTTCAGCAGGAGTTGAACCCAAAACCACAGCACTCTCACCCAACTTTTGCTGTAACCTTTCAGCTGCTGTCTTCAAAGCATCTGGATCAACATCTTCCATGCTGGCAACCAAGACTTTGAACTCACCCACTGATTCAGTTTGCGCTAACAATTGGTCAGATTTAGCTAAGGCAAGTTCTTGCTTTAGTATTTCTAACTGTTTTTGAGAAGCCTTGAATTCCTGCTGCAAACTGTTAATACGTTCCGGTAATTCTTCTGGCTTTGCCTTAAAGCGATCGCTTAATTCTTTAACAACTTTATCCCTGACGTTCAAGTAATCTAGTACTGCTGGTCCTGCTACTGCTTCTAGACGACGAATACCAGAAGCAATACCAGTTTCTGAGATAATTTTAAATACCCCAATCTCAGCAGTATTGCTCACGTGAGTACCGCCGCATAGTTCCATAGAAACGCCTGGGAAATCAATTACCCGCACCTCTTTACCATACTTTTCCCCAAACATAGCAATCGCACCCTTGGCTTTAGCTTCAGCAATGGGCATTACTGCGACATCAGCAGTATGTGCCTCACTAATCCAGCTATTAACTTGCTCTTCAATTGCTTCTAACTCTTGAGTACTTAAGGCACGAGGGCAGTTAAAATCAAAGCGCAATCGGTCAAAGGCTACCAAAGAACCAGCCTGAGAGATAGAAGAGTCAACAATCTTTTTCAGTGCCGCTTGCAGTAAATGAGTTGCCGTATGATTAGCTTGAGTACGGCGGCGGCAAGCGCGGTCGATTTGCGCTGAAATCCGCATCCCAATTTGTAAAGTGCCCCGTTCAATTTGACCAAAATGGACAAAGAAATCCGATTCTTTCTTGACATCTTCGATACGTACTAATACAGTATCGCCGGATAAATAACCGCGATCGCCAATTTGTCCTCCGGATTCGGCATAGAATGGGGTTTGGTCTAGAATTACCTGCACTTGGGTACCAGCTGAGGCTGACTCAACAGACTTGCCATCTACTAACAATGCTTCCACCTTCGCTGTTGATAGCAGTTGGGTGTAGCCCAAGAATTCTGTGCCGTGGATATGTTCAGCTAGCTGATCCAAGCTACCCTGTACTGTCAGATCAATAGTTTCGTGAGCTTCTCTTGCTCTTTCCCGCTGTGCTTTCATCTCAGCTTCAAAGCCAGCAAGATCAACACTGATCCCTTGTTCTTGGGCAATTTCCTCAGTCAACTCCAAGGGGAAACCATAGGTATCATAGAGAGTAAAAGCATCTTTGCCAGATATTTGCTTGGGCTTAGGTGCGAGAATTTCTGCTAGCAGCTTCTCACCCCGCTCCAAGGTTTTCAAGAATTGAGATTCTTCCCGTTCTAGTTCTGCTTTAATAACTTCTTCTTGTTGACGAACATTAGGATAGATAGACTCAGAAAGAGCGGACGCACTTTGGGCAACGTGAGGTGTAAACACGCCATTTGCTACCTCTGCGCCATAAATGCCAATTAAACGCCCATGACGTACAACTCGGCGAATCAAGCGGCGCAGCACATAGCCCCTACCCATATTAGATGCCCTAATGCCATCAGCAATCATGTGAATCACGGAACGGACATGATCACCAATTACCTTAAGAGAGGTTTTGGTCTTCTCATCGCTTTTAGCATAATCGATTCCAGCAATAGCAGCGGCAGTCTCAATAATCGGAAAAATTAAGTCAGTTTCGTAATTATTAGGTACCTTTTGGAGGATTTGTGCCATCCTCTCCAATCCCATACCAGTATCAATATTCTTATTTTGCAGCGCTGTCAGGTTACCTTGGGCATCCCGGTTATACTGCATGAACACTAAGTTATAGAACTCGATGAAGCGGGTATCATCTTCTAAGTCAATATTTTTATCACCTTGTTCTGGGTGAAAATCGTAGTAGATTTCTGAACAAGGACCACAAGGACCAGTAGGGCCAGATGTCCAGAAGTTATCTTCTTCTCCCATGCGTTGAATGCGATGGGGTTCGATACCGATTTGATCCCGCCAAATCGCAAAGGCTTCGTCATCTTCAGTAAACACACTTACAATAAGGCATTCTGGGGGCAAAGCAAAGACTTGAGTTGACAGTTCCCACGCCCAAGCAATCGCTTGCTGTTTGAAGTAATCCCCAAAACTGAAGTTGCCTAGCATCTCAAAAAAGGTGTGATGCCGCGCCGTGCGTCCAACATTCTCAATATCATTAGTGCGGATACACTTTTGGGAAGTAGTGGCGCGAGGCACTTCTGGCTGGCGCTGTCCTAGGAAAATGGGTTTAAAGGGCAGCATTCCCGCGATCGTCAGCAGCACGGTGGGGTCTTCCGGCACTAGAGAGGCAGAAGGTAGCACTTTGTGTTGCCGCTGGGCATAGAAGTCGAGGAATTTTTGCCGGATTTCGCTACCGCTAAGGAACTGGGGAGAGTCAGACATGATCGTTTTCAAGAGCCTCTGGCGTCTAGTGTGGGGACTGAAATTTGCACCCCGCAGTGTTAGTCAACTTATTATCCATTTTTACATTTAGTTGAGGCTAGTTGAGGCGATGTTGCGGCAGTATTCAGGAATCGCTAACCTTAATATTGAGTTTTTTGAAGTAATGTTTACAGTTTGTAAACGCTAATCAAAGTTGGTAAACATCACTAGCTAGGAGAAAATTACCGTGCTACTTTAAATTATAGACATCAGCCAGGCACGCAACCCTGGGAAATAAATAAAGCTAGTGGGTCGCTAGATTCTGATGTCTCCCAACTGTGACCCAGCCGCAGCTACCAACTAAACGAGCAGAACTCTATTAATATTAAGGCAAGCCGGTGCGAGACCGGAGGAGGTTAAGTCAAACTCTAGAAGTCTATGACTGTGTAGAAATAAAGCTGCGGTACTTGTGCTGGTAAACCTTAGTAATTTAGCATTTTTTTACTCTGAAACTTAACTATTTTGAAGACATAGCTTGAGTGGGTCTGGTCTCAGTAGACTAGACCCACTCAATTTTTATATCAAAGCAGTAATAATCTCAAGTTAACATGTGACTTTCACAAAATTTGTGGGAACTCTATAAGCATAGCCACTGAAGTTTTTCAGTCAATCAGGCGGTCATCAAGGGAACGTCTAATAGTTAAGTGAGACAAGGGAGATGAGGAGTTTATCTTCCTCATTTTCCCTGCCCTTAAAAATCACTCTCCTCCAACTATTAGATCTACAGGCTAAATCAATGTGAAAGAAAATGGACGAAATCGCTCTTATTCTTGATTCCGATACTCAACTCGTTACCGTTAACGATCCTTCGCCAACTATTTCAGTTCAATGGGATCAGGCTGTTCAGAAAGCCGTAATCAATACTGCTCCTGGTCCCACCATCGCCTCCAGAGCTTACAGCATGGTACACACTGCCATGTATGATGCTTGGGCGGCTTATGAAAGTATCCCCGTTTCTACTCAGCTTGGAGACGAGTTGCAACGGCCTGAGTCGGAAAATACTCAAGCCAATAAAGAGCAGGCAATGAGCTATGCAGCTTATCGAGTCTTGGTAAACTTGTTTCCTAGCGAGGAGACAATTTTCAATGAATTGATGGCCCAACTGGGTCTTGACCCCAATAACACTACTACTGACACCACTACTCCTGCTGGTATTGGTAATGTTTTTGCCGCAGCACTACTGGAATTTCGCCACAATGATGGTTCTAATCAATTGGGGGATGACCCTAATGGTAATGGTAGTGTCTACTCCGATATTAGTAGCTATGAGCCAGTAAATGACCCTGGTAACCCCGCATTTATTGAATTGTGGACACCAGAATTAGTACCAATTGATGCTCAACCAGGACAAGAAGACCGTATTCAAAGCTTTCTAACACCACACTGGGGTGATGTCATCTCCTTTTCCTTAGAATCAGGAGATGAATTTCGGCCAGAAGCACCAGAACCTTTCCTGCTAGTAGATGGTGAAGTTAATCTCCAAGCAGGCACAATCACCCTCGCTGAAGATGGTTCAGTTGTTAATATCAGCCAGGAGATTATCGGAACAATCATCAATCCTGAGTTTATTGCTCAGGCTGAGGAAGTTGTCGAAATCAGTGCCAACCTCACTGATGAACAGAAACTGATTGCAGAATTTTGGGAAGATCCAGGTGGAACCTCATTTCCACCAGGCACTTGGATGACCTTTGGGGAATTTGTCTCGGCTAGAGATGATCATACCTTGGACGAAGATGTCCAAATGTTCTTTGCCTTAGGTAATGCAGTTTTCGATGCCGGTATTGCTACCTGGGAAGCTAAGAGATTCTACAACTATACCCGTCCTGTGAGGTTAATTCGGGAATTGGGTAAACTGGGTTTGATTGGAGAGTTTAATCAATCACTTGGTGGTTATGCTATCCAAGCTTGGGCTGGTCCAGGACTAGGAACCCAAACTATTCTAGCTACAGATTTCCTCACCTATCAAACTCCAGGTGGTGATCCTTCCCCTCCCTTTGCCGAATACGTCTCTGGACACAGTACTTTTAGTTCTGCTGGGGCTGAAGTACTCAGACTGTTTACAGACAGTGATGAGTTTGGAGCTTCTGTAACCTTTGAACCTGGAGAGTCACGCTTTGAGCCAGGAGTAACTCCCCAACAAACAGTTACCTTGGACTGGGAGACATTTTCTGAAGCAGGAGATGAAGGTGGAGTTTCTCGCCTCTACGGTGGTATTCACTTTGAAGATGGAGATATTAATGGCAGATTTTTAGGGCAAGAAGTCGGTCTTTCTGTGTTTGAGCAAGCACAGTTTTACCTGACAGGGGGAGACATTAACCCGGTTTTAGATACAGCTAATAACGGTATTTTTAGCCTGGATGGTGTAGTTGCTACTAACCTCCTATTTAAGATAAACAGCATTGAATCTGATCAAGTCAATGAAATTGGAGTATTTACCGTTGATGATCAAAATGGCAACATTGGAAATTTGGCTCCAGATTCAGATGGTTATTTAGCAGCTGCCTTGGGACGATCGCAAACTATTTTTAGTGCGATCGCTAATTCCCCTAACGGTTTTAATTATAGTGAGATTAATCGAGTTATAGGAGGATTTGAACCGGATACCAACCTGGCATTTTATCTAGTAGCAAATGGGACAAAGGAGCAAGTTTTAGCAGATTTATCTGCAACTGAAGAAACTAATCTGGATGTCTTTTTCTCTACTTCTTCAAATATCGAGATTTCTGACCTTGATGAAGATGGCTTTAATCTGGCATGGGAAGATGAAGTTGGAGGGAATCAGTTCAATGATTTGGTGGTTAATGTAGACAATACTGTTGAGTCAGTAACCCTAGGAACAGAACTCCAGGAAAACGGACAAGGGGAACTGATTGATTTGAGAGATGAAGTTGGTTCCTTAGCAGTTAGTGTTTCTGTGTATCGGGAAGCGGCTTTTGATAACCTGGTTGGTTTATATCGGGTTGCTGATGAGAATGGTGCAGTAGTTGATCCTGATACAGATGAACTGATTAACCCAACTTCTGAGAATCGTCAGCGTTACATAGAAGCGGCTCTTGCTAACCGTGTTGAAGGTTTAGATATGTCGGTTTCCAATCAGGAAACTATTGTCTTTGAAGATGAGCTATTAGGTGGTTCAATTTATGCACCTTTCATAATTGCTGATGGTAATTTGGATAATCTAGAGGATGACTTTGAGAATGTTTATTTGCCTTTCTTAAGTGTGAATTCTGATCAGGTTGACCACATCCGTATACTAGGTGCCAATATCTTTGGTTTTGAAGATTTAGCTGGTGGCGGTGATCAGGACTTTAATGATATGATTTTAGAGGTTAAATTTGTTTAGTTAGGGTTTGCTGAATAAGTTTTTTGGTGAGGAGCCAGGAGTCTCCGAGTCAGGAGAGGAACTCAGAATAATCTAAACAATTTAAAAGTGGAAGGATTTTAAGCCTCTAAATGCTATAGTCTTGCACTTTTAAGCGTAAAAAAAGATTTAAAATCCTTGTCTGATATATAGCAACGGACATATCAGTTAGGACATTCTATTTTGATATATAGCAACGGACATATCAGTTAGGACATTCTATTTTGATTCAAAGGGAGCAGGGAGTAGGGAGTAGGGAGTAGGGAACAAGGAAGTGTCCTAATCATAGTGGCGACGGCTATAAAGGGAACAGGGAGCAGGGAACAGGGAACAGGGAACAGGGAACAAGAAAGTGTCCTAACAGCTGTGGCGACTGCTATACCTTCTAGATTAATTCACCAAGCCCTATTTCAGACAATAATTGCCCACATCATCCAACCCAGTACCACTGTACCAAGATGTTGCAGCAATAGCGCTCGCAATGATTGACCAGAAATCTTTTGTGTGAGCAACACTGTCAGCAAGACACCCATAATTAAAGTTGTTCCCTGCAAAAAAGCAATGACAGCTGGATGAGCAACCAAAACAGGTAATTCTTCGCCGCTCAAACCAAAAGTAGCAAAAGTCACTGGTAAGAGCCTTCCTCCTTCAGTTAAACCCAACCTTAAATAATGAGCTAAATTACCTGCCAGCACCAATGGTAAGTAACCATAAGCCAACTTGACAAAAGATCGAGGTTGGGTAATTCTACTTCTAAACTTTCCACCTAGAGATGCAGATTTAAGATTATGGCTTAATTGGTAGAAAAGCTGTATGCAACCATAGGCAACTAAGGGAATAACTGCTGGAATACTTAAAGCCGCAACCGAAAATCCTAAATGTAACCAAAACTCACTTAAATCCAGCGATAATCCTAACCATATCTGTAACTCCGGTAGCCTATGTAGAAATATCCCGCCTAATAGCAATAGTAACAACGCTACTTCATAAGTGCGGGGTATGTGAGTTGTCCAAAGTTCAATTCCTGGAGGGCGTAAATTTAGCTCAACTGAACGGTGAGGACAGGCTTTCAAACAAGTCATGCATAGCACACAGTCGCGGTTATCTTGCAACTGGGCAGGATGAGAGTAAAGAGGACAACCTTCTGTTTCTAAACCCTCCCCTTTTTGGGGACCGCCCTTATAACATTGATAGGTAGTACATTCAGCGGAACAAATACCTTGTTGAGCGCGCAATTCAGTCATCGATAATTTGGCAAATAGACCATTCATACCGCCAATAGGGCAGAGATATCGGCACCAAAATCGACGCTCAAAAATTGCCGAACAAATCATTGCCCCGGCAGTAATTAACAACAGTAAACAAGCAGAAAGATAGGCAGTATTTTCTAAATCCCACAGTTCTTCCCACAAGAAAATTAGCGCAAATAAGCCAAATAAAAACCATCCGCCCCACTTTTCCGCAGACTGCCTGGGCCATTTTTTTAACTGACGAGGCCATAACCAGAGAGAAAATTTCTGAGTAACTTCCCCATAAATCATGAAGGGACAAACTGCACACCAGAGACGTCCAACCAAGGGAAAACCAATTAGAATTACAGGCCACCACCATGCCCAAAACAGATTTAAAACAAAATTTTCTTGACGATTTTGGGGACCAATAAATCCTATCAACACGACTAGGGCAAAAAAAGTTAAGGTAAAACCATAATTAATTCCATCTGGCCACCACTTGCTACGCAGAAATTTCCTCAAATCAGGATAAGCATTCAAGAGATTCCAGCGGAATTGTTTCTTCTTACTTTGGGAAGGCCAAACAATTTCTTCCGTGAGTTCTCTAACACCTTCAGCCTGGACAATTGCCCTCTCAGTGAGATTGCGCAACTCTCTTATATTGTTAGGAAAATCATAGGTCTGTAATTGGCGCAGTGCTTCCGGGGTAAGGTGTGGTTTGGGAATCCCTCTGGCTCTACAGATTAAACTAATATAATAATTCATCTGGTCGCCAAGGTCAGCTTTTCGCACCCGCAGCGGTGGAACTTTAATAGAAATACTAACAATATGGTTAATCTCAGGCAGGGTTTTTTCAGAAATCATAATGACCCGTGCCCGAGATTGCAACTCAGGATTGGGAATGTTCTCTTGCTCCCTTCTAACTGGTGTATAGGTGCCGTTTTCTAGAAGTATCGCCAGCTGTGATATTAGTTCTGGGGGTAGCTCTTCAAGATTATTGAGAATTAAGGTACCTTTATCAAGGGATTCAATTAGCCCTGGTTTGCCGCCAAGACGACCAAATAATTCAGCACCAGAAGCTTGTACTGTAGAGCAATCAACTTGAATTACTGGTTCACGTCGGTATGCTGAACCAAAGTGAATCAAGGCAGCAAGATTGTCTTTCTCTAATCCAGGTTCGCCGAAAATTAGGACTGACTGGCGACTTTGTGACGCCTGTCTAATTTGCTTGCGCAGCCGCACTGCATAGCGGCTTTTACCAATAATCCCACGTTTAGCCTTACTAATCACATAAGGTCGTAAGATTGCTTGACGCTCCTGTTCATCACTTAGTATTGAAGAAATTTGTGCTAGTTCTTGTGCTAGTCGCGGTGAGAAAGCTTGGGAAATTCGGGGATATTGAGTGAGTAATTCCCGAAACTTGTTGGCAGGTATCACCCAAAGTTGACAATCGCTGCGGGTGATTACAGTTCTTTGAGCTGGTTGATCTAATAAGACCTCTTGTAGATTAATTATTGCTCCAGGTAGCCAACTTACTGCCCAGGCAGAACTAGTTTGAGTAGTACGATTGCCTTCTACTTGCCCTTGTTGGAGAATGTAGAGGTTTTCCACAGGGGTATCTTCTAAAACTAGGCGTTCATTGGCTTTGACTACACTTTCTTGGATAACTTGTGCGATCGCTTTTAATACTGTCCCAGGAAGAATGCTGAAGGCTGTTCGTTCACGCAGCCAAGTTACCAAGTCTGGAAAGGTCATAATTAGCTCTCCCATTGAACCCAGTTTATATTCTATCGGGAGATGTCCGTTTTATCGGTAATTATCACAAAATATTACTGTTTAGTGACATCCCAGAAGTCTCATGCTTAATGAGACTCAATAAACTGTTTAATTGCACACCGAACAGGAACTCGTTCGTTATCATAGTCAACTTTTCCATACTCGAGATAGCCTTGAGCTGCTTCGATCAGGTCTTGACAAATGTCTGGATTATCAATATCTTCCTTGATTTCTTGTTTCCTGCCATTCTTTTGAAAAAGGTATTCGTTATAGGGTTTTTTTATCAGTTCCCGCAGTCTATTTGGCTTTCTTTCTCCTTCAAATTGCTGGTTTAGCTCGAAATCCAAACGCAAGTGAACACCACCTACACTTTCAAGGAGTTGCGTACAGATATCTTCTGAATTTATGGCCGAAGGATTCATGAATATGTCGGTTAGATTCTTAATCCAGCCCAGTAATCCCCAATTGGCAATCTCTTGATAGGTATAGGGATTAGTTGTCTTACCAGTTCCAATTGAGAGTACAGCAATATCACTCAATTTTAATTTGTCAGCTTTGCCTTTGTTCATCCACAAGGCATGGGCGATCGCAGTTAAAGCTGGGTTATTGGCTGATACTCCACCATCAATGTGGGGAAGATTTTGCTCACTGTTGTAGGGAAGTTCGTAAGGAGGAAAAAACGTTGGTGCTGAAGCCGAGGCAGTACATATTTTCCATAACTCGATGTCGTCGTACCATCTTCCTTGATCAGGGTTGTTATTCGTAAACCAGGTTGTATTTCGAGATAAAACATCATAAGCAAGAATAAGAAGATGAGGTTGAGTTATCTCGCTAATCTTCGGAGATTTACCATCGTAAATCAATTGTTGCTCCAAAACCTTCGCTAATCCCTGATTGCCCTGCTCGTGAGGATATAAAGCATAACTTCCCTTTAATCTGCGAAGCCAAGAAAGGATTAATCGCTGCCAAAGCCAAGAAAAAACTCCCCGTGGTTGTCGCTGCCGACGTACCGACTCTAAAAAGATATCTTTACCACGTTTCTGATATAAGTCAGTCAGTTGCTTAGCCTGCATCTGACAGCCAATCCCTGCAGCCAGAATTGAGCCAGTGGAAGTCCCAGCAACCAAGTCGAAATATTGATATAATTCCTGCCCCTTCTGTTCTCTGAGTATTGCTTCTATATCCTCAAGAATTGTTGTCGATAAAACTCCACGGATGCCACCACCATCTAGACTGAGAATTTTGAAGGTCATTGTGTTCTCTCCAAAAGCAAGTTTTTAATTGGGAGCATGTCACCTTTGTAAGCTCTCGCCTTAAATCCCTCTGGCAGGCTTGCCAGAGGAACCTTGAATGCTTGCTACCCTTCTGGCAATTTTGCCAGAAAGGGCTGGGGGATGTTAGCGAAGCGGCACGAAGTGCGGGCAAAGGATTAAGCTGCAAACCTGACATGCTACCTTCTACCTTTTTAATTTGACTTTGCCTGACTTGAACAGGACTTAACGCAAAGATCCTCGAGGGCAGGATACCCACACTATAGATAAATTTGATATTGATGATCCACGCATTCTGGTATACTACCGTTGTGCTAGCATACCAAAATGCGTAATGCGTAAGTCCTATATTAAATTAAACGGGACTTTCTAAGCTGTTAGGCATTTAATTTGTATATTCAGCAGTATTAAATGCTTGATTCTGAAATGCAACTATGCCTGCCGGAGTGTACATCATCCGGACAAATAACGAAGACATCGGAAAGAAATTCCTCCAGGCGATCGCATAATCAACGATACAAGCTGATACCACTATAACTTCTAGATTGTAGTGTAATGTTGTCAGAATCGTTGGATAATAAAGTAGATTAGTAGAAAGAAAATCGACACAATGACTAGAGTTTTTACAAGTGCTGTGATCAATGCTAATATTGATAAAGTCTGGATGAAGATCAGAGATTTTAATGCTCTGCCTAACTGGCATCCTGATATTGCTAACAGTTACATAGAAAATGGTGAGCCAAGCGATAAAATTGGCTGTATTCGTAATTTTAATCTCAAAGAAGGGGGTAATATTCGCGAGAAGCTATTGGCTATGAGCGACTTAGATTATTTATTTTCCTACTCAATTCTCGAATCCCCCATGCCATTGACGAATTATGTGGCAACATTTCAGCTTAAGCCAATCACAGATGGAGATCTAACTTATGCTGAATGGGTAGCAATATTCGACTGCGACCCCCAAGACGAAAATCATCTGATTAAGTTGGTAGGTGATGGTGTTTTTCAGACAGGTTTTAACTCATTGAACCAGATATGTAGTGAATAATTGAAAATCTTGAACATGAAAGATGCACAGTATTGGATCGAGCAACTAAAACTGGATAAATTAGAAGAGATTGGGGGCTACTTTCGCCCAGATTTTAAATCACAACAAACAACCTCTCAAATGGCTCTGCCTGAAGGTGGCAATGAGCGTAGATTTTGGGAAATGAATTATTACCTGCTGCACAATGGTGATGTTAATGCACTTCATCAACTCAAGCAAGATGAAATGTGGCATTTCTACGCTGGTAACACATTAGCTATTCATCTCTTCCCAAATGATGGAAATTATCGAAAAATTAAGCTTGGTAATAACTTGGATGCAGGGGAAGTCTTTCAGGCAGTTGCGCCACAGAATACTTGGTTTGGAGCGACAATGATTGAACCCAATTCTTTTGCTCTAGTTGGTACGACTCTAGCACCCGGTTGGCATCCAACCGATTCTACAAAACCTACTTCTAATCAGTTGGAAAAATTGATGAAACTTTATCCACAACATCAAGAGTTAATTAAGCGATTAACGCTCAGTATATAGCTACTTTTACATTTAACCTTTGTAGAGAAAGATTTATGAGCGTATTCTCATCACCCAATTTTAATTATGGCTATCCAGTGCCTGGACAACAGGAACTTAATAGTCAAGATGTCATGGACAATGTCTTTTTTATCTCCTCTACTGAATGGAAAAAGACGCGAGCAGAAAAGCAATTTGACTATATCGTTATTGGCAGTGGCTTTTGTGCTCTTGGCTTTGTGGAAAGAATTCTCAAAAAAGATGCAAACGCCCGAATCCTGATCATCGAAGGTGGATCCTTTTTCCTGCCAGAACACGTCCAAAATTTACCGTGTTCCTACCAAAAACTGTTACTCAAACAGGCGTTAAAAACCTTTCCCTGGACTTTATCCTCGAAAACCATTAATCGTAATAAATATATTAAATGGCAGCATGGGATAATTCCCTTTTTCGGAGGGGGTTCGACCCTATGGAGTGCCTGGTGTCCTGAACCGACAACAGAGGAAATGAAAGGTTGGCCTCAAGCAACGATCAAGGCAGCACAAGACTATTTCAAGACAGCGAAAATGTTACTGAATGTGGTTGGAGCCAATGATCAACAAACTGGAAAGATCTTTGACCACTGGCAAAATAAACTGACTGAGAGATTGAAGCACAATCTTCAGGTTATTAAGTCAGCCACCCGCGTCGAACATGCTCAGATTGCCGTCGGCACTCCAACGATTACATCCACTGACGTGGAAAAATTTTCTACACCAGGGCCACTTCTGGATGAGGTAATAAAATGCCAGGAAGAAGCAACAAAAAGTCAGATTGATTCCCGACTAAGTATTGTCACCGAATGTAAAGTGACACGGATTTGGCAACAGGAAAACCAAGCAACAGCATTGGAAACAACCCGTGGGGTGGTAAATGTTGGCGAGAGTAAAGTTATTTTAGCCATGGGAACCATACCATCAACAACCCTGGTTTTGAATTCTTTTCCACAGGCAAAAAATGCGGGTAAGCGATTTACCGCCCACTTTATCAGTGCCATTGTTGCCCGTATCCCCCGAGAGGATTTTCTCGAAATCTTTGACTGGGAAGAAAGCATTAAAGATGATTTGAGGGCAAAAAAATTGCAGTTGGCTGCCATTTACTTGGCTGGCATCGATCAGGAAACTCAAGGACAATATCACATTCAACTCTCAGCTATATCCGATCCTGATCCAACTAATAAGACTCACATTGATACAGCGGCTCGTAATATGCCAGATGTGGTAGCCACCGCCTCACCCAAACAACTTGAGACATCCAAGGATTACATAGTGCTTGTCTGTGCGGTTCTGGGTGAACTATTCGATAACCCTGGTAACGGGTTAGAAAAAAATAATCTGGATGATCCCACAACCAATGTTACCCTGCAAGTGTTGGAAACGGACAAAGACTTATCCCTGTGGGATACTATGGACAAAGCGACTTTTGAGGTTATTGAGAAGGGTTTGTCCCCAAGAGGAAAAGACCGAGTAGAATATTGGCACGGTGATCCGGATACGGGACAATGGGAGCGCGAACGTAGCAAAATTCGTGTTCCTGGATTAGTGCATGAAGCCTCAACCATGTGGATTGGCGATGATCAAGAGGCTGTTGTTGGCTTAGATTATCAACTTAAGGGTGTCGAAAACGTCTATATCACCGGAGCTTCACTTTGGCCCACTGGCGGTTCTTGGAACCCAACGTTGACTATGGTTGCCCTTGCCCAACATCTAGCCGATAACCTTACCGAACAAGCTAGGGAAACTAAGACATAAGGGATGCAAACAGTTACGAGTTTAGGGTTTGAAGCTGTAACTAAATATTTTGACAAAGCTACCCATCATTAGACTTTTTGGGTAGCTTTTCTCTTGCCATTGGCTCCCACATTCGGCACTTCACAGTGTGATACGTAATGATTACGCATTTTGGATAGCTTGGCGATCGCAAAAAACTAAAAATCTTGAGTATTCATACTTAAAGTGATCGGTAAGCTATCCACAGTTTACGCACTACTAAGTATACTACTAATTGAGGTGCGGAATCTGGTTTTGATAAAGGGTAGAAACAATTAGGTGTACCTCAAAACGCGATAAGGACTTCTACCTATCATTGTATGTACCAGGTTTATCCACAGTATTTAGCTCAAGAAACATTTGGGGAATACCGGACCAATCTCCACGCCATCCGTTCTGAAATGGCCAAGATATTCTTCTTGCTTGTGCGTTCCTGATCGCATCATCGTTTGATCGATAAGGACTCATCCATATTGTTCTTGGACGACGAGAAATTGAAGGTGTATCTTTTCTGTTGATTGTGCGACAAAATAAAGGATCATGTTTTCTTTTGCTCAATCTTGTTAGGCTTGGGTCACTTTCATAGACAAAGACTTTAACTGCATCTGATGCATAACGCCAACGAAATATCTCTAGGCTAGCAAATCGTCGTTGATCTCCATCATTCCACTCACCTTCACTAGGACCGGAGAGATATATATGACGGAGAAATCCAGAATACTTTCTACTTGATCCAGGACAAGGTTTATTAGCATCATAGACCAATATATGAAGGCTGCCAAGTGGTCCATGGAGACCTCCATCACCCTCGCCGTTGTCGATCACTCCTGACCAATTAACTACCAAGCTACCATAACGAGAGGCGTAAGCAGGTGAAGAACAAATCCCAATGGCAGCTATTATTAACAGCCTAAGTACTAGTTTTTTCATGTTGAATTCCTACAGTCAGTAGATCTAAAAGTTTTCCACGTCTTAGGCTAACTTTATCACTTCTAATTAACCCTCTATCAACTGTTATGTAAACTTCACTTCTTTGACAGAAAATTTTGTATAAAACAGCTTTGTGAAAAATATTTCACAAGCTCGATAGTCTAATATTTATTTTGTAAAGAATATTTTACATAGTAAATAATTATTTTTTTTGAGATACCATACTATAAAGTACTCATAAGATTACTGACTATGATCAATCAAGAAGAATTCAACAATATATTTGAGAGAGAACTGAACCGGAGAGAGAGACAAGTGTTGTTAGATTTCTTGGCTGGAAAGAGAGACTCAGAAATCCAAAAGAAACTGGAGGTAACAAGTTGTGCGACGGTAAGAAAGCATTTATCGAAGGCAGCACGTCAGTTTCAAATAAACCCTAATGGATTTTCATACCGTGATAAATTAGTTGAAATATTCCATAAGTATAAGCCTGATTTAATCTGTTCTAACCTACTACAAAAGTATTGTCTTCTTAAGTCACCATCTCAGTTACGATATCCAGAAGGCCCAGAACGGGCAGATTCGTCCTTTTATGTGAGACTTATCCCTACTGAGGATATTTGTTTTGATGAAATTAAAAAACCAGGGGCATTAGTTCGGATTAGATCACCAAAAGAAATGGGAAAAACTTCACTGCTAAATCAAATTATTGATCAGGCAAAGAAATATAATTATTACCCGGTTTACTTGGATGTCAGTCAAATAGAAACGGAAAGGTTGATGAGGGGGCCGAGAGAATTTTTACGCGGATTTTATGCCTATGCTGTTGAAGAGCTACAGCAAGCAAATATACCGGCTTTAAAAGAGTGGCATAAAGATACTCCTATCATGCTTAGCTGTACTAGCCAATTTCAAACACTTTTAAGAAAATTAGATGCTGTTCTAGTTTTGGTTTTAGATGGAGTAGATAAGGTGTTTAAGCACCAAGAAATCTATCAAGATTTTTTTCCAATGCTGAGAAATTGGCATGAGAGAGCTAATACATCAGAGACTTGGGAAAAACTGCGGTTGATAGTAGCATATTCTACAGAAGATTATGGAGAATTAGATCTTAATCAATCTCCATTTAACGTGGGATTACCAATTCAATTAGATGAATTGACGAAAGAACAGTTAAATAATTTAGCATTTATTTATGGAGTAGACAAGGAAGTTATACCCCCCCTAATGTCACTGGTTGGAGGACATCCCTATTTGGTTCGTTTGGCACTTTATCATCTGGCGCGTAGAGATATAACAATTGAACAGTTACTACAATACGCCCCGAGTGGAGCAATAATTTATAATCAACATTTACATCGATATTTGGATATCTTGAAACAAAATAAAGAATTAGAAGCAGTCTTTAAACAAATAGTTTGTTCTCCTACACCAGTAAAATTGGAACGAAAAACTAAGCAGGTATATCAGTTAGATAGTATGGGCTTAATTAAGCAGGAATATGATCAAAAGCAATCCTGTGTTGTTGTAAAACCACGTTGTAATTTATATCGACTGTATTTTTGCGATCGCTTGTCTTAAATAAAGGTTTAAAACTGTTTCTATGTTAGTTAGTAACTATTACAAAATTGGTGGTAGTTTAAATTTCAATAACTCCACCTATGTAGTCCGAAAAGCAGATCGAGAAATAGTTAAGGAATTAAAAGATCAAGAATATTGTTTGGTCTTAAACTCGCGGCAGACAGGTAAGTCGAGCTTGCGGGTAAGAACAGCAAAAATATTATGTTCCGAAGGTTTCAAATGCGCTTCGGTCGATTTAACAGTAATTGGCACTAATTACAGCCCAGAGCAGTGGTATAGGGGATTCGCATTTGAGCTGTTTAACGCCTTGGAGTTAGATGTTGAGTTAGATTTTGATCTCTGGTGGCAGAAGTACCAATTCTTGACTGAGGTACAGCGCTTGAGGAAGTTCATCGAGTCAGTGCTGCTGGAGTTTCCACAAAAAAATATAGTTATTTTTATTGATGAAATTGATAGCATTATCAAAATTGACTTTAAAGATGACTTTTTTGCTTTGATACGAGCTTGTTATAACCGACGAACGGAGAATCCAGAATACAATCGTCTAATTTTTTGTCTGTTGGGAGTAGTGACACCAACAGATTTGATTCAGGATAAACAGCGCACGCCGTTTAATATTGGTCGTTTCATTGAGTTAACTGGATTTACATTTGAGGAAGCAAAAGATTCTTTAATTTCAGGATTAGAGGGGAAGGTAAAAAATCCTCAAGAAGTTTTACAAAAGGTGTTATTTTGGACTAGAGGACAACCGTTTCTCACCCAGAAGTTGTGCAGTTTAATTGCTCAAAAAGCAGAAACTAGCAGTCCTAATATTGATAAGTTTGTTCAAGAGAACATCATCCAAAATTGGGAATCTCAGGATGTACCAGAGCATTTACAGACGATACGTAATCGCATACTCAGGAATGAAAAGTTTGCAGGTGCTTTGTTAGTACTTTATCAGAAAATACTACAGCAAGGAGATATTCCCGCTCATAACAGTCCAGAACAAATTCACTTGCAGTTATCAGGAATTATTAAAAAATATCAAGGAAAGTTAGTAATTTATAATCCAATCTATAAAGATATTTTCAACAAAAAGTGGATTGAAAATGAGTTGTATAAATTACGACCCTATGCTGAGGCAATTAAGAATTGGTTAGAGTCCAAATATCAGGATAATTCGCAGCTATTACGTAGCCATGAGTTACAATTTGCCCTGGCATGGGCAGCAGAAAAAAGCTTAGGTTATCAGGATCGTCAGTTTCTAACTGCTAGCCTGGAGTTGGAAAGATTGGAGGCTGAACGCGCTGCCGAGATAGAAAGAAGAGAACGAAAAGTAGCAATATTAGAAGCTAAAATAGCTAAGGATGCAGAACTAATTGCTAAAGAGTCAGTAGCCAAATTAGACAAAGCCAATCACATCTTGACAAAAGCGCAACAGAAAGCCAAGTGGACGATTCGTATCGGTTTGACAGTACTGAGTGCAGCTTTTCTAACATCGGTAGTACTTGGAATAACAACAAATATACAAGTTAAAACTGCAAATACTATCCTAGAATTGGAAACAGAAGCTAGAGATGCTCAGCAACAATTTGAATCCAATCAACTTGAAGCCTTACGGATAGCAGTGCAGTCTGGAAAAAGATTGAAAGAATTTGTCAAGGACGGTGATTTACGCGATGGGCTGTTAATCAAAGATTATCCTACTATAGCCCCAATATTAACTCTCCAGCAAATTCTCGACCAAATTCAGGAGCAAAAACGAATTCAAGCGCATGAGCGCGAGGTCAAGGATGTCAGTTTCAGTCCCGATGGGAAGTATTTAGTCACAGCCGCAGAGGACAAGACTGCGAGATTATGGGATTTAGAGGGTATCCAGTTAGCAGTATTTGAAGGACACAAAGACACGGTTGATAGTGTTAGTTTCAGTCCCGATGGTAAAACAATTGCTACTGGCAGTTGGGATAAAACAGTTAAACTTTGGAATAGGGATGGTGAAGAACTCAAAACTCTTCAGGGACATGAAGATAGGGTTCTGAGCGTCAGTTTCAGTCCTGATGGGAAGTATTTGGTCACTGCCTCAAGGGACAAGACTGCGAGATTATGGGATTTACAGGGTATCCAGTTAGCAGTATTTAGAGGACACAAAGACACGGTTGATAGTGTTAGTTTCAGTCCCGATGGTAAAACAATTGCTACTGGCAGTTGGGATAAAACAGTTAAACTTTGGAATAGAGATGGTGAAGAACTCAAAACTTTTCAGGGACATGAAGATAGGGTTAGGAATGTCAGTTTCAGTCCCGATGGCAATACAATTGCTACCGTTTCAGACGACCTTACTGCACGTTTATGGGATTTGCAAGGCAATCAGAAAGTAGCACTTATAGGGCATCAGAACAGGATCGTGGATGTTAGTTTCAGTCCCGATGGGCAGCAACTAGCAACTTCTTCAGATGATAGTACTGCGAGATTATGGAATTTGCAGGGTATCCAGTTAGCACTATTTAGAGGACATAAAGATACGGTTACAAGTGTCAGCTTCAACCCCGATGGACGACTGCTAGCCACTAGCTCATATGACCGCACGATCAGGATATGGAACTTAAAGAGCAAGCAACTAATGAAATTTCAAAAGCTTAAGCCTGCGATTAGGAGCTTGAGTTTCAGCCCTGATGGAAAACTGTTAGCTACTGGCTCAAACGATGGCAATGTAAAATTATGGGATTTGCAGGGTAAAATAGTAAGGGTATTTACGAGTAATAAAGGAGAGCCAGCACATCAGGGGAGGGTCAGAAGTGTCAGTTTCAGCCCTGATGGTCAGTACTTAGTTACTGCTTCAGACGAGCCCATCGCGCGCTTATGGGATTTGCAGGGTAATCAACTGGTGGAATTTAAAGGGCATGGGGCTGAGGTTAAGAGCGTTAGCTTCAGTCCCGATGGAAAACTGGTAGCTACCGCCTCGAATGACAGCAAGGCAAGGTTATGGAACTTGCAAGGTAATAAGCTGATGGAATTTAAAGGGCATGAGTCTGAGGTTAAGAGCGTTACATTCAGTCCCGATGGAAAGTACCTAGCTACAGCATTAAAGGACGGCACGGCAAGGTTATGGGACTTGCAAGGTAATGAGCTGGTGGTATTTAGAGGGCATAAGGCTGAGGTTAAGAGCGTTACATTCAGTCCCGATGGAAAGTACTTAGCTACAGCATCAAAGGACAGCACGGCAAGGTTATGGGACTTGCAAGGTAATGAGCTGGTGGTATTTAGAGGGCATGAGAATGAACTTAGGGACGTCAGTTTCAGTCCCAATGAAAAGTACCTAGCAACCTCCTCAATCGACCGCACCGTAAAGTTATGGGACTTGCAAGGTAATGAGCTGACAACACTCAGAGGGCATCAGAATACAGTCTGGAGAATCAGTTTCAGTCCTGATGGGAAATACTTAGCCAGCGCCTCAGACGATGGTACTGTCAAAATATGGAAAAGCCTAGATACATTACTGGCAGAGGGTTGTGATTGGCTGCATGAATATTTGAAGATCAATTCTAATGTGAGTCAAAGCAATCAACATTTGTGCGGTGACTCTTTCCCAATGCAAGATCCCAGTTATTTTACGAATTGGGACAAGCCCTATCAACCCTCAAAACCCCAAATCTGCCTTAGCCGTCTCCGCCGCCGCAAAAACTTCCTCATCTGACTTTTCTTGCCAAGAAGTATCCCCAATTTCCTCATAGAATTTCTGGTCATAGGCACGAGTTCTTACTACCACAGGCATCGGCACCGCATGACCTAAAATTAAAGCTTGTTGTTTAGAATCTAGTTTGGCTAATACTGAACGTAGACTTTGCCCTCCAGAAACCCCTGTAAAGATTGCCTCAATATCCTTATCATCATTAAGCAAACAGGTAATGCGAGTACCAACCTGAGACATCACCTCATTATCAATCCCAGAAGGACGCTGATCCACCACCAGTAAGGTAACAAAGTACTTGCGCATCTCGCGAGCAATAATCCCAAAAATAGTCTGGCGCACGGTAGCTGGATCAAGGAAGCGGTGTGCTTCTTCAATGGTAATTACTAAAGGACGAGGTCGATCGCTAGGATTTTTCGACTGCAAAAACTTCTCAGCTTTACGTACATAGCTACTATGGATGCGGCGAGTCATCAAATTGGCTGCCAACATATAGGAAAGCATATTAGACTGAGAACCAAATTCCACCACCACATGCTTACCCGCGTCTAGAGATTGTAAAATTCGGTCTACATAATTGTGCGGACAAGCAGTGCGCATGTATTTTAATTCATCCAGACGCAATAGTTTGCGCTGCAGCGCCATAATTGAGGACTTATTACCTCGTTTTTCGTCACAAAACTCCTGGATTTCTTCATTAGTCATCGCTAATAACTGCACCATCCAGGATTTGCCAAACTCATTGCGCAGAATTATCGCATTTTCTAGACTCGCCTCGGAAAGATTTAACTCTCCCCGCACCAGCATGATATCTTCAACTTCAATTTGGTCATAGCTGAGAAAAAGTTCATGGGCATCTCGAATACCACGGCGTCTAGTAGAATCAGGATCGAGGGTATAAACTTCCACCTGGTTAGGAAATAGCTGCCGCAAGCCCTTAACGGTACTAAATTGCTTACCTTCAGAAACAGCTTCCCAACCGTATTCCGAATGCATATCAAAAATCAAATTAACTGCCGCCTGCTTGCGGATAATCCCCGATAGCAGTAGCCTAGTCAGGAAAGATTTACCAGTTCCAGACTTACCAAAGACACCGTTGCTACGTTCCACAAAGCGGTCCAGGTCAATGCATATCGGCACATCCATATCAAGAGGTTGACCAATAGCAAAATTGCGGCGCTGAGGGTCATCTTCCCAACCAAAGACAGCACGGAAATCGCGATCGCTAGCATCGAAAACTTGGGAGAAGTGGCTGGGAATAGTCTTGACTGGTAGCAATTCCATCTCTTCACTACTGTGAGCTTGGAAAGAGGCTAAGGAACTATCACTCTTAGGTGTAACATTTTGCTTTTCCACCGCTTGCGGAGTAAACATCAGCATCGGCGTCAGATTAACCGTGCCAAAGGTACCACTACCAGCTAGGACTTCTCGCAAAAAATCATCATTAGGATCAGGGGGATTAGCCAAAATCCGCTGACTAGAGGTGCCCAAGGATACATCAGTAAGCATACAGAAAAAACGCGATCGCATCCCCTGTACGACTAAAAATTTTCCCACTCGCATATCTTCAACAGAGACATCGGGATGCAATCGCACTTCTAATCCCGAGGAGAGGGAACCTTGAATTACTGAGCCTAGTGGTTCATGGTTCATAGTACGCGCTCCGCACATGCTGCGCAAACATAGTTCATGGCAATCAACAATGAACAATCAACAGTGATGTTTGGAATGCCCTCCATCAACGTAGGGGCGCACCGCAGTGCGCCCGAAGATGTCAATCAATGCGCCCGAAGATGTCAATCAATCTGAATCGATTGCGGTGATGAACCAGTTGTGCCGTTGGAGTCCAAGGGCTTACGATAGTCAGCATAAAGGCGATCGCGCCACTCGAAAAATGTTTCATAGAAACTATTATCAGCCAAACCGGGAATTCCTTTACCTTTAAGTTCCTCGGATAAATCTAGGTAGGAACCAGTAGGAATCTTCAGCAGCAGGCTCAAGCCAGCTACCGCCAAATCAGCTAAACAAGGGGTATCACCTACTAGATAAGGATTATCTACTAGTAATAAACTCAAGGCTTCCAAGTCTTGCTTGAGGGCGTCTTTTGCTTCTTTGATCTCATCTTTACCAAAACCTACACCAGTACCCACAAGCTCAAGCAATTCTGGAGGTACAGCACCAACTATATTTTTAAGTAAATCAGGCGTCTGATTGGGCAAAAATGATGTCCGGAAGCTGGGATTTTGGCTCAATGCCCCATAGAGTGCTTTTCGACTTTTAATGCCAATTGACTCATCTGCCCACTCTTCCATCAGTAAGCACAATGCCCTCTGTTTGGGTTCTGTGGGAATCAGGGGTTTTTCTGGATAAGTTTTATCCAAATACATGGCGATAGCTGTTGAATCGCCAATCACCGTATCCCCATCTTTGAGTACCGGCACCTTGGTTTGACCAGATATTTTGAAAACTTCTAACTGTCCTACTCCAGGCTTTACCTCAATCTTGCGATAATCTAGCCCTTTGTAATCTAGGATTAGTCGCACCTTTTCAGAGTATTGCGACAGTTCAACTTGGTACAACTCCAGCATTGTCGGCCTCCTCTTTACCTTGGCAACATTGTCAATTTAGCGCTTTGGGCTTAAAATCGGGGAATTTTTACAGTTCGGTAATTACGACACTCCACTAGCTAACTTAACTTCCCAGGGCTTTCCTTGCTCAAGCTCAATCACCTGAGTTGCTAGGTTCCGCTGCTTTAATTGCGATCGCAATTCTTCCACACTCCCGCTAGTCTTGAGCAAAGAATTAAGCATTCCTTGATATTTCACCTCGCCTCCTGTCGCTGTCGGTAGAAACACTTGTGGTTTCACCCACTCAATCAGCTGTAGGGCTGTGGAATTCCCCTGGATGATTGGACCTAATAGGGGCAATTCTATGCTAACTGCAGGGCTGATTACTACATCTACAGGAGCAAAATCTTTTAACTCAGAGGGAGGATAACCATGGGGTTCGTAGTACAGAGTTGTGTTATTATCTAATTGCTTGATAAGATAGGCGTTCTCTGTCTGTAAAAGCCCAATAGGTGCTCCTGGCAAGCTGGAAATCTCGACTTGATTGGCTAAGGTGAAGGTCTGAGTAGGAATAAGAGTAGTTACTTGGGTATACCCCAACTGTTGTACCACTTTGGCAGCACTAATAGAACCAACAACAGGAATACTCCGGTCTAGCTTTTCGAGGGTTGGTTTATGGGCGTGGTCTTCTAGACCTTGGGAGAGGAGAATTAAATCAATCTGTTCAGGCAGTGAATCAAGTGCTTGTGGTTTTTCAGCTTTGAAGAACCAAGGAGCATTACCAAATACCAGAGAGCCAAGTAGCCAGGGGTCAATTAATATTCGCTGCTGTCCTAGTTCCAGTAGCCAGCTATTGGATCCAAAATAAGTTAGGCGCATAAATATAAATTAGAAAACCATATTGACACTCTCACCCTACTCCGTAGAGGGTGGAAATTCCAAGCTCATCCATCGAGAATTACCGTCGATTAATTTCCCCACCCAGATAGCGGCACTTCAATACACTACTTCATAATTTATCTACAAAGATGTACTATACCATTGTTTGGGAAACTTGATTCAAACATCATTGAGAAACACAATATTTCTACTGGTGCATTATGACTTCTCACTCAATTGACATTCGTCCGGTGATACCTAATGATGTACCTATTCTATTCGAGCTAATCATGGCTGTGGCTGACCATGAAAAACTCTCCCACAAGGTCACTGGCACATGCGAACAACTTCATAAAAGTTTATTTGGTTCTTATCCTGATGCCGAGGCAATCCTTGCTTGCGTAAATGGTGTGCCGACTGGATTCGCTCTCTACTTCTTCAATTTCTCTGTTTATTTGATGAAACCAGGTTTATATTTAGAAGCTCTGTTTGTTCTACCTAACTATCGTCGTCAGGGTGTGGGCAGTAAAATTTTTGGCTATTTGGCAAAGATGGCAGTTGATAAAGGCTGTGGACGATTAGAGTGGAGTGTGCTCAATGGGAATGAAAGTGCGATCGCCTTCTACAAACAGCAAGGCGCAACCTTTTTCCACGACTGGCGGATTTGTCGCTTAGCTGGTGATGCCTTAGCTGCATTCTCTTCAGCTTAAATAGGTTTTTTTCCAAGTTTTAAGCCTTAGAATTGTTCTCTATATTAGCTTAGTGTTACATATTGAAATACGTAACTTGAGTTGACAGTTATCATTTTTATTGAGAATGAAAAATAATATAGTTGTGCTTTGGTCACATCCACGCTCTCTTTCTACTGCATTTGAACGCATGATTATGAATAGGGGGGACTTTAAAATTTTGCATGAACCTTTTGCTTATATCTATTACGTTTTAGAAAAAAGAGGACTTCCTACAGGGATGATTGTTGATGCCGAACATCCCACACAATTTGAAGATATTAAAAACCAGATTCTACACAGTTCGCGGCAACAGAATGTTTTTTTGAAAGATATGGCTTATCACTGTTATGAATATCTTGTAAAAGATGAGTGCTTTTTGCAAAACATGGTTAATACTTTTATTATTCGTAATCCAGCTAAATCAATTCCTTCCTATTATTTTTTAGATCACAATATAATCAAAGATGAAATCGGTTACCAGCAACAATATCATCTCTTTGAAAAAACAGCCGAATTGTCAGGTCAAATTCCAGTGGTAATTGATGCCGATGATTTACAAAGCCACCCAGAAGAAATCATAGCTTCCTATTGCAAGAGAATCAACATCAAATTTATTCCCGAAGCTTTGCAGTGGAATTCATCCTATAATAAACAGTGGGATGTTTGGAAAATTTGGCACGCTGACGTGGCATCCAGCAATAAAATTTACAATGGGAGTATTAACCAATACGAAGAAAATGTCACTAACAACGACAGAATCAGAGAACTTTATGATTATAGTTTCCCCTTCTATCAACAAATGTACCAGCACAGAATTGTGCCAGATTCAACTAAAATTCTAGATAAATGAACAAGATAATTAGAAATATTTGAGGATAACAAGTGTGTCTTATCCAGTTTGGCATCCTTTTACCAACATGGGCGAGTTTTTAGAAAACCCGCTTGTTCTCACGAAAGGAAAAGGCATTTATCTATACGATAAGCAGGGCAATTGCTATTTGGATGTCAATGCTTGCTTGTGGAGTTTAAGTCTGGGCTACGGGCGAGAAGATATCATTGAGGCAATGATGAATCAAGCCAGAGAAATTGCCTGTTTACCCCTATTTAGTCGCGCCCATCAAGCTGCTGTTGACTACGCTGATAAGCTCTTGGACTATCTCAATGGCGATTTCTCGAAGATTTTCTATACTTCCGGGGGAGCGGAAGCGATTGAAACAGCCCTCAAAATTAGCCGTGCTTATCACTGCTTGACAGGTAATTCTCAGAAAACTCAAGTGGGCCATTTCAGCAACTCCTATCATGGAGTCTCACTGGGTGCTTTAAGCATTATGGGGATTCCTTCAATTCGGAAAAATGTTGGTCCGATTCCTCCCGATAGCTTTGAGATTCCCATGTCTTATGAGATTAATCAAGACAATTGGGCAGAGTATTTAGACAAGATTGAACAGGCTATCTTAGCTCAGAATGTGGAAACCGTTGCCGCTATTGTCATAGAACCTGTCATGGCGGCAGGAGGAATTATTCCCATCCCACCTGAGCTCATTCAGAAACTCAAGAAGTTTTGCCTTACCCACAATATTCTGCTAATTTTGGATGAGATTGTCACTGGATATGGACGGACTGGTGACTTATTTGCCTATCAGGGTATGGGTATTGTTCCAGATTTAATTACAGTTGCTAAAGCCATAACATCAGGCTATGCTCCCCTAGGAGGAGTCTTAGTGACAGCAAAAATTGCTGATCCATTTATGAGTAAAGATGTGACTTTAAATCATGGCTTTACCCATGGAGGACATCCAATCGCTTGTGCCGCAGCCAGTAAAACTCTGGATATTTTGCACAGCGAGGGAATTCTCAATCATGTTAAGGATAACGCTGATTATTTCTATCAACAAATGCAGGCCCTAGATGATGAGTTTGAGATTGTTGAGCAGGTGAAAGGGCGCGGTTATATGTATGGAGTGAAGCTCGTTGATACCCATGACGCAGCTAATCTTGCTCCTTTTGCCAGAAAATATGGTTTATTATTCAGACGACCTGCAGAAAATAATGTTATTCCTGTTGTACCTCCCCTGGTGTCTACGCGACAAGATATTGATGATATTGCCAGCCGTTTAAGAACTATCTTGAAGGAATATCTTTTAGCTATCTAAAACTCTAGGAGAATTGATGATGCCAACTGATAAATCACATTGGATGAAACAAGTCCGCTCTGCTCAGAATTACAAAGAATTATCCAATGTCTACGATCGCTGGTCACAAGAGTATGATGAAAACCTTCAAAATATTGGCTATATTGCTCCTGCTGTTATCAATGGATTGGTGGGAAGATTTATCCAATCGACTGAGGCAAAAATATTGGATGCAGGTGTCGGAACTGGAATGGTAGGAGAACTTCTAGCCATTCTTGGATATACCAACCTAGTAGGTATTGATTTATCTCCTGGAATGTTGTCAATTGCCCGTGAAAAACAAATCTATCAATATTTGAGACAAATGGTATTGGGGCAACCTTTAGACTTTCCTGATAATGAGTTTGATGCTGTTGTGAGTACTGGAACTTTTACTCCTAACCATGCGCCACCTGAATCATTTAATGAACTAATTCGTATTGTCAAACCACAAGGTTTTATTATTTTTACAGTTCGGGTTGATGTGGCTCCCTTTATTGATAGCTTTCGGGAGAAAATTAATACTTTAAAGAGAGATGGATTATTGCAAATAGTAGAGCATTCTCAACTATTTGAATGTATACCGTTTCTCTCACATGAAATCATTCATCAAGCTTTTGTCTATCGTGTGCTTCGTGGTTAAGTCGGCTGAATTTAAGATAACCAAAGTTCTTTTAAACCTGAGTTTGAAGTAAAATATAAGGCTCAACAGCCTTCGGGATAAAGGTTATAGCCCAATAGCGAAAGTGGAAACGCTAGTCAATAATCAAAAATTGATGATAATTAGGACGGTTTTTCGTTCAGGGATGGCACTTGTTGAAAAACTCACGGTGTACCACCCCCTGAGATTACCAACAACACAAACTTGACGCCATGCTCTCATTTTGAGAGCATGGAATTGGTTCTCTCAAACAGAACTAATGGTAAACTTCCATGGGTAATGGTATCCAAATGGATCTTGTTGGTAAGCCTCAGTTGAGAAAAGATGCAAGAAAACATGGAGATGCGAAACGTTCAGTCGAAGCTTGGATCAGTGTGGTTGAGGAGGCGGAATGGAACAACATAACGGAGATCAAGCGAACCTATTCTTCAGCCGACTATGTAAAAGGCAAGACAGTGTTCAACATCAAAGGGAAATCATACCGCCTTATCGTCTTGATCGACTATTCCCTCCAGCTAGTCACTTACAAAGCTTTTCTCACCCATGCCGAATATGACCAATACAAGTTTTAATCCCTAGCCACCTGGAGGATTGCTCCTGAGCAGGAGGGAGAGCGCTCCCTCCCCAACACTACATACGGAAAGCCAAACTCAAAAAAAATGATTCCAGTAATCGACAAAGCTGCCTACAGTCAGCTTTTGGTCAAATTCCAACCCAAGGTGATTGAAACAGAGGAAGAATACAACTCATCTTATCAAGTGCTTCTAGAGCTGATGGCTCGAGGAGACCGCACTCCTGAAGAAACCGCAGTCCTCAAATTGATCACCTCTCTCGTTAAAGACTACGAGAGAAAGCTTGAGAAGCTTGAGCCGCCAGAACCAGTCTCTCCTCATGAGATGCTTCTGCATCTGATGGAAGAAAATAACTTGAGGCAGGCTGACCTGGCGAGAAGACTAGGCTCTAGTGGAGTTGTTTCAGAAATTGTCAATGGGAAGCGCTCTATTAGTAAATCTCAGGCAAAGACACTAGGTGAAATTTTTCAGGTTTCTCCAGGTCTGTTTATTTAGATTTCCAACCCTGTTTCTGCATTTTGTTCACCAGCTGACCGAACTATAGCATTACCATTACCAAACCCCCTCTAGGGAATTACCTAGAGAGGGTTTTTAAATTCTCTCTCGTTAATTATAGGGAGCCAAAATAAAGGAATACTGAATTGGGGTAAGGCTAAAAATCTTTGAAGATGCTTAGGCGACTTTTGTATAAAATCGCTAGTGGAAAGCACGCTGCTAACCTTTAATGCAGCTTTTTATCCTGACTTTTAGTTGGATATAATCGAAAAGTTAAGTGCCTTGTCTCCAATTACATCACCTCGCTTAAGCGCTAATTATTGTTATACAATACCCTAAGTTAGACTGAAACAAGAATTTTTTTTTGCCACTAAAGTTGCTCACACTGGCTATCGGTTCTTACCTTACTTTGTTCAAGGTAAGGACTGCCGACAGACGTTCAAACAAGCAAGCTTGTACAAAACTCTAGCTCCAACATTGCCATCCCACTCATCTCCCAATTCACCTGGAGCCACTTCACATAGATCAAAACCAATAATCGTTTTCCCAGTTTCAACTAGCGTGCGCAACAAGTAAATTGCTTCATTAAACTCTAAGCCACCTGGTACGGGAGTGCCTGTATGAGGACAATAGGAGGGATTTAAGCCGTCAATATCAAAGCTAATATATACTTTATCAGGTAAATTAGATATAATATTAAGGCACTGAGCTGCCCAAGTGATGCCTTCGTAAGCATTGGCTTTGAGCTGCCAATCATCAAACATGACAATTCGGCTATCGTTCTTTACCATCGCCATTTCTGCCTCACAAACATCTCGGATGCCCACCTGAACTAAGCGACTAATCTGGGGTAGCTTAAGAGCATTGTGCATAATCGAGGCATGGGAATAAGTAAAACCCTCGTAAGCTTTCCGAAGATCGGCATGGGCATCAATCTGTAAAATACCGTATTCTTCGTGTTTTTGTGCTAGGGCCTGCATTAAGCCAAGAGGAACACTATGATCTCCACCAACAATACCCACTAGCTTGCCTTGTTCTAGCAATTCTAAGGCTTGAGTGTAAACCCAATTGTTGAGAACAACCGAGGCTTGATTAACCGTTGCTAACTGTTTAGCGATCGCATTATCATCAACATTACCACCTTTCTCCAGATATTCAATAATCTCTTTAGCGATCGCTCGCATGGCGCGATTTTGGTCTTGAATAGCCGAGTTAATTGGTATAGTCCCACACCTTGTCTGCCAAGCTTTGGGTAGATCAAAATCGTACCAATCTAACTGTACGGAAGCATCTAAAATTGCTTGAGGTCCATTAGCTGTACCTTCTCGATAAGATGTTGTGACATCCCAAGGTACAGGTAGAAAAACAATTGAAGCCTCTTCAACCAAATAGGGAAAGCCAAAGAAGCAGCCGTTAGGTCTAGTAATGCCATTAGGATTAAAATTGGCTTGATTCATCTATTTCTGCGACACAACCCAGAATCAAGATATAAGTCATTTCTGGAACGCTTCTAAGACAATCGACCCTTATAATCTTCATAATCAAACTCTCTAACCAGTTTAAAGCTACCATCAGAGCCGACAATCCCGATGGCAGGATGTTTTATGCCATTAAACATGGAAGTCTTCACCATCGTATAGTGAATCATATCTTCAAAGAGAATAGTGTCACCAACCTGCAAAGGGGTTTCAAAGTAGTAATCTCCCATGCCCATAAAATCTCCTGCAAGGCAGGTAAGACCACCCATCCGGTATTTGGGTTCTGCCTCTTTTGGCTCTCTTGCACCTCGAATACAAGGTTTATAAGGCATCTCCAAACAATCAGGCATATGAGCTGTAAATGAGACGTCAAGCATGGCAATAATCGGGCCTGAAGTTTCAATCAGATCGAGAACTGTTGCCCTAAGCACCCCAGTTTCCCATGCCACTGCCGAACCAGGCTCCATATAAATATCCAAGTGAGGGTAGCGGGTTTTGAAGCTGGTTATTACTTGGATTAGATGGTCAATATCATAACTTTTAGAGGTGATCAGATGTCCTCCCCCTAAATTAAGCCATTTAATCTGCCGAAGGTGATGCCCAAAGAGGGCTTCAATCTGTTCTAAAGTACGTGCTAAAGCCTGTGAGTTGCTTTCACATAAGTTGTGGCAATGTAATCCCTCAATGCCCTCCGGTAATTTATCACCTAATTTTTCAGCCCGTATTCCTAAACGAGATAGAGGAGAGGAGGGATTATAAATCTCCTGTTTGACAGGAGAATACTCTGGATTAATTCTTAGCCCTGATGATACCTGATTTAGGAGAATTTTTTCTTTAAATTGCTCCCATTGACGTAAAGAATTAAACGAGATATGGGTTGCCTCTTGAATCAGTTCTTGAAACTCATTTTCTTGGTAAACAGGACAGTAAAGATGAAGCTCTCCACCAAACTCCTCTCGTGCTAATCTGGCTTCAAACAAAGAGCTTGCGGTAGTCCCTTGTAAGTATTTTTTGACAATGGGAAAGGCACTGAACATTGCAAACCCCTTCAGCGCCAGAATAATCCTAATCTCCGCTCTTTTCTGAACGCAGTCGATTAGCTCAAGATTCTGAATTAGCTTTTTTTTCTCAAGTACATAGCAGGGGGAAGGAATTTTGGAATAATCAGTCATCTAGCTTACTAATCGACAAATTCTTCTGAGTTGTTAATTAACTCATGCCACTCCAACCCATATGTTCCTAGCTTTGCCAAGAAAGGATCGGGGTCAAGTTGTTCGACATTAAAAACTCCCTCACCTTTCCATTTACCAGTTAAGACTAGCATGGCACCAAGCATAGCGGGTACTCCTGTGGTGTAGGCAACAGCTTGTGCCCCTACTTCTTGATAAGCTTCTGCGTGGTCACAGTTATTGTAGATATAGTATGTTCTTAGTTTTCCTTCTTTTACCCCTCGAATATGGCAGCCAATGGACGTTTTCCCTTCATAATTCTCCCCGAGTGAGGATGGTATAGGTAGAACAGCTTTCAGAAATTGCAAGGGTACGATTTGCTTCCCTTCATAATCAATTGGCTCAATACTAGTTAATCCCACATTCTGGAGTACTCTAAGGTGCGTTAGATAACTTTCACTGAAAGTCATCCAGAAGCGAGCACGTTTAATTGTCGGCATGTGCTTCACTAAAGACTCAAGCTCTTCATGGTATAAGAGGTATGACTCTCTAGAACCGATCTCAGGATAATTGATGGAGCGATGCACTGAGAATGGATCAACCTCTACCCAATTGGAGTTTTCATAGTATTTTCCTTTTTGGGTAATCTCTCTGATATTAATCTCAGGATTAAAGTTGGTGGCAAAGGGATGACCGTGATCACCTGCATTACAATCGACGATATCGAGGTAATGAATCTCATCGAAGTAGTGCTTTAGTGCATAGGCTGTAAATACCCCTGTCACACCAGGATCGAATCCGCAGCCGAGGACAGCCATAATCCCAGCCTGTCTGTACCTTTCATGGTAATCCCATTGCCATTTATATTCAAACTTTGCTTCCTCAGGAGGTTCGTAGTTAGCAGTATCAAGATAATGCACTCCCGTTTCCAGGCATGCGTCCATAATCGGCAAGTCTTGATATGGTAGAGCCACATTGATAACGATATCAGGTCCAAAATCATTAATGAGTGCCACCATTTCATTGACTTTGTTGGCATCAACTTGGGCTGTTGTTAACAATGGATGATTAGTAGAAGTGGCGATAGCATCACATTTATCCTTGGTTCTGCTCGCTAAGAGAATCTCAGAGAATACTTCTTGTGCTTGAGCACACTTTTGAGCAACCACGTTGCCAACTCCGCCTGCACCGATAATGAGAACTTTCGCCATAACTGTACTTCAATACACGACTTGGCAATTTATCGAAAAAGTAAAAAATCAGTAAAAATGAAGCAATGACAATTTATAATAACTGATATTCAAGGTGAGTAAAAAGTTTTACTTTGCAAGCTTGAGTAAGGGAGGAACTGGAATGAAAAAAATTACTATCTACACATCAGCGTCTATCGTGGATATATTTTGTCAATAAACTTTTCGAGGTATAGTAAACCGAAACTGGTAGCGGCAGCGCCAACACAAATTATGCTGTACTTCAATTTTTCCGAAATTGAGGGCTCACTCCATATGGAGAAGAATATGCCTATAGCACAAACTAGAAAGCACCATTTGAATGCCCAGCTTACTACTTTTAGATAGCGCAGCTGCCTTTGGGAAAATACTTTGGTTGCTTCATAAAACTCTTGGTAGTTCATTACAATCACCCATATTTTTACAAAAAGCTAGTTAAGAGAGAGTTCATAGTTGATCTTTAATTACTCCATGAACAAT
Organism: Symploca sp. SIO2E9; assembly: GCA_010692645.1. Taxonomy (GTDB): domain Bacteria; phylum Cyanobacteriota; class Cyanobacteriia; order Cyanobacteriales; family Coleofasciculaceae; genus SIO3C6. Next base: position 34,326 of record JAAHGS010000046.1, read on the forward strand.
GAACAATGAACAATGAGTAATGAACCATCAACCATGAACCATCAACCATCAACTACCAATAGCAGCAGTAGCTTTATCCAGAGATTGCACTTGGTTGAGGAGATTTTGTAATTGTTCCCCTTCAATCACCTCAACTTCTAAAATTTGCTGCGCAATCTTTTCGAGCAAATCCCTATTCTTATTGAGAAGCTCTACAGCCTGGCGATGAGCAGTTTCTACAATCTCTTTAACTTCATCATCGATGGCTTTAGCAGTTTCATCGCTAACCATGCGACGGGGATTCATGGCACTATTACCCAGAAATTGGTTAGACTGTCCTTTGTCATAAGCCAGAGGTCCAAGAACCTTGCTCATACCATAGGTAGTCACCATCTGTTCTGCTAAGTCAGTTGCTCGCTGCAGGTCATTGGAAGCCCCAGTCGTAATGCTACCAAAGACAACTTCTTCGGCAGAACGCCCACCAAGAAGTGTCGCAATCTGACCACGGATTTCGGCTTCATCCATTAAAAACCGGTCTTCTGTCGGTAGCTGTAAGGTGTAGCCCAAAGCCGCCATACCCCTTGGTACTATCGAAATTTTAGCTACCTTACCACCACCAGGCATCGCTGCACCAACTAGAGCATGCCCTACTTCATGGTAAGCAACAATAGTTTTTTCCTTGTCACTGAGGACGCGGCTTTTCTTCTCTAAACCAGCCACCACTCGCTCAATTGCTTCAGCAAAATCTGCCTGTGAAACCTGTTCTCGGCGATTGCGCGCTGCCAACAGAGCAGCTTCATTGACTAAATTAGCTAAGTCAGCACCAGCAAAACCAGGTGTACGAGTAGCGATCGCTTTTAGGTCAATATCACCACCCAGTTTAACTTTATTAGCATAGATTTCTAAAATTTTCAAGCGACCAGCTAAATCAGGACGGTCTACCAAGACTTGACGGTCAAAGCGTCCAGGACGCAATAGGGCTGGATCTAAGACTTCAGGGCGGTTGGTGGCAGCCAAAACAATAACTGTTGCCTCTCCTACAGCAAAACCATCCATCTCAGTTAGTAACTGATTAAGAGTCTGTTCTCTCTCATCATTACCACCGACAAAGCCACCACCACCAGCACGAGACTTCCCAATAGCATCGAGTTCATCAATAAAGACAATGCAAGGGGCTTTTTGTTTAGCTTGCTCAAATAAATCACGTACCCGTGCCGCACCCGCACCAACAAACAATTCTACAAACTCAGAACCAGAGATACTGAAAAATGCCACACCTGCTTCCCCAGCCACAGCCTTAGCTAGGAGAGTTTTACCAGTTCCAGGAGGACCAACTAGCAGTACTCCTTTGGGAATCTTCGCCCCAATATTAATAAAGCGTTGAGGAGATTTCAAAAAATCAACAACTTCTACTAATTCAGTCTTAGCTTCTTCCACCCCAGCCACATCAGCAAAGGTGACTTTAGTAGATTCACCTTCAACATAAACCTTAGCCTTGCTCTTAGTAATTGAAAGCGCCCCTTGTGGAGCACCAGCACCAAAACGCCCAGCAAAAAACTGCAAGATACCCACAAAAATTAATGGCGGGATAATCCAGCCCAAGAGCGTGCTAAACCAGTTACCCTTAGGTGGGGGAACAGCTGCAAATTCAACTCCATTTTTCTCTAGCCGTTGGGGTAATTCTAGATCAAAGATTGGTGTGGTTGATAGTACTTGACCTGGCTGGCTATCTTCACCTTTAAGCTGGTAACGGATCTCATCTTGCCCTACCTGTGCGCGGTTCACTTTGCCATCTTGCACCTGGTCAATGAACATGCTGTAAGGAACCCTAGGAATCTGGGGACCAAAGAAACTAGGTAGCAACAGGTTTGCTAGAAAGAACAACCCAGCCAGTAAAAACAGAATATTAGCAATCTGACGATTGCGTGGTGTTTTAGGTTTGTCTTTAATAGCCATAGGTATTTATGGTTTTTCAATTAAAGTATTTTTATCTAGTTGGGTCAAAAAACCCTACTTTTAGCCTACCAGGATAGGGTACAAGCCTTGCTCAAGAAGAATTAAGCTAGTTTGCCAGCAATGTGTTCAACACTAAGAGTCATTGTTTAGATGCTGGCGATGCTCAAAAGCAAAGGATTTGAACCTTGGAGATAGGTATTGTTGTTTTGGCCGGTTATGTAATATATCTTAACTTTAATTCTAATTAAAATGACTTGACTAATTAATACAGGTAGTATACGAAGTACTGGGATATGCAGAAATACTGTACTCCTAAGGGAGGCTTGAGAGCCATGTTTTGGGTCACACAATAAAGAGGGAGGCAAGAGAAGGATAAATACTGCTAGTAAACACTAGTAGTTCTCCCTAGCCCCCCATAAACCATGAACCATGTTTGCGCAGCATGGGCGTAGCGCCTACCATGAACCATGAACCATGAACCATGAAGCATCGTTAAACTTTTACTGCCTCAGCTAGCTCTACCATGCGCTGAAATAGGTAGCCAGTGCCCCGTGCTGTAATAATAAACTCTGGTTGTCTTGGATCTTCTTCAATTTTGGCTCTCAGGCGAGAGATATGAACATCTACCACTCGCAAATCACTATCGCATCTTGGAGAATAACCCCAGATGGCTTTTAAAATCTCAGCGCGGGAAACGGCTGCTCCTGAGTGGTTAATCAGCAGTTGTAGCAAGTCAAATTCTATCCCAGTCAACCGGATCAGCTCATCGTCCAAATAAACCCTTCGCTTATTGGGATCAATGTACAAAGCTCCAATTTTGATAACTTTAGAATTGATTGTATTGGAGGTATTGTTTTTTTGGAGCCGACGCAGAATAGAATTAATTCGGGCTTCTAGCTCTTTGGGTGAAAAAGGTTTGACCAAATAGTCATCTGCTCCAATTTGCAGCCCTGCGATTCGATCTGCCACATCTCCTAAGGCCGTAAGCATGATTATGGGAACCTCAGACTCTTTTCGCAATTCTTTACAGACAAAATAGCCGTCATACTTGGGCATCATTACGTCTAAGACAACAAGATCAGGTGCTTCCTGAGAAAAAACATCCAGTGCCTGTTCGCCATCAGCAGCAGTGACAACATCATAACCAACCATGGCAAGGCGAGTTTTCAGAATGCGACGGAGGGCGGCCTCGTCGTCTACCACCAGGATTTTTGACCTGTGGTTCTCCACGTTTCTCAATGCTCCTTATACTTATAAAGTTTTGGACTTGACCGTGTAGCCTTCCTTTGTTGAGTGTGGGTCAATACCCACAGCAATTGGTTGGGCGTTCCGAGCTGACGACTCAACTCCAGCCTAATCAGATGCATTATTGTCAAGTATGGATAAATATTTTCTTATACTACAAGCATTTGCTGCGTATTGAAGAAAATTTATCCAATATTTATTGCTCACTCCTAGATAAATTCCAAACCTTGTAGCCAGTTTTTAACCATTGATCAAAGGTTGCTACTTGCTTGAGTTTGTGAATCAGTTTGAAATCCTCATTAATGGTAAACACGCGGTTATTTTACCATGCTATTTGAGCTGATTTTCGATTAGCTTGCTGCCTGCTTTGAATTGTGCTTGGTTACTGCGATAGTCCTGAATGTCATATCGCTAAACTTATAGCTCTAGCATAGTAGCTATTGCCTGCTCGACCTCAAAGATTTCAATGATTAGTGGCACAACTTGACATTGTTTAAGTTGGTACATAATACATAAGCTTGAATGAACACCCATCTGAATTTAGGGACAAAAATCTGAAATCTTTGTTCTTAAAGTTAGGTTGCTTGCACAGCCTGTAAGCAACTGAACTATAACTTCATGTTATCATATCGATAACGCAAATTTTCAAAATTTCAGCAGTACTTATAATTCTAATTCCTAGAGTTATTTGTATTTTGTTAAGTAATTGATTAATTTTTTTGAATATAAATAGAGTGTCTACTTCAATTTATATGAAGTAAACTTCCCAAAAGAATGAAATTAAACAAGACAATGTTATGATTTATCTTGATAGTACTAAACTAATTAGTTGACTGATGATATGGTCAACCCATTCATTGGAGTCAGGATTTCTCCAGAGCTCAATGATGCCATCTTAGCTCGGATGAAAGAAACCGGGCAATCTAAATCGGATGTGGTGATCGAAGCCCTCAAGAGCTATTTGGGGATATCATCATCTCAAGAAAGGTTTGCAGCAATTGAGCAGAGGCTCTCAGCTCTAGAAGAAATAACAGGAGTTGTGAAACTTCTTCCAGACACCAAGCCCGAGTGTCAGAAAACTAACCATAAGCTCTGACGAGTGTCGTTTTTTTAAGCTTTTTTATTCTCTAGCAAGAAGCCTAAAAATGTAATCTTGCCTTTGGGAGCAGAAATAATAGAGGTCTTATTTCTGCTACAGAGTACTAGTTACTAGTCATCTAGACTATCTCCATCATCATCTTCATCATAGGTATGGTCATCAACACCCATCAGTTCAGATATTTCCTCTTCAGAGTCAATGACTGCTTCGCCTTCGTTGACAGGATCTCGTTCCAAGAGTCTTCCATTGGCTTCTAACCAATCCAACAGAGAGGTTTCTTGCTTGAGGCGGATGACTTGGGCTAGTTGTTCGCGAGGTTCTGAACGTAAAGAAGGATTGTCCATAGCTGAGATTAGGCTGTTAGTTTATTGACATTTCCCCTGCATTCTACGCAGGGCATTGTTGGCTGATCGAATCATCTTACAGTTAGGATATCAAGATAACTAGTGTGGGATCATGAGCAAAGCAGAATTATTGGAAGCGATCGCTGGCAAGAATCGTGGCTTGTTGGCAACCGAAACTGATAAAGTGGCAATTCTCTCGGAAATCGCCAAACTGGAAGACCGCAACCCTACCCCTCGACCAGTTGAAGCCATTGAGCTTTTAGAGGGTGACTGGCGTTTGTTATATACTACAAGTAAAGATATATTAGGCCTAGATCAATTTCCGCTGGCGACACTCTCTCAAGTGTATCAATGCCTCCGCAGCAAAGATAACAAAATTTACAATATTGCCGAATTCTCTAGCTTGCCCTATCTTGAAGGGGTTGTTAGCGTTGGTGCTCGGTTTGAGCCTACTTCCGAACGAAGAGTGAATGTCAATTTTGAGCGCTCAATCATTGGTCTCCAGAACCTAATCGGCTACCGGTCTCCGCATCATTTTATCGAGCAAATTGAAGCTGGAGAAAAGTTTCTAGGGCTTGATTTTAGCATTAACAGACGCGAGCAAAAAGGCTGGTTGGATATAACATATCTTGATCAAGACCTGCGAATTGGACGAGGCAATCAGGGGAATGTGTTTATTCTTACCAAACTATGAACATCCCAATTAATTCCTTACCTCTTACTCGTTTGTCCCAAGGTCATCTGAACCTGCTAGAAAACTGCCCTCGCAAGTTCCAACACATTTACTTTGACCAACTGGGGACACCTGTATCTTACGAACAACAGGAACGTCTGACTTGGGGAAGCAACTTTCATCTACTGATGCAACAGCGGGAGTTGGGTTTACCGGTGGAATCACTAGTTGAGGAGGATCAACAGCTACAACAATGGGTTAGCGCTTTAGTTAATGCTGCTCCTGAGGCGTTGAACCCTGATCCTCAAACCTTCCGGGAGTCTGAACATTGCCGCACTTTGAATTTCCATGGTTATCTATTGACAGTTGTCTATGACTTGTTGATTGAAGATCACAGGTGCGCCCAAATTCTCGACTGGAAAACTTTTCCTCAACCCAAAAATCGTCAGCGGTTAGCTACAGACTGGCAGACACGCCTATATCTCTATGTTTTGGCCCAAACTAGTGATTATTTGCCCGAACAAATTTCTTTGACCTATTGGTTTGTCAAGTCCCAACCGCGCCCCCAAAGTCTCAAATTTAGCTACAGTAGAATACAACATCAGAAGACTAGAGAAGATTTAACTGAGCTATTGGGGCAGTTGAATTACTGGCGGCAGCGCTACCAAGATGATCGCATTGGGTTTCCTCAGATAGCAGCATCAACTGGTCGATGTCAAGACTGTTCCTTTGCCGTTCGCTGTCAGCGAATACCGGAAAATGTGATTAACAATACTAAAAATTTACTTGTCAATTTAGCTGAGATCCAAGAAGTACCACTTTAATCATCCCCACAACTATATCAAAGATTAATCGCCCTAGGACAATAGGCGCGTCACACTTGGCTAACCCTTGGCTTTAAGTTGTCATCTTGAGAATGATTTGATATAATTTAAGTTTAAGTGTAAGAATATCACGACCTGATCCAGTTCGGTTATCTCCATGTGAGAGGTTTGATCGATTCAAGGCTTAGTGGGTGATTATTGTATTAGGGATGTGATGCAACCTAGTCAGGATCTTCGGTGTCATTAGGAGGACTCAATAAATGCTGCGACACCACCCTAAAACAAAAAATAGGCTGAACCTTTCTGCCTTTACCAAAGTCTAAATTTATGATACTTTTGGAGTAAAGCGAACTCATTCTGACTTCGAGTTGTTGCCTTCTTTCCCAGTCACGAGCAGTGATCTGCTGGAGAATACAGCAGACTCAAAGAAGAGAGGCTTTTCTGATAATCCAGCTTCAACTCATACACACCGTATATACATTAGATCGCCTGGCAAACTCTAACCGATTTGAACGAGGAGGCCCAAGATCAGCAAATCTGTTTTCAGATTATGTTTACAGATTCGCGCCAATATACTCAGGGTGAGAGATCGTAGTTGCTTTTGAGGTCAAGATTCGCGACAGATTTACTGCTTGTAAGATAAGTCACCACTCACACTCATGCCCATCACTAGAACCCAAAAAGAGAACACCAAGCCCGCCTTCTATGCAGATATGGTTCGCACTTATCTGCATGAAATCGGTCGCGTGCCACTGCTGACCAATGAGGAAGAAATTCTCTTGGGTAAGCAAGTGCAGCAGATGATGGAGCTCTTGAACACCAAAGAGACCTTGTCTAAAGAACTAGGGCGCGAACCGACGACCCAAGAGTGGGCGGCATATATAAATCAGAGCGAAGCGAACTTGAACAAAGCCCTCAAGCAAGGTAGAAGGGCGAAGCGCAAAATGATCGAAGCGAACCTACGCTTAGTGGTAGCAATCGCTAAGAAATACCAGAAGCGCAATATGGAGTTTCTGGACTTGATCCAGGAGGGAACCTTGGGCTTAGAGCGAGGAGTTGAAAAATTTGACCCCATGCGGGGCTATAAGTTCTCAACCTACGCTTACTGGTGGATTCGTCAAGCAATCACCCGCGCCATCGCTCAGCAAGCTCGTGCGATTCGACTACCGATCCATATTACTGAAAAGCTCAACAAAATCAAAAAAGTACAACGGGAACTAGCCCAAAAATATGGTCGCAACGCTACGGCTAAGGAAATTGCCCAGCAATTGGATTTAGAACCTGCCCAGGTTCGAGAATATTTGAGCATGGCTCGTCAGCCAATTTCTCTTGACGTCAGAGTTGGAGATAATCAGGACACTGAGTTGTCTGATTTACTAGAAGACCAAGGTCTAACCCCAGTCAATTACACGACTCAAGAGTCACTGCGGCAAGAGATAGATAACCTCTTAGCAGAACTAACACCCCAACAACGAGAAGTGCTGGCCCTGCGCTTTGGGTTAGAAGATGGCAACGAACTATCTTTGGCAAAAGTCGGTCAGCGACTCAATCTCAGCCGCGAGCGAGTGCGTCAGTTAGAACACCAAGCTCTTGCCCATCTGCGGCGTCTCCATAGGAATTTCCGGGAGTACATAGCTAGCTAAGCAACTTTCATAGTTGCTAAGTCGGCTTTTACACTTAAATCTTGCTTCTTGGAAAGCCAATTACTTCCACACTATAGGTGGAGGTTGAGGAGCTAGTAGTACACTTGATTACTAAGGAATAGGGAACATAAAGCTTTTTACTGTTTCCTGTTCCCCTATTGTTTTTTTAATTAGGGCTTGCTGAATTAATGTAGAAGGTATGCAAGACTTGGATTTTGGGTCTTTTTTTACGCTTTCAAGTGCAAGACTATAGCATCTAGAGGTTTAAAATCCTTGCACTTTTAAATTGTCTAGATTATTCTGACTCCTGTCTCCTGTCTCCTGTCTCCTGAACCTCACCAAAAAACTTATTCAGCAAACCATAATTAACTTAGTTAAGTGCAGTTGTCACTGCCCTGGCATCTGTTGCCCTCATCGCCTTAGGAAGGTATACCGAAAAAAAGTGAACGCTTAGTGTGACGCTTGATAAACCGACTGTGGGATCATAAAACAAGGTAATCTTTTCTGTTTTGATATTGAGGTGAGGATACTTGCCAACAAAACCACTTTATAGCTAAAATTAAACTTTTTTCATTGATTCTGGCCTCTGATAGGAGTGGCTTAGCGTCTGTTAAGTCTAAATCCCAAGGTGCTTAAGATTTTTGTTTAAAGGAGGTAACTACAGTGATCAATCAATTATTAGGGTTCTTTCTATCACCAAGTTTGCTACTGGGTGCTTCCAAATGCCCGCTGGCTGCATTAATCCTAACCTTAGGATTAGTAGCAAATGTCTCGAGTTTAGCAACAGTAGTTCCTCAACAGCAAAATGATGCTACAGATCCGACTACAGTACTGGTCTCACAAACGCTAAGTTCAAATACATCGATTCCTAATGGAACCTATCTCTATAGTCAGTCTTCACAACCGAATCAGATTGGTAAAGAATATATAGTGTTTAAAGCACATCAGAGTCTGGTTGTTGGTGCTCTATATCTGCCTCAATCCGAGTATAGCTGTTTTTACGGTCATATTGACTCTGAGCAAATGAATTTGACTGTTGTCAATCCCTACGACCAAACTGCTCTGTCTCATAGAATTGCTCGTCAACAGCTTTCGACCATTGCGACAACTGGTGGTAACCTCAACCTTGAAAATATTTCTTCATCCCTTACCTATCCTCATGCTCTCAGACTAGAAGGATATCAAAAACTTGATGAGTTTAGCGATAATGACCTTCACATCTTGAACAGCTGTCTCAAAGACTATCAAGAAAAAATCTGGAATTAGCTACTCTAATGCACAAAATATGAACAACATCAATCTAACTACTCGCCAAGAGCATTGGCGTGGTGGCGGATGTGGTCTTCTATAAAGCTAGCAATGAAGTAGTAGCTATGATTATAGCCTACCTGAAAACGTAAGGTTAATGGCTGACCAACCTGTTCGCAAGCCTTCTTAAACACCTCAGGAAGCAACTGCTGCTTCTTGAGGAATGGGTCAGCCGTACCCTGATCAATGACAATCAGACGGTTATAGCTAGCACTGAGTACTAGTTCGCTGGCATCGTAGGCACGCCAACTTTCTTGGTCAGAACCCAGGTAATTAGTGAAAGCCTTCTGACCCCACGGACAGCGCATCGGCGCAGCAATAGGTGCCAAAGCTGAAAGCGATTTATATTGGTCAGGGTTTCTCAAGGCACAAACTAGGGCTCCGTGACCGCCCATGGAATGACCAAAAATGCCCTGTCGCTCCACTTGTACTGGGAAATGCTCGGCAATCACAGCAGGCAGCTCTTCAACCACGTAGCTGTACATCCTGTAGTGAGAGGCCCAAGGCCCAACAGTTGCATCCACATAAAAGCCAGCACCAGTACCGAAGTCCCAGTCATCGTCTTCACCAGGGATACCTGTATGGCGAGGGCTGGTATCGGGGACAACTAGCATCAAGCCATACTTTGCAGCAAATTGCTGCGCCCCAGATTTTACCATAAAATTCTCTTCAGTACAAGTGAGACCAGAAAGAAAATAGAGAACAGGTACCAGTTCTGATTTAGCTCGGGGCGGTTGGTAGACGGCAAACCGCATCACGCAATTGCAAGTTTGAGATGGATGAGAGTAAAAACCAACTGTACCGCCGAAGCAAAGATTTTCAGATACTAGTTTGAGGGCTGTGGACATGATGCTAATGAAGCTGCTATAGCAATTTTAAGTGATTAATCAAATCTTTTTGTAGCTCAGACCAAGTTGCCATCTCTCCCTCTCCTCATCTCCCCATCTCCCCATCTGACTTTTCACGGTAAGTCCTGAAACCACGCAAAAGCGTTGATTTTCCCCAAGATTAATTATCAACTATTAAGCTTTAATGAAAACAACTAACGAGAGCATCAGGCTTAGGGAAGTTGGTCAACGAAGCGATCGCACAACTCAAAAAGATGCCGTGAAAAGTCAGATTTTCCCATCTCCCCATCTCCCCCTCTAAAAAGCTAATCAAATTTCCGTTTAGCAATTGGTACTGAGAGTGATACTATTTACCTGAAATACTGGCAATAGCACAGGAGAAAATAATGGGTAAACTGCGCAATATACTACTTGGTGCAGGTGTAGCTGCTGTTGGTGGAATCGGAACTAAACTAGCTGTAGATTACTTCCGTAATCGTGGCAAGGAAGAGGACGTAGACGAAAGTGCAGGTGATGCTGAACCTACATCTACAGCTGAAGTTGCCTATGCCAATGTGGAAGACAGCTCCATTCAAGAGTTTCTGGATGCGAGTTTTGGTGCTCCTGGTCGTTACGTTCCCACTCGTGCGCCTAAGGTCTTTGACTATCAGGATCAACAATACATGGTAATTTGGACCTACGATAATCAGAAAGAAAAGAACCAAATGTTAGCCTTTATCTACACAGATGCAGGTCGTCAGATGGTTGCTAGCGTGGGATATACAACAGAAGCAACTGACTACAATCTCAGCCTAGAGGATACACCTTTTGCTGTGGAAGTCAATGGTGAACAAATTACATCTGGTCAGGGGGAAACTGACGGAGCAGACGAAGTTGATTTTGTTCTAGCTGGTGCTTAATTGACCAAAAAATGGGATTGGTGCCTCCCCCTTGTAGGGGGACTTTTCTTCGTGCTAGATTGCTCAAGCGCGGTAATGCGCACATACAAAAGGCGAAGTAGGTCTAGCGGACAACTTCTGATCCGGAACCCTGGTAGCATAAATCCTAGATCTTGTACAAATGTGGAAGTCGTTAAGGCGAGAACTCGAAAAACATCGCTTCAAACGCCGCCGGACAGTCGGTGTATGCTTTCTGAGGGCAAGTTCATAACAATCCCCGTGAAGAAAGAATCCTCGTTGCTCTACTCGCGAGGAGTGTCAAGTACTCCCTAGTCTGGCATACGTGGGGATTCTTGAAGGATGTGATTAGTTTCTCTGAGCGAACGCCTCTCCAACCTGGTTCTGAGTTTCTAGAACTATTAACAAGACGTCGCCAGCCCCCGTCAGACCCTCTCTACAACCATGTTGTAGGGGCGTACCGCTTACGCCCCTACGCTCCTTCTCAGCACCCTTG